>JALRCA010000264.1 GCA_023257515.1 Aeromicrobium sp.
GACGAGCCGTGCTCGGCGCTCGACCCGATCTCGACCTCGGTCATCGAGGACCTCGTGCACGAGCTCAAGAACGAGTACACGATCGTCATCGTCACCCACAACATGCAGCAGGCCGCGCGGGTGTCGGACGAGACCGCGTTCTTCAACCTCTCGGGGGTCGGCAAGCCGGGGCGCCTCATCGAGTCGGGCCGCACCGAGAAGATCTTCTCCAACCCCGACGACCCCGCCACCGAGGCCTACATCCAGGGCCGCTTCGGCTGATCGGCACCCGCCACGGCACCGAGCCCGGGTTCCTGCACCACTGCGGTGTTGCGACCCCCGGTTGGCGACGAGGAACCGTGCGTCGTGTGCTGGTTCCCCGGCGAGCCTGGGAACCAGCGACCCCTGGCCGCGTCAGTTGCCGGGGATGAGCAGGCGCAGCAGGCCGTAGCAGACCGCGCCGACGGCGGCGGCGGCCGGGATCGTGATGATCCACGCGGTGATGATCCCGCGGGCGACACCCCACCGGACGGCGCTGAAGCGCTTGGTCGCGCCGGCGCCCATGACCGCCGACGTCATGGTGTGGGTCGTCGAGACCGGCGCGTGGGCGTAGATCGCCATGCCGTACAGCACGACCGCGGCGGTCGACTCGGCCGAGAAGCCTCGCGGCGGGTCGACGGCGATGATGCGCCGGCCCATCGTGCGCATGATCCGCATGCCGCCGGAGAAGGTGCCGAGGGAGATGGCGGTGGCCGCGGCCAGGATGACCCACAACGGGATGTCGTCGTTGGCCGACGTGTGCTCGCCACCCGCGATGAGCGCGAGCACGATCACACCCATCGTCTTCTGCGCGTCCTGCAGACCGTGGCCGAGCGACAGCGCTGCCGCCGAGACGACCTGGGCGAGGCGGAAGCCGCGGTTCACGCCGTGCGGGTTCTTGCGCCGGAAGATCCACATGATCGCCGTCATGACCGCGAACGCGCCGCAGAACCCGAGCAGCGGGCTCATGATCATGGGGATCGCGACCTTCTCGACCACCTTGTCCCAGTCGACCGTGACGCCGGCGGCGAGTCCCACCCCGATCAGGCCGCCGATCAGGGCGTGCGAGGACGACGACGGGATGCCGTAGTACCAGGTGATGAGGTTCCACGTGATGGCGCCGACGAGCGCGCTCATGACGATGGTCAGGGCGTGCTCGGGCACCACCACACCGTCGAACCCGGACAGGATGTCCTTGATCGTCTTGGCGACCTCGACACCCAGCAGGGCGCCGACGAAGTTGAGGACGGCCGCCATGGCCAGGGCGATGCGCGGGGTCAGCGCGCGCGTCGAGACCGAGGTCGCGATCGCGTTCGCGGCGTCGTGGAAGCCGTTCGTGTAGTCGAAGAACAGCGCGATGGCGACGGTGGCGATCACCAGCGCCAGGACGAGATCCACGCTCAGGACTCCTTGACCGCGATCTGTTCCACGGTGTTGGCGACGGACTCCAGGGCGTCGATGGCGTGCTCGAGGGAGTCGACGATGTCCTTGAGCTTGAGGACCTGCAGCGACTTGTAGTTGCCGCTGAACAGGTCGGCGACGATGCGTCGGTACGAGCGGTCGCCCTGGTTCTCGAGACGATTGATCTCGATCCAGTACTCCTCGAGGTCCTTCATGGTGCGCAGGCGCGGCATGGCCTCGGCGGTGAGCTGCGTGGCGCGCTGCAGGACCTCGATCTGCGAGGCGTACTGAGCGGGCAGCTGCTCGACCTCGTAGAGACCGACGAGGTCGACGGCCTCCTCCATGTAGTCCATGACGTCGTCGAGGTTCGAGGCGAGACGGTAGATGTCCTCGCGGTCGAACGGCGTGATGAACGTGCTGTTGACGGTCTGGACGATCTTGTGGGTCGTCTCGTCGGCCTGGTGCTCGGCCTCGCGCATGCGCTCGCCGATGGCGGCCTGGTCGCTCTCGGGGTCGAGCAACTGCGCCAAGAGGTTGGCGCCGTTCACGAGGTGGTTCGCGGACTCCGAGAAGAGGTCGTAGAACGAGCTCTCCACCGGGCGGATGCGAAAACGCACGTGAGTCTCCTGTCGACTCTGGTCAGGCCTCGACCATGCTAGGGGACCGCGTGAAGAAGGTGTCAATCGGCCGGTCATCGGGCCGACACACAGCGGTCATCGCCCGGTCGGTGAGGCGAGGCGGGTCGTCAGGGAACGTCGAGACCGAGGATCGCGTCGACCTCGGTCTGGCTCAACGGCTGCTCACTGCCCGAGGCCGCGATGATCAGACGACTCGTCGTCTCGATCTCGTCCAGGGCTGCGTCGTCGCGCAGGCGCTGGTCCAACGGCTCGGGGGTCATGCCGGTCGCTCCTGGGGTTCGTTCGCGACGCGTGCGGGGGGTCATGCGTCGTAGGTCTCAGACTACCCCCGAGTCACTCGGCGTGGTCCTGAATCCTGCAGGTCGGAACGACGCGCCCCTCGACCGGAACGAGCGAGACCCGGGAGGCACGTCGGGTCGCGAGTCGACGGCCCCACGAGGTCGTTCGATCAGCCTGTGTTTGTCACGCGCGTGACAAGTCTTCTCGCGGCCGCGCCACTCTCGCGAAGCGTGACGGCCGCCACACCCCAGGGTCCGGTCATGCACAACACGTGGGTGATGGGGCGCGTCCTGGCGAGCACCGTGGCCGCTCTCGTCTGCCTGGTGGCCACGAGCGCCGCGGGAGAGGCCGACGACTCGTACTACCCGGGCCTGCCCGTCCTCAGGACGCCCGACGGGTACCCCGACGCCGGCCTCGACAACGTCAACGTCAACTCCTGGCTCAACGCGCCCTGCAACGGCCTGACCGGGTCGAGGGCGGCGAAGCAGTGGACGCGCATCCCCGTGGGGGCGCTGGCGTCCAACATCCAGCTCTTCACCTGCACGGCGGACGGCTTCGGCGGCAGCGTCGTGTGCCCGCCGAGCCCACGCGGCAAGGTCGACTTCGGGACGCAGTACTACGCGAACGCCTTCGTGGTCTCCCCCGCGGGATCGCGTGAGCCGTACGGTCTCGGTCACGTGGTCACGGTGCGGACCGTGGCGTTCGGGTCCATCCCCGTCGAGGCGGACGTCCAGGTCCGACAGGCACGATCCGCTGACGGCCTGCCCGTGCCGCTGGTGGCCGAGTTCGCCGACATCGCGGTCCGCAACGGCGAGGCCCAGCACGCCGAGCTCTTGCCCGGGACGCTGAAGGGCAGGGTCTCCCTCGGCATGGTCGGTCTCCGGGTCGACGGGATCGACGTCGGACTGACCGGCACCTGCGCCACTCCCGACACCGATCTGTCGATCACGAGCAAGCTGCAGGTGTTCGAGGACATGGACACCCTCACGAGGTTCACGGTGCGCGAGTCGGTCAACGGCACGACGGGTGGCAGCTTCTCCGGCACGATCACCATCCCTGCCTTCGCGGGCTGCACCACCGGGTCCGGGGACGACGTGAGTCGGCTGCTGACCGCCGCGCTGTCGGGCCCGTCCAACCCCGTCAGCGTCTCGTACGGCTCGACGTTCTGCGGCACGGAGTTCAACGAGAACGGCACCTTCAAGCCGACGCCTCCCGGGGCGGACACCCCGGCGAAGGCAGGCTGCTTCCAGTTCCAGTACACGCCGGAGAACCCGGACCTCTGGGCGATCCCCCTGCCCTGGCCGATCCCGGGCCGAGCGCCCTGACGGATCCGCCGTCGGCGTCACGGACGGGCCAGGTCGCGCGTGGACGGCGCGGCCCGACTCAGTCGCGGGCGGCCAGGACCTCGCGCCCCCGAGGAGTGGCCGGGAACCGGTCGATCAGCTCCCGCAGGGTTGCAGCGCCGGTGTTGGCCCCGAAGGCCTCGGTGCCGGGCTCGAGCCGCACACCATCGGCGAGCGAGCCGACGACCACGGGGTCGAAACCGATCCGGTCGACGAGATCGGCGACCGTCGCGACGTCGTCGGGGTCGTCACCGGCGACCGCGATGGCACGTCGGTCCTCGGCGCCTGGAGGCCGGGCCCCGTCCTCCAGGTCGTGGTAGCCCATGTGGTTGAAGGCCTTGACGACGCGTGAGCCGTCGAGATGCCGCTGGACGATCTCGGACGTCGAGGTGCGGGGATCGGTCAGGTCGTCACGGACGCCGTCGACCTCCCACCAGTAGTTCATGGCGTCGACGACGAGCCGGCCGGCCAGGGCGTCGCGCGACACCGCGGCGAGCTTGCCGAGCGGGAGTGCCAGCACGACGGCGTCCGACTGCTCGGCGACCTCGGCCCCGGTCACGGCACGTGCGCCGGGAGCGAGCACCTCGACGGTCAGCGCGATGATCTCCGGGTCGCCCGACCCCGCGATCGCGACGTCCAGGTCTGCTGCGACGCCGAGGCGCGCCAGGACCGTGCCGACCTTGCCCGCGCCGAGGATGCCGAGCCGCTGGACCTGCTTCATCACGCAGGCACGGACGACTCGGCCGCGAGCAGCTCGCGCACGCGCGGCACGACCTCGGACCCGTAGAGCTCGACGGCCGTGCGGCGTGCGGACGACGGCAGCGGCCCGAGCGTGTAGATGAGGTCGAAGCGGCCGACGCCGAGCGTCGTGATCGCCTTCGCGATGCGCTGCGCGACGGTCTCGGGCGAGCCGATGTAGAGCGAGCCGCCGGCCACCTCGGCCTCGAACTCGCGGGGCGTGATGGGCGGCCAGCCGCGGTCGGCACCGATGCGGTTGCGCATCGTGCGGTAGCCGGGCCACGCGATCTTCATGGCCTCCTCGTCGGTGGCCGCGACGAACCCCGGCGAGTGCATGCCGACGGGGTGCGCCGTCGTGCCCATCTGCTCGGTGGCGCGCCGGTACAGCTCGACGTACTGGGTGAACCGGCCGGGGGCGCCACCGATGATCGCCAGCATGAGCGGCAGGCCGTAGCGGGCCGTGCGGATGACCGACTGGGGCGAGCCGCCGACACCGACCCACGTGTCGAGCCGGCCGGACGCGGTCTTGGGGTAGACGTCGGCGTCGGTGAGCGCGGGACGGGTCGAGCCGCCCCAGGTGACGGGCTCCTCGTCGAGGAGCTTGACGAAGAGCTCGATCTTCTCCTCGAACAGCCGGTCGTAGTCGGCGAGGTCGTAGCCGAACAGCGGGAACGACTCGGTGAAGGAGCCCCGCCCGAGGATGACCTGGGCCCGCCCGTTCGAGAGCGCGTCGAGCGTCGCGAAGCGCTGGAAGACACGGACGGGGTCGTCGGAGGACAGGACGGTGACGCCGGAGGCGAGCTTGATCCGCTCGGTGCGGCTCGCGATCGCGGCGAGCACGGTCTCGGGCGAGGAGATGGCGTACTCGTGCCGGTGGTGCTCGCCGAGCGCGACGACGTCGAGGCCCACCTGATCGGCGAGCACGGCCTCCTCGACGACCTGGCGGATCGCCTCCGGGTGGCCCAGCAGCTCGCCGGCGTCGTCGAGCGGCAGGTCGCCGAACGTGTCGATGCCGAACTGGACGGGTGCGGTGCTCATGTCGTGGCCTCCGGTCGCTGGTCCTCGCGGTGCTGCGTCAGGACCAACGATCTCGCGGGACCCCACATTCCTGCACGTCGGGTGAGGTCAGGCGCCGCGCGGCACGTAGCGCCGCACCACCGCGCCCGACCCGAGCTCCTCGACGTGGACGAGCTCCAGGTCGAGGGGGCGCGAGAGTCCCTCGAGCAGTCGCGGGCCGTGGCCTGCGACGACGGGGTGGACGATCAGCTCGTACTCGTCGATGAGCCCGAGCTCGGCCAGCGCGGTCGGCAGGGTGACGCCGCCGGTGGCGATACCCGTTCCGGGCTGATCCTTGAGCGCCCGTACCGCCGTCTCGAGGTCGCCCTGCACGAGCTCGGCGTTCCAGTCGACGCTCTCGAGCGTGCTCGACACGACGTGCTTGCGGGCCCGGTCGATCGTGAGGCCGAACGCGTGGGTCCACTCCGGCATCTCGTACAGCGCCGGCGGCCGCCACGCGCTCTCCATCATCTCGTAGACGACCCGCCCGAACAGGAGCGCGTCGCACCGCTCGATGTGCTGCGCCGCGACCCGGTGCACGTCGGCGTCCGGCACCCCGACCCGGTGGTCGACGCACCCGTCGAGCATGACGTTGATCGAATACCTGAGCGGCCGCATCGTGCCACGGTAGCGGTGAGCGGGACCCCGCCGCGGCGACTCTGCGAGGATGGCACCGCGGGCGGCGTGCGCCTCCCCGGGCCTCTAGCTCAATTGGCAGAGCAGCGGACTTTTAATCCGCGGGTTGTGGGTTCGAGTCCCACGGGGCCTACTGGGCCGGGCAATAGGTCCTTCGAAGCGATCGAGGTTGCCTGCGCCCGAAAGAAGATCGTCTGCGACGCCGCCCATGTGCGGTTGCACCGAGCGAAGACATGCGTGGGACTGCTTCAGCTGCACGAGAATTCAGTCAATCCAGCCTTGGTCGCGCAGCCGGCGACTACACGTTTCGATCGGGTATCAATCCCAGCCAGGCAATTCGACCGCCCGGCGCGGTCCACGGCCTCGTCATCCTCGCCATAGTTCTTTCCTGACCGTCGTACCCTCCTTGCTACTCCTCGCGCCCGAACCTGCAAACCTGACCCGCGCCGGCGCGGCGGCCGTGCTCTCGCGTAGTTCGCCGGAGTCGCGCTCATGTTTCTGGCACTTCTACACGGTTGCTCGAAGCACCAGCACCGCTCGGGCGCCCGACCCATCCGACGAGGTCACCCAGGGCTGCACGTAGTGGCCAGAACCGCGAAGGAGGACGTGGGTGGCGATCGACGGCCGCTTCGGCGACGAGCCGTTCACGACATGCGCAACAGCAGGGAACCGTAGGCTCGAGGCGTGTCAGCCGACAACCAGTTCGCCAGCCTAGTCGCGTCGTTGCGCGCTCCCCGTGTTGCGTTGTGCGTCGACGACGCTCACTTCGTCCGTCAGACCAGCTCAGCGATGCGAGTTCACGCGCAGTTGTGGGGCGGGGTCGGAAACGTCGTCATCTCGACTCTCGGCGGCAAACTGCATCCCGCCGTGGCCCGAGCGCTCGCCGCATACGACCCTGACCACCTCAGCGTCCTCGGCCTCACCTACCCCGAGATCGAAGTCCAGGAGCCCGGTGTGCGGCCGCTGCACGTCGACGGCGAACTGGTCACTGACCCCACCGAACGCGCCTCAGTGCTCGCGCAGATGGGAGAGTACGGCCCCCAGGTCGTTGAAGATGCCGTCGATGAGCAGTCCATCGAGCGTCTTCGTGGGACGTTGGCGACATTCGACGACGACGGTGAGTCCCGCGTCTCCTGGCTTCATCCTGGACAGATCGACGACACAGTTGTCTCGACCATCGGCACCCCGGACTCGTACTCGGCCATCGAGACCGGCGACCCAATACTCGACCTGGCCGTAGGACTTCGGCGGGGCGTCCCGGTCCAGTCGTCCGGCCCGATGACGTTGAGTGAAACTCAGACCATCAGCACGTGCGTCGACCTTCTACTCAATCCCGCCGCCACCGACGACAAGTCGCCGTTCGCTCCCACCGCGATGGGTCTGACACGCATCAGCGCCGGCGGCCATCGCCCCAACACCCCGATCGTCGTACTCGGTCGCACCGGGTCCGACATGTCACTCGCTACGACTCTTGACCGCCACCGCGGTAACACCGCATGGCTTCCGGTGACCGCCGACCACGGCATGTGGTTGAAGAGGCTCGGCGACTCACTCAAGTCGATGGGGAGCCGCAGTTACGTGCGCGAGCTCGTCGTCACCAGCACCAGCCTCAATGACAGCGACTGCAAGACCCTGTTCGAGCAGATCCAGGCCGCCGGGTTCATCCCTTGGCCGGCCGACCGACCCATCAAGGTCACATACGTGCCCGCCGACCACGTCCCACTCGGCCGGACCACCTTCACGTGGCGCGTGGAGAACTACTGGGATAGGCGTTTCACCGCACCGGTCACTACCGAGGGTGGCAGCACCACACTTGTCTCTCCGCCACCATTGGACGTGCCCGAATGGTTCGACATCCACCCGAGGAAGTGGATCACCGAAGTCACCCACGACAGGCGTCCCGTGCTTCGCCACCCGGGCATCAACGCCGATCACCTCCGCGCCCCGAACTCCAATCACTTCGAGACGTTCATCCGGGCCAGCCACGGAGCCGTCGCGTTCGAGTCAGCCCGATGGGACTTGGTGCTGGCCGGCTCATCTCACTTCGGCCAGCTCGCCCGTCCACGGTTGCGGTGGCCCGGCATCCGCGAGTCCCTCAACCTTGCCGCGCAAACTGCCGGACTCCGGGTCCGCCCCTCCGCGCCCGGCAAGATCGCACAATTGACGACCCTCATGTGGGGCGGACGAACTGATCTCATCACAGATCTCCTGCCCGCCCGACGTCCACTCGTCGACCGATTGCTCACCGAACCAGGCGAGGACAGGCCGCTCGAGAAGGAGGCCGACGCCCCCAAACAGCAGCCCCGAATCCGCAAGCACGGCCGCTGCCTGGTCCCGTTCCCCGCATTCGACGGACTCGCCGACCCCGCCGATGTGCGTGCCTGGCTCGACACCAAGGTCAGCACCGGCGCAGTGCGCACCGGCATCATCCTCAACTGCGGCGTTTGCCCGTTCGGTGACTTCTACCCCATCGACAACGTCGGGTCGACGTTTACGTGCGCTCGCTGCGGAAGCGTCAACGCCCTCACATCCGAACGGTGGCGGAAGCCCGCCGAGGGCCCGATCTGGTACTTCGAGCTCCACCCGACCGCTGCCGAATTCTTCGCCACCCACAGTGACGCCGCGCTGCTGGCCACACACCACCACCCCGCCACCCAACGCACCGATGAGGTCGACTACGAACTCGAGTTCATCAACACCAAGTCCGGCAAAGCCGAGGTCGAGGTCGACTTCGCCATCATGGGATGGGACGGGCTGATACTCGGAGAAGCCAAGTCGAACGGCGCACTAAAGGGCGCCAACGAGAAGGCGCGCGTCGCCGAAGTCGCCAAGAAGTTCAAGGCAGCCACCGCATCCGGCGCGACCGAAGTCTGCTTCGCCACGACCGGCTCCTGGAGTCAGACTGCGATCAACTCATTTCAGGCCGCGATCGCTGCGCACCAGCCATCTGTCACCGTGACAACCCTCGAACACATCGAGACGACCAACGCGACCCATAAGGCTATGTAGCCACACTGACCATCGCCGGTGCCGTTGTCGGAGTCGACAGCTGGCCCGTCGAGCCGATGCCGGGTCCCGTGCTGCCACCACTCGAGTTGTCCGGTCGCGTGACGTTTCGTCGGGCCGGCGTCGCGAGGCAGTTTGTCGTCGACGCCCCACTCGAACTCGCCGTCGAAGCAGTCGTCGTGACCGGGTGCTCGTCCCTCCATTTCTCGGTCCATCTGCTGCGTGACTTCTTCAGACAATAAGAGTGCTCATGGAGGTTGATGATGGCTGCAACTGAGAGGTTCACGACGGAGCAGATCGTCGCGAAGCTTCGGGAGGCGGAAAAGCTTCAGGGCCAGGGATTGACGATTCCGCAGGTGTGCAAGCGCTTGGGGGTCATCGGATCAGACGTTCTATCGGTGGCGTCTGAAGTATGGGGCGTCGAAGGAGGATGAGGCCCACCGTTTGACGGCGTTGGAGCAGGAGAATGCTCGGTTGAAGCGGATCGCGGTCGAGCAGGCGTTGGACATCAGCATGGTGAAGGACTTGCAGAAGGCAAACTGGTGAGCCCGGCTCGGCACCGGGCTGCGGTCTCCCTTCTGATGCGCCGCTCTCGACAAGGTGCTGTTCACGCTGCTGCAAGCAAGGCACACGCGGGCCGACAACCCCATCACGCGGCGACCATGACCGCGCGCGGCGGGACAACGTCGATGGACCTGGTGGACGCGACCCCATGAGCCCGCGAGACTGTCGTCACCCGACCGTCCTCCTCAGGAGCGCTCATGAGCAACCCGCCGTACGCCGTCGTCGACCCGTCCAGCGGGGAGGAGGTCGAGACCTTCCCGTTCGCCACCGACGCCGAGGTCGATCAGGCCGTGGCGCAGGCGCACGCGGCGCACGCCGACTGGGCCGGGCTGACGATCGAGCAGCGTGGCGAGGTCGTGAAGCGGGTCGCCGAGCTCTTCGAGGAGCGCAAGCACGACCTGTCGGAGATCGCCCGCACCGAGATGGGCAAGGCCCTCGACCAGGGCATCGACGAGACCGAGCTGTGCCGCGACATCTTCGCCTACTTCGCCGAGCACGGCCCCGCACTCGCAGCCGACCAGCCGATCCCCACCGGCGACGGCGCCAAGGCGTTCGTGCGGCGTCGCTCCATCGGCGTGCTGCTCGGGATCATGCCGTGGAACTTCCCCTTCTACCAGGTCGCGCGGTTCGTGGCCCCGAACCTGATGCTGGGCAACACGATCGTGCTCAAGCACGCGGAGTCCGTACCGCGATCGGCCCTCGCGGTCGAGCAGCTCCTGCACGACGCCGGCGTTCCGCGCGCGGTCTACACGAACCTGTTCGCGACCCACGACCAGGTCGCGACGATCATCGCCGACCCTCGCGTGCAGGGCGTCTCGTTGACCGGCTCCGAGCGGGCCGGCTCCGCCGTCGCCGCACTGGCCGGCCAGCACCTCAAGAAGTGCGTGCTCGAGCTCGGCGGCTCCGACCCGATGATCGTGCTCGACACCGACGACCTCGACTCCCTCGTCGGTGACGCGTGGGACTTCCGCGTCTACAACGCGGGGCAGGCCTGCAACGCCAACAAGCGCATGATCGTGCGGTCGGAGGTCTTCGGCGACTTCGTCGACGCGCTCGTCGAGCGGGCGCGGTCCGTCGAGGACTTCGCGCCCCTGTCGTCCCGCGCGGCCGCCGAGACGCTGCACGCCCAGGTCCAGGAGGCGGTCGCCGCGGGGGCCACGCTCCACGTCGGTGGTGAGCTCGCCGACGACGCCTCGGCGCGCTACTCCCCCGCCGTGCTCACCGGCGTCACCCCCGACATGCGGGCCTACCGCGAGGAGCTGTTCGGACCGGTCGCGGTCGTCTACGAGGTCACGTCCGACGACGAGGCCGTCAGCCTCGCCAACGACACGCCCTACGGGCTCGGCGGATCCGTGTTCAGCACCGACGTCGGCCGGGCCCGCGCCGTCGCCGACCGCCTCGACGTCGGCATGGCCAATGTCAACACCGTCGCCGGCGAGGCCGCCGAGCTGCCCTTCGGCGGCGTCAAGCGCTCCGGCTTCGGCCGCGAGCTCGGCCCCCTCGGCATGGACGAGTTCGTCAACAAGCAGCTGCTCTACGTCGCGGACTGACGCGCCGCCTCAGCGCTGCGTCGCGAGCCTCCCGGCGAGACCGATCATGGCGACACCACCGGCGGTCTTGAGCCGGCGCAACCTTCGGGGCGCGCGGCCGAACCACCCCCGCAGCGAGCCCGCCGCCAGGACCCAGACGGTCTCGATCACGACCTGAGCGAGAGCACCGGCCAGTCCGATGAGCGCCATCTGCAGCGTCGGGTGACCGAGGTCGTGATCCACGAACTGCGGCAGGATCGCCATGAGCGACACGATGCTCTTGGGATTCGCCACGCCGACGGAGAAGCCCTGCCGCACCGCCGCGCGGCGGGTCCGCGACGCCACGACCTGGGACGGCTCCGGGTCCGTGGGTCCAGCCCCGCGGCGAGAGGCGAGCAGCGCCGTGACGCCGAGGTAGAGCAGGTAGCAGGCACCGGCGATCTTGACGACCAGGAACAGCTCGGCCGATGCGGCGACGATCGCACCGAGACCGGTCAGGACGAGCGCCAGCAGCACGACCCCGCCCACCGCGTTGCCGAGCACGATCCACATCGCCGGACCGCGGCCGTGGGTGATGGCGCGACTCGTCTCGAGCAGCACCGACGGCCCGGGGACGGCTGACAGCAGGGCCGACAGCGCGAGGAAACCGAGCACCAGAGCGGGATCGACAGGCACGTCCCGAGACTACCTCCGCCGGCGCTGCCTATCGTGTGAGCCGTGACCGACCCCGACCTGCTGCGCACACCGCCCTCGCTCGAGGACTACCTCCACCTGAGGGCCGCGTCCGGGCTGTCGCCCAAGACACCGGAGCAGGGTCGCGGCGCCGTGGCCAACAGCTGGCGGTGGAGCGTGGTCGAGCGCGACGGACGAGCGGTCGCGATGGGACGCGTCATCGGCGACGGCGGCTGGTACTTCCACGTCGCCGACATGGCGACGCTCCCCGAGCACCAGGGGCAGGGCCTCGGCCGGCGGGTGCTCGCCGACCTGCTGACGCAGATCGACGAGGCCGCTCCCCCGGGCGCCTACGTCACCCTGATGGCCGACGAACCCGGACGCAGGCTGTACGAGTCGATGGGCTTCGTCGAGACTGCTCCCCACTCGCTGGGCATGCGTCTCGCGCCCTGAACCGCGTCAGGTCCCACGGCAGATCCACGGTCCGTCGAGCGGGAGGAACGGTCCACGCGGGGTACCCACCGCGGGACCCACCTGGACGAACGGTCCTGCCGCACCGGCGGACGGACCCGGGTGCCGTCGCCCGTCGCCCGAGGGAGGTCTCGCGTGCACGACCTCTCCACGGGGCACGCGGCGCAGGTCGCGGGTCCGCGTACCGCGTCCGCCCACCGGTCGGCGGCGATGCTGCAGGAGCTGGCGGACCTCACGGGGCACGACGGCGCGTGGCTCACCGTCTCGGACACACGCCTGGGCGCCCAGGCACTCGTGGCGAGCGTGGGGCTGGGTCGCTCGGCGACCGAGATCCTCGACCAGGACGGCACGACGCCGGCGCTGACGGCCGTGTGGCCCGCGGGGCTGGCGACCGCCGTGGAGGTCACGACGTTGCCCGAGGGCCTGGTCGACCGGACCCTCTGGCGAAGCTGTCTGGTCCCGGCAGGGTTCACCTCCGGACTGGTGGCGGCCCTCCGCGACGGCTCGGGCCACCAGGTCGCCGTCGTCGGCCTGGTCTCGCGTCGTCGACCGGCACCATCGGACGTCACCCGACACCACCTCGGGCGACTCGCGCCGTCGATCACCCGCGCCACCTCGCCCATGGAGTCGCTCCTGGCGGCCGCGCGACTCGTGCCCGAGGCCCGAGCCGGCGTGGCCCTCGTCCACGGCGGCAGCACGTGCACCCTGCCGGGCCTGCAGGACCATCCGCTCCTCCGACCGGGCACGCCGGTGATCCGTGTCGCCGGCGGAGGCCTGGCCGTCGGCGAGATCGCCCGGTCGTTCCTGTGGCCGACGTCGGACTCGCAGGTCGACGGCGCCCATGCCCGACTGACGTTGCTCGCGACGGCAGACGTGTCGCGCTTCGTCGGAGGCCTGCTGCTGCTGACGCCCGACGCCGACTGCAGGACCTTGACGCCCCGCGAGCTCCAGGTCCTCGGCCTCCTGGTGGGCGGCCGGTCGAACCAGCAGATCGCGAGCCGACTGGCCGTGGCACCGCGCACCGTCGCCACCCACGTGGAGCACGTGATGCGCAAGCTGCGCGCCTCGTCGCGGACGCTCGCCGCCGTCCTGGCCGAGCGGGAGGGTCTCTACGTGCCGTCCGTCCCGACGGCCCACCGCCCACGGTGACGCGGTGACGCGCCACCGCGGGCGGTCCCTCAGTCGTGCGGGTGGAACACCGCACGCACGCAGCCGTCCTCCTTCTCCTTGAACATCCGGTACCCCGCGGGGCCGTCGTCCAGCGACATGACGTGCGTCGCGAGGTGCTCGGTCCGGACCTCTCCGCGGCTCATCCGCTCGAGGATCTCCGGCACGTAGCGATGACCGTGCTGCTGGGCACCGCGGAGCGTGAGCGCCTTGTTCATGACCGCTCCCAGGGGGAACTTGTCGACCAGGCCCGCGAACACCCCTAGGGTGAAGACCGACCCGCCCTTGCGGCACGCGTAGATCGCCTCGCGGACCGCTGTGGGGCGGTCGGTCTGCAGGCGGAGCTGCTGCTTCGCCTGGTCGTACAGGTACTGCGGGCCGGGCGAGTGCGCCTCCATCCCGACGGCCTCGATGCACACGTCGGGCCCCCGTCCGCCGGTGATCTCGCGCAGCGCCGCCGGCACGTCGTCCTGCTCGTAGTCCAGTGTCTCGGCGCCGATCTGCGTTCGGACCTGGTCGAGGCGGTTCTCGTACCGATCGATCACGACGACCTGCTCGGCGCCCATGATCATCGCGGCACGAGCCGCCATCTGACCGACGCCGCCACCGCCCCACACGGCGACGACGTCGCCGGGGCCCACGCCCGCCTGGTGCGCGCCGGTCCAGCCGGTCGGCGCGGCGTCGGACGCGAACAGCGCCCGCTCGTCACTGACGTCGGCCGGGACGGTGAACGCACCCTGGTCCGCGTAGGGGACGCGGATGTAGGGCGCGTGGCTGCCCGCCCAGCCGCCGAGGGCGTGGGAGTAGCCGAAGCACCCGCCGATCGACTGCCCCCACAGCGCCTCGGTGATGCCCGGGTTGGGGTTGCCGTTGTCGCACAGGGAGTAGAGCTCCTGCCGGCAGTACCAGCAGTGGCCGCAGCTCGTGAAGGAGACGACCACGACCCGGTCGCCGACGCGGTGCTTGGTCACGCCGGGCCCGACGGCGGCGACGGTGCCCATGAACTCGTGCCCGAGCACGTCGCCCGCGCGCATCGCAGGGATGTAGCCGCCCATCAGGTGCAGGTCGGAGCCGCACGTGGCGCTGAGTCCCACCTCCACGATCATGTCGTGGTCGTTGAGGATCGTGGGCTCGGGGACGTCCTCGACGCCGATCTCGTTGACCCCTCGCCAGGTGACCGCCTTCATCGGACGCCTCCTCTCGGGGCCGCCCGCGTCCAGGCCTCCAGCAGGAGACCAGCCGGGGTCGAGGGTCGCTCACCGTGCGGCGCCGGGTCGACCCGAAGCACCTCGCCGACCTCGATGACCTGCTTGGCCTCGCGCAGGGCCGCCCTCAGTCGGGCCTCGCGGTCCGTCCCGCTCAGTCGCCGCACCGGTCCGGCCGAACCGCCGTCCCGGAGGCGCGCCCGCAGCTCCGTGCCCTTGCCTCCGGCCGCGGGGCGGACCCGGACCTCGACCTCGTCGCCGAGGTCGGTCAGGGGCGGGGGCAACGTCTCGAGGTCCACGTCCGGGAGGACGGTGACGGCCAGCCACCCCGGGTCCGACCGGGCCGAGGACGGAGGCGCGGTGGTCATGGGGTCGAGCGCCGACCGCACGCGACGCACGACCCTCTCCCCGACGGCGACGGCGCCGTCCGCGCGGGTGGAGGTCATGACGTCGCTCCGGAGAACTCCTGCACGATCCGTTCGCAGAACGCTGGCAGGTCGTCCGGTGAGCGACTCGTCGTGATGTTGCCGTCCGTCACGACCTCCTCGTCGACCACGTCCGCCCCGGCGTTGCGCAGGTCGGTGCGGATGCTCGGCCACGACGTCAGCCGTCGCCCGCGGGCCACGTCGGCCTCGACGAAGCTCCACGGTCCGTGGCAGATCGACGCGACGGGCTTGCCCGACCCGACGAAGTCGCGCACGAAGGCGACGGCGTCCTGGTCGGTGCGCAGCTTGTCCGGGTTGACCGTGCCTCCCGGAAGCAGGAGTGCGTCGTAGTCGTCGACGGACACGTCCGCGACCACCGCCTCCACCGTGAACGTCCCCGCGTCGGCGAGGTCGTGGTCCCGTGCCTCGATCTGTCCGCTGTCCAGCGACACGAGCACGGTGGTGGCACCGGCGTCGTCGAGCGCCCGGCGTGGCTGCTCGAGCTCGACCCGCTCGACCCCGTCGGCCGCGAGGATCGCGACGGTCCGTCCCTCCAGCGTCGCCATGTCAGGCTCCCGCCGTCGTCGGGTGCAGGACGACCTTGGTCCAGCCGTCGTCGCGCTTGTCGAAGTGCTCGTAGGCCTCGGGCGCCTGCTCGAGCGGCAGCTCGTGGCTGACGACGAACGAGGGCTCGGCCTTGCCCGCGGCGATGAGGTCGCGCAGCTGTCGGTTGTACCGCTTGACGGGCGCCTGCCCGCTCCCGATGTGCTGGCCCTTGAACCAGAACATGCCGTAGTCGAACGCGAGCTTGCCGTCCTTGGCCAGCTCGTCCTCGGCCCCGGGGTCCTGCGGCACGAACACCCCGACGCAGCCGATCGTCCCCGTGAACCGCACGGAGGCGACGAGGCGGTTCATCGTCAGGTTGGCGCGCTCCTGGCCGTCCGGCTCGTGCGTCTGGTAGCCCACGCACTCGCAACCGTTGTCCGCGCCGAGGCCCATCGTCTGCTCGAGGACGGCGTCGACCGGGTCGACCTTCGAGTCATCGATCGCGATCGCGCCGATCGACTCCGCCAGACGCAGCCGGTCCGGCTGCCGGTCCACCACCATGACCTTGCTCGCGCCACGGATCGTGGCGGACAGCGCTGCCATGAGTCCGACCGGCCCCGCACCGTAGATGACGGTCTGGTCACCCGGCTTCACGCCGGCCATCTCCGTCGCGTGGTACCCGGTCGGGAAGATGTCGGCGAGCATCACGTAGTCGGTCTGCCGCTCGGCGGCGTCCTCGCCGAGCCGCAGGCAGTTGAAGTCGCCCCACGGCACACGCAGGAGCTCCGCCTGACCGCCCGCGTACGGTCCCATGTCGGCGAACCCGTAGGCGGCGCCCGCCATGCTGGGCTCCGGCTGGGCGGTGAGGCAGTAGTTCGTGAGCTGCCGCTCGCAGTTCTTGCAGTGCCCGCACGCGATGTTGAACGGCAGGACGACGAAGTCGCCGACCTGCACCTTGTCGACGCCGTCGCCGACCTCGACCACCTCGCCGAGGTTCTCGTGACCGAACGAACGGCCCGTCTCGAAGTCCGTCCGGCCCTCGTACATGTGCAGGTCCGAGCCGCAGATGTTGGCGGACGTCACCCGCACCAGGACGTCGGTCGGGCGTTCGATGCGGGCGTCCGGGACATCCTTGACGGCCACCTGTCGCGGTCCTTCGTACACCAGTGCCTTCATGCTGCGGTCCTCTCTCGATGCGGATGATCCGTGCTGTCCGGCTCGTGACCGGTCCGTCCCATTGCATGCCGCAGCCGCGGCCCTGACCATCGGCAGAAGTGCCGATGAGCCCGGACGGGCAGGAGCGTTCGGACCGGCCCGACGCGGGTACCCGGCACGGATGACCACGAAGACCGTCGGCATCGTCGCCGATCCCGCCTTCCCGTCCGACGTCGCCGAGCGCATGGGCGATCTCGACCCGCCACAGGTCCGCGACCACGACGCGTGGTCCGTCGAGCTGGTGAGTGAGCCGTTCACGACCGACTGCGACGACGCCGAGACCGCGGTGTCGCGCCTGCAGGACGCCGCGCGGGAGCGGCGGTGGGACGTGGTCGTGGGACTCACCGAGCTGCCGATGCACGACGCCGACGGCAGCAGCCTGCTCGCCAAGTCGGGTCACGACCGTCGATCGGCCGTGGTCTCGCTGCCGGCGCTCGGAGGCTGGCGGGTCGCGCGTCGATCGCGTCGGGTCGTGCGTGAGATCGTCCACGAGCTGACGGACTCCTCGACCGACGTCGAGGACCGGCTCACCCTGTCGCGCAGGACCGCAGGGTGGCGACTGCTCGCCGGCATGGTCCTCGCGAACCGGCCCTGGCGGCTGGTGCCCGGACTGAAGTCCGCCCTCGTGGCGGCCCTCGCCACCGGAGCCATCGCCACGGTCAACTCCACGGTGTGGCTGCTCGCAGGCTCCTTGTCACCGTGGCGCCTCGCGGTGGCGACGGTCGCCTCGCTCGCGCTCGTCGTCGGCTGGCTCGTGGTCGACGGCCACCTGTGGCACCGCCCGAACGATCGGACGCCGCAGGCGCGGCAGCTGTCCCGCCTCTACAACGCCTCGACGCTGATCACCCTGACCCTGGGCACCGCGACCTGCTACGTGATGCTCTACGCGGTCAACCTGCTGTGGGCGCTCTTCGTGCTGGACCCCTCCCTGATGGGCGGCTACCTGCGCACGTCGATGGACCACGGTGACCTGTTCCTGCTCGCGTGGTTCGTCGCCTCGGCCGCGACCGTGGGGGGCGGGCTCGGGTCCGGCCTGGAGTCGGACGAGACCATCCGCGCGGCCACCTACTCGGCGCGCGAGCGGGAGCGGCGCAGTCGCCTGGCCGATGAGGACGCCGAGGAGGGGTACTCCCCTCGCAGCTGACGAAGGAGGACCCGATGACTCGATGGGGAACCGTGCTCCTGCTGGTGGCACTCGCCCAGCTGGTCCACGGCGCGCTGACGGACGGACCCGGTCGGCTGGAGTGGCTCGTGGTGGTCGTGTGCGTGGCACTCGGCGGCGCGCTGCTGACCGCCGGTGTGGTGCGTGAGCGGTCGGCGCAGCCGCGACGACACCGACGCTGAGGATGCGGGCATGCATGAAACGGCGCACGATGGGCACACCCGCCTCGCTGTGTCCTCCGCGCAGTGCCCGTCCCCCAAGGAGCTGACATGTACTTCGGTGGATCGATCGCCCTCATCGTCATCGGCGCCATCCTGGCGTTCGCGGTGCAGGACTCCCTGTCCGGTGTCGACCTCGTGATGGTCGGCTACATCTGCATCGCCGCAGGCGCCCTCGGCATCGTGCTGAGCCTGCTCACGCGCGGACGACGCGACCGCGTCGTCGTGCGCGACGACCTGCCGCCGCGCTGACCGACCGTCTACGGCGTCCGCGTCGCGCCCCGCGCACGACGACACTCCTCCGACTCCCGTGGATCGATCGATGAGCTCCTCCCTTCTCGCCGGCCGTTACGAGCTGCACGACCTGTTGGGGTCGGGCGGCACCGGCCGTGTGTACCGCGCCCTCGACACGCGCCTGTCTCGCGAGGTCGCGGTCAAGATCCTGCGCGGTGACGTGCTGCACGACCCGACCGCGCGCGCACGACTGCGCTCGGAGGCACAGATCGCCGGCGGCCTGCACCACCACGGGATCGCCCAGGTCTACGACTACGCCGAGGACCGCGAGGACGAGGACCACGATCCGTACATCGTCATGCAGTTCGTCGAGGGCCGGACGCTCTCGCAGCTGCTGCGCGAGCACGGTCCGCTCGAGCCGGAGACCGTGACGCGCATCCTGGTCGACGTCGCCGACGCCCTCGCAGCGGCGCACGCCCGCGGCATCGTGCACCGCGACCTCAAGCCGGCCAACATCATCGTGACGGCGGACGAGCGACCCGTCATCGTCGACTTCGGGATCGCCGCCAGCCCCGACCGCGAGCCGCTCACCGAGACCGGCACGATCATCGGGACGGCCGAGTACCTGAGTCCGGAGCAGGCGCGGGGTCGTCCGGCCGGACCGGCGTCCGACGTCTACGCGCTCGGTCTCGTCGCGCACACGTGCCTCACCGGCCAGTCGCCGTACCGCCGCGAGAACCACGTCGCGTCGGCGATCGCCCAGATCGGCGAGCCGCTCCCGCCCCTGCCGGAGACGGTCTCGCCGCAGCTGCGGCAGCTGATCGAGGCGATGGCCGGCAAGGACCCGGAGGACCGGCCGAGTGCCGCCGAGGTGGCCACGTGGTCGTCGCTGTCGCCCGAGGGTGCCGAGCTCGCGACCGACCAGAGCACCCGCGCGCTCCCCACCGTGCTCGAGGAGACCGAGACGGCGGCCCTGCCAGCACCAGCCCGGCCCGGACGTCGACGCGTCACGGTCTACGCCGGGATCGGCGCGGTCGTCGTCGCCCTCGCCGCGCTCCTGCTCGTGCCCCGCGGCGGCGACCCGGCCGAGGTCCCCGACGTCGTCGGCATGAGCGCGTCGGCCGCCGCCGCGCGTCTGGAGAAGGCCGGCCTGGAGCACCGCGAGGTCCGCACCGACGACCCGGCGGCCCGCAAGGACGTGGTGGTCGGACAGTCCCCCCGGGCCGGGGCCGACGGCGCGGACGAGGTGACGCTGCGCGTGGCCACGGGCCGGGTCCGCGTGACCGAGTCGAGCGTGCGGGGCAAGACCGCGGCGACGGCTCGGGCGCGACTCGAGGACCTCGGTCTGGTCGTCACGACGCGCCTGGTCACGAGCGACACCACGGCGGGTCGCGTCCTGGGCCTGGACCGGAGCGGCCGCCTGCCGGTCGGGTCGACGATCACGATGTCGGTCGCCCAGGCTCCCGTCGTGTCCACCCCGGCGCCGACCGTCACGAAGCAGCAGGCCCCGAAGGCGACCAAGCCCCCCAAGCCCAAGGGGAAGGGCAAGGGAAAGGGCAAGGGCTGACGCGAGCCCGATGTGTGGGCGGAGGTCTGTCACGATGAACGCATGAGCGCCTACTGGATCAGCACGTACCTCGAGATTCACGACGAGCAGAAGCTCGCGGCCTACGCCGAGCTGGCGGGTCCGGCGATCAAGGCCGCGGGCGGCACGTTCCTGGCGCGGGGCACCGCGGCCAAGGCGTACGAGGCCGGCGTCGTGCAGCGGTCGGTGCTCATCGAGTTCCCCTCGGTCGAGGCGGCGGAGGCAGCGCACGACAGCGAGGCCTACCAGGAGGCGCTCGCCGCCCTGGGCGACGGCGCGACGCGCGACCTGCGCATCGTGCCCGGCGTCTGACCGTGGCCGACGAGGTCCGCCCCCTGCGGCGGCTGGGGTTCCTGACGATCGGGCTCTTCGACGAGGCCGACCCGCACGGCGGCCACGAGAACACCCTGCGCATGATCGAGCTCGGCGAGGAGCTGGGCTTCGACAGCGCGTGGCTGCGGCACCGCCACCTGCAGCACGGCATCTCCTCGCCGGTCGCCGTGCTCGCCGCGGCGAGCCAGCGCACGAGCCGGATCGAGCTCGGCACCGCCGTCACGCCGCTCGGCTTCGAGAACCCGTTCCGCCTCGCCGAGGACCTCTCGACCGTCGACGTCCTGACCCGCGGTCGCCTCAACCCCGGCGTCAGCGTCGGCGAGCCGACGCACTTCGCGGACGTCAAGGCGCACCTCTACCCCGACACCGCCGAGCACGAGGACTTCTCGTACCGCCGCGTCGAGCGCTTCCTGCACGCCGTGCGCGGCGGCGATGTCAGCACCTTCGAGGGCACGGAGGGCATCGAGACGTACTCGACGCGCATCCAGCCGCACGCGGCCGGTCTCGCCGACCGCGTCTGGTACGGCGGCGCGGGACTGCGCTCGGCCGAGTGGGCGGGCCGCCAGGGACTCAACTTCCTGACGAGCAGCGTCGTGCGCGCCGAGGAGGACGACGACTTCGCCCGCGTGCAGCGCTCCCACGTCGACACGTTCCGCGCGCACCACCCGGACGGGCCGGCCGCTCGCGTCTCGCAAGGACTCGTGGTCGTGCCGACCGACGGCGCGACGCCCGAGCAGGTCGCGCGCTACGAGGCCTATGCCGCCGCCCGCCTCCCCCGGACCCGCGAACCGCAGGGCCCCGGCCGCATCCTGTTCGCGCCCGACCTCGTCGGGCCATCGACCTGGATCGCCGACCAGCTCCGTGCGCACGTCGGCTACCAGGCCGTCGACGAGGTCGTCTTCGCGCTCCCGTTCACCTTCGAGGCGCCGGACTACGTGCAGATCCTGACCGACATGGCGACCCGCCTGGGTCCGGAGCTCGGCTGGTCGCCGAGCGCCTGACGGACACCCCGTGGACACGGACCGCAGTGTCGGTGCCCGCGGCTAGGTTCGATGCATGATCACGTGGGAGATCTTCCTGCCGGCCGCCGCCGCGATGGCGATGGTGCCCGGCGCCAACCAGGTCCTGGGCCTGCGCAACGCCGCCACCCACGGTGTCCGCTACGCCGTGGTCGGGCTGGCCGGTCGGTTGCTCGGGTTCAGTCTCCTGCTCACGGTCGTCGCCGTCGGGCTCGGCCGGGTGCTGGAGCGCTCGGTGCTGGCGTTCGAGATCCTGCGGTGGGCCGGTGTCGCCTACCTGGTGTGGCTCGGCGTCACGACGCTCCTGCACGCCGGGCGCGGCTCCCTCGGCGAGACCGCGGGCGGGCGTCCCGTCGTGGCGGCCCGGCGCGAGCTGCTGACGGCGGTCACCAACCCGAAGGCGATGCTCGTGTTCGCCTCGTTCCTGCCGCAGTTCGTCCCCAGCGGCGGCACGACCGGCACGCTCGTGACGCTGTCGCTCGCGTACATCGCGCTCGAGGGCGTCGCGGCGTTCGTCTACATCGCCGGGGGGACCGTGCTACGCGCGGGCGGAGAGCTGTCGGTCCGCGCGATGCGCCGGATCGACCGGACGACCGGCGCGGTGCTCGTGGCGCTCGGCGTCTCGCTCGCCGTCACGGGTCGGCACGGGGCGTCGGCGGCGTGACGTCGCCGTCGGCCACCGCGTAGGAGCCGTCCGGCAGCCGGTCGACGAGGCCGCGGCTGACGAAGGCGTCGAGCCAGCCGCGCATCGGCCACCAGCCCCAGCGCGCGGCGAACAGCCGGCCGTTGCGCACCACGTCGTCGACGTGCTGGACCGGCGGGTCGGACGTCGGGTGGTGCTGGTGCAACGCATGCGCGCCACCGACCCACGCGAGGGGCACGCCCGCTGCCGCCGCCCTCTGGCCGAGGTCGGTGTCCTCGGCGCCGTAGCCGACGTAGGACTCGTCGAACCCACCGACCCGGTCCCAGGTCGCGGCGTCGATCGCGAACGAGAGGGACCAGAAGAGATGGTGGCCCGCCGGGTCGCGCACGACCTCGCCGTCGAGCGGAGCCGGGCGAGCAGGATGGGGGTCGACGAGCCCGTCGAGCGCCGCCACGTCGTAGCCGCCCGGACCGGGCGGGTCGAGGTAGGTGACCGGTCCGCACAGGATCGCCCCGTGCCCCTCCGGCGTGCCGGCCGCGTCGCGGTACGCCTCGAGGAGCCCCGGGGCGGGCATGCAGTCCACGTCGAGGAACACCACCAGGTCGGCGCCGGTGACGAACGCGGCGCGAGCACCGCGGTTGCGTGCCGCGGCCAGGGGCAGGCCGTCGCCCGTGCCGGCCTGGCTCACGACCCGCGGCCGCGGGTCGTGCGGCGGCTGCCACGACTCGAGCTCCGGGTCGTCCATCGCCACGACGACGTAGTCGTCCGGCGCGACGCTGGAGCGGGCCAGGGCCGCGTGCTGCCGGCGCAGGTGCTCGTGCCGTCCGTGCGCGACCGTGACGACGGCGATCACGACGCGGCCACCGCCTCGACGACCTTCGCGAACCTTGCTCCGCCCCGTCCGTCGTTCCAGCTGCGCCAGGCCTCGCCGTCCAACGCCCCCGCCACGGCGAGCAACGCGGGCCAGTCCGGGGAGCCGAAGCGTCCGCGGACCAGGACGGGCCACTCGGACTGGTCGCCCAGGACCTCGGCCGTGGCGAGCTGCTCGCCGTGCGGCCGCGGCTGGGGCACGACGATCGCGGGGCGTCGCGCGGCCGCCACCTCGGCGAGCGCGTTCTGGCCCGCGTGGGTGACGACGACGTCGCTCTCCTGCAGCAGCTCCCAGGGGTCGTCGACCCACTCGTCCGGACCGACCACCTGCCACGACCAGTCCGGCGTCGCGCCGACGGCGTGCGCCAGGTCGTGGGACCGGATGCCGTGCCCACCCCGGCCGAGCAGCACCAGGACCCGACGCGCGCGGCTCGGCGCTCGCCGGACGCGGTCGTCGAAGCGCGACATGCCCCCGACGTGGACGAGTCGCGGGTCCGGAGGGTCGACACCGGTCAGCATGCCCGTGGCGGCCGCCGGCCAGGGCGCGACGAGGCGGTCCGAGATCGCGAAGCCGAGCTGGTGGGCGCGGTCGCGCCGCTCCCCCGGCTGCAGCACCGTGACGACCGGGATGCCGAGGAGCCGGCACAGCAGCGCCACCTCGACCGACACGTCGACCACGACGGCCCTGGGCCGTACCTCGTCGATCCACCGGGCGATGCGCGCCATCCGCGCCGTGTGCCCCTCGTGGCGCAGCGGAGCCCAGTGCAGCTGCCCGTGCGCACCGGGGTCGAGCACCGGCTCGGCGTCGTCACGCTCCAGCGCGACCCACTCCCCGGGCCAGCCGTGGGGCGCCGGCCCGGACGACAGGCCCGTGACCTCGCCGTCGAGGTGCCGAGCGAGCGAGAGCGCCCGGTGCGCGTGTCCGGCGCCGTGGTGGTGGACGTAGTAGCCGATCACGCGGCACGCCCCTGCACCAGCAGGGAGCGGTAGAGCTGCTCGTACGAGGCCGTCATGCGGTCGATCCCGCAGTGCCGCACCGCGTGGTCACGCACCTGCGACCGGTCGAGGAGCGCGGCCTCCCGCGCGGCGCGGGCCAGGTCGTCGACGTCACCCGGGCGGGCGAGGCGCCCGGAGCGCTCCGAGACCAGCTCGGGCAGGGCACCGCGCGCGAAGGCCGCCACCGGCGTGCCGCAGGCCATCGCCTCGGCCGCCACCAGTCCGTAGGGCTCGTCCCAATGCGGCGAGACGAGCGCGACGCTCGCGCGACCGACCGCATCGACGAGCTCCGGCGTGCCCAGGTGCCCGAGGTGACGCACGTCGTCACCGAGCAGCGGCACGATCTCGGCGTCGACGTACCCCCGGTCCATGACCGGTCCGGCCAGGTCGAGCCCCAGCCCCGCGCGACGTGCCGCCGCGATCGCCAGGTGAGGAGCCTTCTCCGGGACCAGGCGGCCGGTCCAGATCGCGCGGTCACCACCGGGGCCGGGGGTCCAGCGGTCGGTGTCCACGCCGTTGAGCACCACCACGGGGTCGACGGCGTGCGACCACGCGCGGGCCGTGTGACGACTCACCGCCGCGAACGTGCTCGCGTTCGGCGCGATCGCCATGGCCGACTCCAGCCACGCGAGCGGAGGCGTGTGCAGCGTCGTGACGACCGGCACCCGGAGCGAGCCTGCCATCGCGACGGGCAGGTGGTGGAGGCTGTTGTTGTGCACGACGTCGAAGCGTTCGTGCCCGTGCTGCTGCAGGTGCAGCATGAGCGCCAGGTATGCGTGGTGCTCCTGGATCCAGGCCTGCGGGGGTGCGCCGACGTCGCGCCGAGCCGCGTCGCTCGGCTCGAACTGCTCGACCGGCAGCACCTCGACGTCGAGGTCCGGGTCGGACCCCGCGGCGGCGAACACGCTCACCCGGTGGCCGCGGTTCACCAAGGAGCGCGCCAGCGCGGCCGTGTGCGCCTCGAGGCCGCCGTGGAACGGTTCCGCGATCGGGAACCGGCTGGACGCCACGAGGCAGACACGCAGCTCACGCACCCAGCACCTCGCGGTACACGGCGACGTGGGCCGCGTCGAGCTCGGCGCGCTCGCGGCGGCGCTGCTCCGGCTCGGGCGCGGGCAACGGCCGCTCCTCGTACGCCAGGCGCACGACCTGGGCCAGCTCCTCCGGCTCGAAGCGGTGCTCGTCGAGCGTGAAGGAGTGCACCGGGGCCTGCTGCGCGTAGAACCCGCACGTCGGCGCCGCGACCGGGGTGTCCACGTCGCGGCACGCCTCGAGCCACCCCGAGTGCGTGCCGAAGCGGTACGGGAGCACCGACAGGTCGAGGCCCGCGAGGTACTCGACGAGCGCCTCGTCGGAGAGGAAGTCGTGCACCCGCACGTCGACGTGGTCGGGCGTGCTCCGCAGCAGCGCGTGCAGCTCGGCATCGAAGGCCGCGCCGCTCGGATCGAGCACGTCCGTGTGCCCGTTCACCTGGAGCACACCGCCGGGGAGACGCCCGACGACGTCCACGAGCGTCGGCAGGATCGTGTGCGGATCCATGCACGCCCGCAGGCTCTTGACGTGCAGTCCGACACGGAAGCTCCCGGTCTCGCGCGGCGCCCGTCGCGTGCGCGCGCGGCGATCCATCTCCTCGAGATCGACCACGTGGGGGTGGGCGAGCACGGTCGCCGAGCGGCCCCAGCGCCGGGCGATCTCGTCCGCGGCCCCCGGGGTGAGCGTGATGAGGGCGTCCGCCGCGGGCACGAGCACGTCGAGCTGCTCGTCGTGCAGCCCCCGACCCACGTGGTGAGGATTGCGCAGGTCGTGCACCGTCTGGACGAGCGGCTTGCCCGTCTCGCGGAGTGCGGCGACCACGTCGGCGAGCTCCTCCGGCGTCGATGCGTCGAAGCCGAAGTGCACGTGCAGCAGGTCGAAGTCGTCGCGATGCGCCCGGATCCAGTCCGGGTCGAGCATGACCGGTGGCCACCACGCCGGTCCGCCCTCCGTCGTGCGGGGAGGATCAGGAAGCCGCCTCACCTGGCCTGACCCGTCGCCCTCACGCGCCAGGTGTCGCACGTAGACGTGCGACGACGGCACCGACGCCACGCGCACGGGATCCGTGCGCGTGCGCAGACGGCCGATCGGGGGTGAGGACAGGACCACGAGACGAGCTCCCACGTCGAGGACGGACGGACGTCGGCTCGGGCCGACCTTCGAGGGGTACCCACCGCGGCGGGGGCCAACCGGCGGTGGCCGACGCGCACGGAGGATCATGTCCACCGTGACGGGAGTGGTCGAGGGGTTCGCGACCATCGGCGCCGTCATCGCGCTCGGGGCGCTGCTGGCCCACCTCGAGGTGTTCGACCTGACGGCCCAGCACGTGCTGTCGCGGCTGTCGTTCTACGTCGCCAGCCCCGCGCTCATGATCACCGTGCTGCAGGACGCCGACGTCACCGACGTGCTGTCCAGGAACCTCGCCGCGAGCCTCTCCGCCGTCGTCGCGACGGGCCTGCTCTACGTCGTCTTCGCCGTTCTGGTCGTGCGCCACGGCGTGGCCGACACCGTGATCGGCATGCTCGCGTCGTCGTACGTCAACGCCGGCAACCTCGGGCTCCCGATCGCCGCCTACGTGCTCGGGGACGCCGCCCTGGTCGCTCCGACGCTGCTGCTGCAGATGCTCGTGCTGCAGCCCCTCGCCCTCACCGTGCTCGACCTCTCGGTGGCCGAGCACCGGCTCTCCTGGTGGTGGCTCGCCACCCGGCCGCTGCGGACCCCGCTGACGCTCGCCTCGCTCATCGGTCTCACCCTGTCGGTCACCTCGACGCCCCTGCCCACGGTCGTGCACGACCCGCTGACGCTCGTCGGCGCCATGGCGGTCCCCGGCGTCCTGATCGCCTACGGCGTCTCCCTCCGGCTCGGGCCCCGTCCCGGCAGCGGTGGCGGACCCCTCGTCCTCGCCACGATCGTCGTGCTCAAGCTCGTCGTCCAACCGGTCGTCGCCTACACGGTCGGCCGGTTCGCACTCGGCATGGACGGCGAGCCGCTGCTCGCCGTGACCGTGCTGGCCGCGCTGCCGGCGGCGCAGAACATCTTCGTCATCGCCACCCGGTACGACCGCGCCGTCGTGCTGAGTCGTGACGCGATCTTCGCGACGACCGTCCTGTCCGTCCCGACCATCGCCGTCATCGCCGCGCTCCTGACCTGAGGATGTGGCATGGTCGGGGCAGGGCTGGGAGAGCCTCAAGGGGGCAGGAACGATGACACAGACCGTCGGCGACGTGACGCGGGAGATCGAGCGGTACGCCGTCCTCAGCACGCCTGCCGGTGACGAGCTGCAGGACCTGGTCGAGCTCGTGGCGCAGGTGTGCGAGGTGCCGAGCGCGGCGATCAACATCGTCACGCGCGACCAGCAGCACCAGATCGCCACGGCGGGCTTCGACCCGGCGGTGTGCCGGCGCGAGGACTCGATGTGCGCGGCGGTCATCGCCGAGCGTGAACCCGTCGTGGTGCCCGACGCCAGCATCGACGAGCGCTTCGCCGCCAACCCCTTCGTCAGCGGACCGATCGGCAACGTGCGGTTCTACGCCTCCGCGCCGCTCGTGACGCCGGACGGCACGACCCTCGGCCGACTCTGCGTCTTCGACGACCAGCCCCGCGACCTGAACGACAACCAGCGACGCGCGCTCGTGACCCTCTCGCGACAGGTCATGGACGTGCTCGAGCTGCGCTACCGCTCGCGCGAGCTGCAGCGCTCGCTCGACGAGCTGGCCGCCGCACGCGACGAGCTGCGGCGCTCCAACCATCACCTGGCCCTGTTCGCCGGGCAGGTGAGCCACGACCTGCGCAGCCCCCTGACCGCGATCCTCGCCACGACCGAGCTGCTCGCGACCGAGCCCGCCGTCGAGACCGACGCCGACCTGCACTCGATGGTCGGTCTCGTCAACCAGGCCGGCCAGCGCATGAACCGCATGATCGAGGAGATGCTGGGCTACGCGCTCGAAGGCGGGCAGCTGAGCGTCAAGGAGACCCCGCTCGAGCACGTCGTGAGCCTCGTCCTCACCGACCTGAGGCCGGCGATCGACCAGAGCAGGGCCGAGATCGTCGTGGCGGACCTGCCGGTCGTGCTCGCCGACGCCGACATGCTCTACTCCGTCGTGCTCAACCTGCTGACCAACGCGCTCAAGTTCGCGCGACCGGGCGTCGTGCCGCGCGTCGAGGTGAGTGCCGAGCGCACCGGTGACTCGTGGCGCGTGACCGTCGCCGACAACGGTGTCGGCATCCCGCCGGAGCGTCGCGCCGAGATGTTCACGCTCTACGCCCGCGCCACCGACGACGTCGAGGGTCATGGCATCGGCCTGTCGACGACCCGTCGCCTCGTCGAGGCTCATGGTGGTCGGGTCGGCGCCGACTCCTCGACCGCCGGCGGCGCCGCCGTGTGGTTCGAGCTCCCCGCCCAGGTGTGACGCTCAGGTCCCCGACGGGGTCCGAGGTCACGGTTCGGCCGATCGCGGCGACGGGACACGCCCCTGGCCCGTCGTCGCGACGGTTGCGACGAGGGCGAGCGCCAGGAGAGCGGCGGCACCGCATCCCGCCCAGGCGATCACGAGGCGCGGGTCGGCCTCCGGGGTCACCAGGGCACCGAGTCCCGCCACACCGATCACCGTCCCGAGCTGACGGGCGGCGTTCAGGACTCCGCTGGCCTGGGCGAGCGCGGCGGCGGGGCTGGTGTCCAGGGTCAGGGTGATCTGCGGCGTGACGCTGAGTCCGACGCCGACGCCGAGGATGGCCAGGCCCGTCTCACGCACGTCGGTGCGGCTGATGCCGCCGATCGCCAGGACGAGGGCGCCCACGAGCGCCGTGAGCAGGCCGGTGCGCAGGAGCGCGAGCGCACCGTACCTGCGGACCAGACGCGCGCTGCCCAGGGGCAGCACGAAGATCCCGAGGGCGGAGGCCACCATGACGAGGCCGGTGTCGAACGCGCCCAGCCCGAGGCCTCGTTGCAGGAGCAGGGAGAGCACGAAGGTCAGTCCGTAGTACCCGGCGAACAGCAGCGACCCCACACCGATCGAGATCACGACGGGCGGTCGCAGGAGCGCCGGGGCGACGGCGGGGTGACCGACGTGCGTCTCGTGCCGGACCAGCAGGGCGGCGGTCGCGACGAACGTGGCCCCCGCGACGAGCACCGGGACCGAGGCCACGCTGCGCTCCGGCGCCTCGATGACCACCGTGGTGAGAGCGGCCACGGCGAGCAGCACGAGGAGGTGCCCGCCGGCACGAGTCGGCGTGGCGGATCGACGCTCGTCGCCTCGCAGCAGCAGCCCTGCGACACAGGTGACCAGCGCGACGGGGACGTTGATCCAGAAGATGGCCCGCCACCCGCCCAGCTGCACCAGCGCCCCGCCGAGGAGCGGACCGAAGGCCTGAGGACTGCCTGCGGCGGTCACGAAGACGGCCGTCGCCCGGGCCCGACGCGGGCCGTCGCCGGCGTAGGTGCGAGCGATCAGCGCCAGACACGCGGGTGCGAGGAGCGCGGCACCGACACCCTGGAGGGCCCGAGCCGCGATCAGCGTGGACAGCGACGTGGCCAGGGCACAGGCGGCCGAGAAGGCGCCGAAGACGGCGACCCCCACCGCGAACACGGCCGCCGGGCCGAACCGGTCGCCGGCCGAACCGCCGGCGACGAGCAGGGCGGCGAAGACGAGCACGTACCCGTCGACGACCCACTGCAGCCCGGAGACCGATCCCGCGAGGTCGTCGCCGATCGTCGGGAGGGCCACGTTCACGGCCGTCGTGTCGACGACCACCATCGCGTACCCCAGGCACACCGTCGCCAGCACCCAGGCCGGCGGGAGGGCGAACATCCGCTTCGTCATCATGCCTGCTCTAACGCTACGCTACGTAGCGTTGTTCCGATGGCTATGATCGGGCCGTGACCCCACCCTCGACCCGTTCCGAGAGAGCGCGAGCAGCCGTCCGGGAAGCGGCGTGGGACCTCCTGCTCGACCGGGGACTCCGCGCGGTCACGATCGAGGCGATCGCCGAGCGCTCCGGAGTCGCCAAGACCACGATCTACCGTCACTGGCCCACCAAGAACGCCATCGTGCTCGACGCGCTCCGCGAACGGTTCGAGCCGACCGTCGCCTTCGGCGACACCGGGTCGGTGCTCGGCGACCTGACCCAGCAGCTGCAGGCGGTCATCGGTCTGCTCGCCACGGAGGCCGGAGTCGCCTACCTCAGCCTGGTCGTCGAGAGCTGGTACGACCCCGACCTCGCGACCGGGCTCGTCGAGCGCTACCTCGACCGGCGTCGCACCGCCGCGATCGAGGTCGTCGAACGAGGCGTCGAACGCGGCGAGCTGTCCGCCGGGACCGACGCCGGGGTGCTGGTCGACGCGCTCTACGGCGCGCTCTACTACCGGCTGCTGGTCAGCCGGCAGCCGCTGCCCGACACCTACGCGTCGCTGCTCGTCGCGCAGGTGCTCGATCACGATCGCTCCGGCTCTCGGGACTGAGACCCGCGCGAGACCGGGGCCGGCCGCCCACGCCGTGCGGCCCGGCTCCACCCGGCAGACCCTTCGACAAGCTCAGGGTCCGGGAGCTGGCGGCTCGGGGTCCTTCGCAACAGTTCCGAGATGTGGATCGGGTGGAGATCTCGCGTGGATCTGCGGTGGATCGCGGCCTCATAGCGTCGGAGACATCACCTCAGACTTCCCGCACCACCCCCGAACCACACACAAGGAGCACACCTCATGAACGCCAAGAAGAAGATCCTCGTCCCCCTCGCCACCCTCGTCGCCGCCGGCGCCGTCGCCGTCGGCTCGGGCGCCACCTTCAACTCGACGACCGCCAACACCATCAGCTCGGTCACGTCGGGCACGCTGAACCACACCAACTCCAAGGACGGCAAGGCCATCCTGAGCCTGACGAACATCAAGCCCGGCGACACCGTCAACGGCTCGCTCACCATCACCAACACGGGCTCGCTCGCCGCCGACTTCACGCTCACCGAGACGAGCTCGACGAACGCGTTCTCCGACAACTACCTGTCGCTGACCATCACGAACACCACCACGGGCTCGACCGTCTACACCGGCACCTTCGGCGGCCTGGTCGACGGCGCGAAGACCCCGCTCGGCACCGTCGCCCCGGGCGTCGCGAACAACTTCGTGTTCAGCGTCAAGCTCGCCGACGACGCCCCGAACAGCCAGCAGAACAAGACGGCCACCGCCGCCTACCAGTGGGACTCGGTCCAGCAGAACGCCTCGACCACCAACCAGTGATCCGGACGGTGCCGGGACGTCAGCCTGACGTCCCGGCACCGCTCGTCCCCACCAGCTCGTGACCACCAGCCACCGGAGGACCCGATGAGCCAGCACCTCGCGCCCCGCGCCCCGCGCCACCTCGGCCGGCGACTGCTCTCCTGGGCCATGACCGGCCTGCTGGTGGTCGCGACGTTGGCGGGCCTGGCCTACCTGGCCCCGAGCCTGTTCGGCTACGACCGCTACGTCATCACGGGCGGCTCCATGACCGGCACGTACGACAAGGGCTCGATCGCCTTCGAGAAGAAGGTCCCGGTCCAGGACCTGCGGGTCGGCGACGTCATCACCTACGTGCCGCCCGCGAGCAGCGGCGTCTCGACGCTCGTCACGCACCGCATCATCACGATGAAGAAGCTCGACACCGGCGTGATGCAGTTCCGGACCAAGGGCGACGCGAATCCGGACCCCGACTCGTGGACGTTCCAGCTCGTGAGCGGCGAGCAGCCCGTCGTGCAGCATGCCGTGCCGCACCTCGGCTGGGTCTTCGTGGCCCTCGCGGACCGGGAGATCCGCATGCTCGTGGTCGGGGTGCCGGCCGGCCTGATCGCCCTGCTCAGCGCGGTCGAGCTCGTCCGGGCCCTGACGGCACGTCGTCCCGAGGCCGACCTGGCCGACGACGACCTGCCCGTCGTCCCGGTGCTGTGAGCACCGCAGTCCGAACCCCGTGAACCCGACCCCGACTGTGGACGTCCTGTCGACGTCGCGTGGCACGTGTGTCGATCGATGAGAAATAGCGTGGAACCCATGAAGCAGCAGCCCCGGCACAGCCTCCGCCGCCGGGCGACGTCGCGCACGCGACTCGTCCGCGCGCTGGCCGTCGTCGCGGTGCTGGCGGTGGCGGCGGTCGCCGTCACCGGGTTCTCGTCGGCCTCGTTCATCGCCTCCAGCCTCGGCTCGGCGTCGGTGAGCTCGGCCGCCGACTGGACGCCACCCACGGTGTCCATGACGAGCCCCGGCTCCTCGGTCAGGGGAACGGCGGTCGCCCTCGCGGCGACCGCGACCGACCAGGAGTCGGGGATCGAGAGCGTCGCCATCCAGTACCAGGCCGCGGAGGGAGCGGGCTGGGCAACGGTGTGCAACGACACCACGGCGCCCTACGGGTGCACGTGGAACACCACGTCCGTGGCGGACGGCGCGTACGACCTGCGCGCCGTCGCCACGGACAAGGCCGGCTACACCACCATCTCGTCCTCGGTCCGCACCGTCGTGGCCAACAGCGTCACCGTCGTGCTCAGCGACCCGGGCGAGGTCCTCAAGGGCACCGTGACGCTCGACTCGACGGTCTACAGCGCTGTCCTCGCCACCTCGACGACCGTGCAGTACTCACTCGCCGGCCAGAACAAGTGGACCACCGCCTGCACGAGCCTGGTCGCCACCTCCTGCACGTGGAACACCGCGTCGGTGGCGAGCGGCACCTACGACCTGCGGACCGTGGCCCTGGTCGGGCTCACCAACTACACGTCCAACGTCGTCACCGACGTCATCGTCGACAACACCGCCCCCACGGTCACGATGACCGACCCCGGCACGCCGCTCAGCGGCACGCGCACGTTCGGCGCCACCGCGAACGACGCCGACTCCGGCGTCGCCCAGGTCGTCGTGCAGTACGCGCCGAGTGGCAGCACGACGTTCCAGACGCTCTGCACGATCACGGCCGCGCCCTTCGCGTGCCGCGCCGACACGACGAGGCTCGCGAACGGCACCTACA
>JALRCA010000287.1 GCA_023257515.1 Aeromicrobium sp.
GCCGGCTACCCGTCGTCGCCTTGGTGAGCCATTACCTCACCAACTAGCTGATAGGCCGCGAGCTCATCCTTCTCCGCCGGAGCTTTCCACCTCCGATCATGCGAAAGGAGGTCGTATTCGGCATTAGACGTCGTTTCCAACGCTTATTCCGATGAGAAGGGCAGATTGCTCACGTGTTACTCACCCGTTCGCCGCTCGTGTACTCCCGAAGGAGCCTTACCGCTCGACTTGCATGTGTTAAGCACGCCGCCAGCGTTCGTCCTGAGCCAGGATCAAACTCTCCGTTGAAAAATTCCCCGGACTCCGAAGAGTCAGGGTCAACATCTGCTTGATTCCTGACGAACTGACTGCTGACAGTCAATTTGTCGGAATTGCCCTCGCGATGAGGTTCCAGAGACGAGCTCTGAATTCATCGACGGGGGTATTACTGATTATCTCGTCGACTTTTGGCACACTGTTGAGTTCTCAAGGATCAGACGCACACCTGCGGCTCGGCCGTTCGAAGGCCTCCCCGTCGGGGCAACTCGTCTACCTTAGCGAGGCGTTTCGACCCGAGTCAAATCGGGGTTCCGTTCCCGCTCACCCTCCGTTTTCAGCGGCCAGTTTCCGGACTGAGTCTGATCGACCCTTGTTGTCCTGGCGTTGACCGTTTCGGTTCAGGTGGCTGCTCGGACCGAGTGCCCGGCGTTCCCGCCTTGCTCTCCGTCGCCCTCAGCAACAAGGAAGACATTAGTCGCTGGCTCGACGTCGACGCAAATCGAGAACGTGTGACCCCGACCACATCGCGCCTCAGGTCAACTTCACCCCTGAAACGGCGCGCTTTCCCTTACGGAGGACGACCCAGGCGCCGTGCAGGAGCGGCGTGTCGGCGAGCGGGAGATCGGGGTCGGACGCGCGCTCGTTGTTCACGTAGGCGCCGCCCTCGTTGATCGCGCGTCGCGCGGCGGAGCGCGACTCGACGAGCCCGGCGGCCACGAGGGCGTCGGTGAGCGTCGGCGCGTCGGCCCGCGAGAGCTCGACGGCGCCGGCCTCGCCCAGCGCGGCCGCCAGGGTCGGCTCCGGGAGCTGCGCCAGCTCTCCCCGGCCGAACAGCGCGCTGGAGGCCAGCTCCGCGGCACGGACCTCGTCGTCCCCGTGCACGAGGCCCGTGACCTCGGCGGCGAGGCGTCGCTGCGCCAGTCGCAGGCCCGGCTTCTCCTGGTGTTCGGCCACCAGCGCGTCGATCTCGTCGACCGGCACGAACGTGAACTGCTTGAGGTACTCCCCCACCTTGGAGTCCTCGGCCTGGATCCATGACTGGTAGAAGGCGTACGGGCTCATCAGGTCCGGGTCGAGCCAGACCGTGCCGGCCTCGGTCTTGCCGAACTTGGTGCCGTCGGCCTTCGTGATGAGGGGGGTGGCCAGGGCGTGGACTCGGGCTCCCTCGGCACGACGGATCAGCTCGACGCCGGCCGTGAGGTTGCCCCACTGGTCGCTGCCACCGGTCTGCAGCACGCAGCCGTGCCGGCGGAACAGCTCCAGGTAGTCGAGCGACTGCAGCAGGACGTAGCTGAACTCGGTGTAGCTGATGCCGCTCTCGAGCCGACTGCTCACGACGTCACGCGCGAGCATGCGGTTGACCGGGAAGTGCTTGCCGACGTCGCGCAGGAAGTCGATCGTGCTGAGCGGCTCGGTCCAGTCGAGGTTGTTGACCGGCACCGCGCCGTTCTCACCCTCGGTGTCGAGGAACCGCGACGTCTGGCTCCGGATGCGTTCCACCCAGGCGGCGACCGTCTCCTTGGAGTTCATCACGCGCTCGCCCGACTCCTTGGGATCACCGATGAGGCCCGTCGAGCCGCCCACGAGGAGCAGCGGCCGGTGCCCGGCGAGCTGGAGACGACGGGCCGTGAGGAGCTGCAGCAAGTTGCCCACGTGCAGGCTCGGGGCGGTGGGGTCGAACCCGACGTAGTACGTGATCGGACCCGCCTCCAGGTCGGCCCGGAGTGCGTCCGGGTCGGTGGAGTGCGCGACGAGTCCTCGCGCCTGCAGGTCGTCGAGCACGTCGCCGCGTGCGGTCACGGTGGTTCCTCCTGGGTCGGGTCGGCCGGCCGGTCGACGTCCTCGATCCTAGGACGCCGCCCTCCTGCGACCATGGGAGCGTGCGCACCGTGGACCTCGTCGTCGTGAGCGCCGACGCCGCGCACGACGCCGTCGAGCGGCTGACGGGCGTCGCCCTGGGTCACCACTGTCCGCGGTGCGGGGCGCGCGACCACGGCCGCCCGGTGGCCGTGGGCAGCTCGCGGCACGTGAGCCTGGCGAGGTCGGGATCGCACGCGGTCGTCGCGGTGGCCGCCGTCCCGGTCGGGGTGGACGCCGAGCCGGCGGGCCGGGTCGAGACCGCTGCACTGGCCGCCGTCGGGCTCGAGGGCGCGGACCCGACACGGGCCTGGGTGCGTGCCGAGGCCCGCGGCAAGCTGACCGGCGAGGGCCTGTCCGGCCGCGGTCACCACGGCCCCGACGCCGTCGTCACCGACGCACACGTGGGGCACGGGCTCGTGGTCGCCGTCGCGACGTGGCAGCCGGTCCGGCTCAGGGCAGGTCCGGGAGCTCGGGACGTCGCAGCCACGGACCCAGCAGGTCCGACCCCTCGTGGTCGGTCCGCTCGCTGATGAGGTCCTCGAGGTCGATCGTGCGGACGCTGCCGTGCCGGAAACGATCGGTCCAGTCGCGCAGCAGGCCGAAGAACGCGTCGTCGCCGAGCGTGAGGCGCAGGGAGTGGACGGCGAGCGCGCCGCGCTTGTAGACGCGGTCGTCGAACATGAGGTCGGGGCCGGGGTCGGCCAGCACGAGGTCCTGCGGCAGCTCGGCCAGGCGGGCGTGGTGGTGCCGCGCCCACTCGTCGGCCGTGCGATCGCCGAGGTGCTCGGACCACATCCACTCCGCGTAGCACGCGAAGCCCTCGTGGAGCCAGATGTCGTTCCAGTGCTGCAGCGTGAGGCTGTTGCCGAACCACTGGTGCGACAGCTCGTGCGCGACGAGCCGCTGCGCGTCCCAGTCGTCGCTCATGAAGTTGGCCCCGAAGATCGACAGCGCCTGCGCCTCGAGCGGGATCTCGAGGTCGTCGTCGGTGACGACGGTCGTGTAGCCCGCCGCGAAGGGGTAGGGGCCGAACCGGTCCTCGAACAGCGCGAGCATCTCGGGCTGGCGGCGCAGGGCGTGACGCGCCTGGTCGGCGAGCTCGCGGGAGCTGACGACGTGGACGGGCGCGTCCGGCTCGTCGTGCACCGCGACGCGCCCGACGTGCACGCTCGCGAGGTAGGTGGCCATCGGCTCGGCCTGCTCGAACGTGAAGGTGACCGTGCTCGCGGAGCGGCGCGACCGACCCGGCACGCCGTTCGCCACGACCGCGTAGCCCGTGGGCACGGTGACCTCGAAGCGGTAGGACGCCTTGTCCGAGGGTCGGTCGTTGCACGGGAACCACGAGGGGGCACCGTGCGGCTGCGAGGCGACGATCGAACCGTCGGTGAGCTCCTCCCACCCGGCGTCACCGTCGAGCCCCGGCATCGTGCGGGGCGCCCCGGAGTAGCCGACCCGGACCTCGACCTCGTCGCCGGCCGCGAGCGGCTGGCGCAGCGTGACGACGAGGTGGTCGCGCTTGTGCGTGAACCGGGCGGGTCGCTTTCCGTCGACCAGCACCTTGTCGACGCGCAGGCGGTGGTGCAGGTCGAGCACCAGGTTCGGGAGCCGCCGCTCGGCGCGGACCGAGATCAGGGCGATGCCGCTGAGGCGGTTGGTCTCGGGCACGTAGAGCAGGTCGAGGTCGTAGGCGGAGACCGCGTAGCGCTCGTCGCCGTGGCCCGGGACGTAGCGGTGGTCGACCGGGTCGCGCAGGGCGTCGCTCATGCCCAGGGACCGATCGGGTTGCCGATCCAGCGGGTGCGCGACGGCACGGACTCGCCGCGCATGACGAGCGAACCGGGACCCACCGTCGCGTGGCGGCCGACCTGGGCCGCCGGGAGCACCACCCCGTGGGGACCGAGCGTCGCCCCGGCATCCAGCACGACCTCGTCCATGCTGAGTATCCGATCATGGAAGAGGTGCGTCTGCACCACGCACCCTCGGTTGACGGTCGCCCCGTCCTCGAGCCGCACGAGGTCGGGCTCGGGCAGCCAGTACGACTCGGTCCAGACACCGCGGCCGACGTGGGCCCCGAGGGACCGGAGCCAGAGCGTCAGCAGGTAGGTGCCGGAGGCCATCGCGCAGAACCACCGGGCGGCCAGGACCTCGACGAAGGAGTCGGCCAGCTCGCTGCGCCACACGAACGAGCTCCAGAGCGGGTGCTCCCCCGCCCGCACGCGGCCGACGAGCAACCACTTGGCGGCCGTGGCGATCCCGGCCGCGACGAGCCCGAGCGCCACGAGCGTCGGACCGGCGAGCACGACGGCCAGCCACCACGAGCGCTCGGCGCACGCGAGCACGACGAGGAGCCAGGCCGCGACGAGGACGACGTCGAGCACGACGGCCACGAGCCGGGCGAGCTCGAGCGCCGCCCGGGCGAGTCGCAGCCGGGTCGGGGGCTCGTACGTGCGGGACCGGTCCGCCTCGTCGACGGAGCGCCTCAGCCGCGTCGGCGGGCTGCCGAGCCAGGACGTGCCCTTCTTGGCCTTGCCGCGTCTCGGCGCCGCGGACAGCACCGCCACCAGACCGCGCTTGGGGACCTTGCGACCGGGCGCGGTCATGCCGGAGTTGCCGACGAACGCGTGCCGTCCGATCTTGACGGGCTCGACGCGCAGCCATCCGCCACCCAGCTCGTACATGCCGAGCATCGTGTCGTCGGCCAGGAACGCCCCCTCGCCCACCGTCGTCATGGCGGGCAGCATCAGGACCGTCGAGGCCTCGACGTCGCGCCCCATGCGGGCCCCGAGCAGCCGCAGCCAGCCGGGGGTCGCGGTGCTCGAGTAGAGCGGGAAGAGCCAGGTGCGGGCCTCGTCGAGCAGGCGCAGGACGGTCCACGCCTGCCACGCCTGGCGTCCGTGGACCGGGTGCGCCCCCGCGACGAGGCCCAGCTGCAGGAGTCGCGCGATCGCCAGGACCAGGACGGCGAGCAGCACCGCGGAAAGGACCGCGAGGAGCGGTGTCAGCAGCAGGAGCCGTCCGGTCAGGTCGCCGAGACCGTCGGCCGGTCGCAGCAGCGGGGACACGGCGAGCACCGCCAGCACCGCCGCGAGGAACGGCAGGCCGGACAGCAGGGCGCCGGTCACGGCGTAGACGCCGACCCAGACCGGTCGGCGGGGTGCGCGGTCCTCGACGAACGGACCACGGGCCGGCCCCACGACGACCGCCGGCGCCCCGGACGCGTACTGGCCGTCGGGCACGTCGGCCAGCACGGTCGACCCGGGAGCCACCTCGGCCCGCCGACCGACCCGCACGCCGGGCCCGAGCGTGCTGCGGACGCCGACGCGTGCGCCCTTGGCCACCTCGACGGGTCCGACGTGGATCGAGTCGCCGTCGATCCACCATCCGCGCAGGTCGACCTCCGGCTCGACGGAGCAGCCCGCCCCGAGGGTGAGCCACCCGGTCACGGGCGGCACGGTGTGCAGGTCGACGCCCTTGCCGACGGTGGCGCCGAGCAGGCGTGCCTGGACCTTGACGAGTCCCGAGGCCGCGAGGGAGTCGACCGCGAGCTCCTCGACCCATCGCTCGGCGAGCCAGAGCCGCAGGTGCACCTTGCCCCCGCGCGGGTGCTCCCCCGCGACCACGGGCAGGAGGACGAGCCTCGCTCCGGCGACGGCCAGCAGCATGCGCCCGGGCGGCAGCACGAAGAGCACCCAGACGACGACGGCGGGGGCGACGGGCACGTCCGGCAGCCACGTCCAGTCCCACCATGCGCGCAGCACGAGCACGCCGACGAGCGTCCACGCGAGCCAGCGCATGCCGGTCAGGGCGCGCAGCGGGACGATCGCGGCCAGCTGACCCCGCTGGGTCTTGCGCGGCACCGGCCGGACGGCGCGGTTGCGCGCGACCTCGGCCGGCTCCATGGCGTCGAGCCGCGCGGCGAGCGCGCCGACGGTCGGCGCCTCGTAGACGTCGGCGACGGTCACCTCGACGAACCGCTCCCGCAGGCGCGCGACGAGCTGCGCCGCCATGAGGCTGCCCCCGCCGAGCGCGAAGAAGTCGTCGCGTGGACCGCGGACGACGGCACCGAGGATGTCGAGCCAGAGCTCGGCGATCCACGCGGCCGTGCCCTCGAGGCCACCGACGCCGACCTCGGACGCAGCCGGCACCGGCCACGGCAGGGCGTCACGGTCGACCTTGCCGGACGTGCGCACCGGCACGGTCTCGACCTCGGCGAGACGTGGCACGTTCGCTGCAGGGAGCCGGGCACGCAGCAGCTGCTCGGCGAGCGCGGCGTCGAAACCCGGCTCGACCTTGACGTAGCCGACGAGCACCGTGTTGCCCGACGAGGTCGTCCGGACGGCGGCGGCCGCCGAGACCACGGCCGGCAGGTCGAGCAACGCGTTGTCGATCTCACCGAGCTCGATGCGACGACCGCCGATCTTGACCTGCTCGTCGGCGCGGCCGACGAAGACGAGTCCCTCGCCGTCGAAGCGCACGACGTCGCCGCTGCGGTAGGCCCGGTCCCAGCCGAGCACGGGTGCGGGCCCGTACTTCTCGGCGTCCTTGACGGGGTCGAGGTAGCGGGCCAGGCCGACCCCGCCGATCATGAGCTCGCCCGGCTCCCCGTCCGCGACCGGAGCACCGGCCGCGTCGACGACCGCGAGGTCCCAGCCCGCGAGCGGCAGGCCGATGCGGACGGGACCGTGGGCGTGGATGCGGGCCCCGCACGCCACGACGGTCGCCTCGGTGGGTCCGTAGGTGTTCCAGACCTCGCGGTCGGCCGTGGCGAGCCGTGCCCCGATCTCCGGCGGGCACGCCTCGCCGCCGAGGATCAGCAGCCGCACCCGTTCGAGCGCCTGCGTCGGCCAGAGGGAGACGAGCGTGGGAACGGTCGAGACGACGGTGACGTCGTTGGCGACGAGCCACGGTCCGAGGTCCGTGCCGCTCTTGACCAGGGAGCGCGGCGCGGGCACGAGGCACGCCCCGTGGCGCCACGCGAGCCACATCTCCTCGCAGGAGGCGTCGAACGCGACGGAGAGTCCCGCCATGACCCGGTCCCCCGGGCCGATCGGTGCGTCCGGCAGGAACAGCTCGGCCTCGGCGTCGACGAACGCCGCGGCACACCGGTGCGGGACCGCGACGCCCTTGGGCGTGCCGGTGGACCCGCTCGTGAAGATGATCCAGGCGTCGTCGTCGGGATCGGGCCCCGAGACGTCCGCGAGGGCACGTCGCGGCCCGCCCCGGACCGACACGAGCAGCTCGTCACCGACGACAGCGGCGACACCGGCCTCGTCGAACACCGTGCGGGCTCGTTCGTCCGGGTCGTCGACGTCGACCGGCACGTAGGCGGCCCCGGCGAGCAGGATCCCCAGGATCGCCGTGTAGAGCTCCGTCGTGCCGCTCGTGATGCGGACGCCGACGCGATCACCGCGACCGACACCCACGACGGCGAGGTCCTCGGCCAGGGCCGTCGCGGCGTCGGCGAGCTCGGCATAGGTCAGGACCTGCGAGCCGTTGTCGATCGCGGGCAGGTCACCGGCGTCGGCCACGGTGCTGCGGAACACGTCGACCAAGGAGCGCTGGGGTGGTGCCTCGTGACCCCGGAGCAGCACGTCGGTCACGGGGCTCGCGGCGTCGGGCACGGGCGGGATCGTGCCATCGTGCGGTGAACGCCGGGTGAACCGTTCGCGCGGGAATGGCACCGACGCGCCCGGCGTTGCCCTGCACGTGAGTGCTCCCGTGACGATCGACGTCTGGTCCGACATCGCCTGCCCCTGGTGCTACGTGGGCAAGCGCCGCATGGAGACCGCCGTGGAGCGGTTCCGCGCCGAGGGCGGTGACGTGACGCTCGAGTACCACTCCTTCGAGCTCTCGCCCGACACGCCGGTCGACTTCGACGGCGGCGAGGCCGACTTCCTGGCCACCCACAAGGGCATGCCGCGTGAGCAGGCGGCCGCGATGCTCGAGCAGATGACCCAGCTCGCCGCGACCGAGGGGCTGCAGTACGACTTCGACCGGCTGCAGCACACCAACACCGTGCTCGCGCACCAGCTGCTGCACCACGCCAAGGCCCACGGCAAGCAGGTCGAGCTCAAGGAGCGCCTGCTGAAGGCCTACTTCGAGGAAGGACGCCACGTCGGACGCGTCGACGACCTGGTCGGGCTCGCTGCCGAGGTCGGGCTCGACCCCGACGAGGCCCGTGCCGCGCTCGAGTCGGACCGTCACCTCGAGGACGTGCGCGCCGACCAGCAGCAGGCCGTGGCCCTCGGCATCCGCGGCGTGCCGTTCTTCGTGCTCGACAAGCGGCTCGGCGTCTCGGGTGCCCAGGACCCCGAGGTCCTGCTCGACGCCCTGCGCCAGGCCACACGGGTCGAGGCATGACCGACCCGGACGGCTCGCCGCTGCGGCTCGTCGGCGCCGTCGACGCACCGCAGTGCGTCGACGGCGTGTGCGAGGTCGTCCCTGTTGCGGCGGGGTCAGACCTCGTCGGACGCGCCGTCGGGCTTGACGGCGAGGACCGGGCAGGGCGCGTCGAGGATGACGCGTTGCGCGACGCTGCCGAGGAGCATCTTCCCGACCGGTGAGCGCGGACGGATGCCGACCACGACGAGCGAGGCCTGCACGCGCTCGGCCGTGGCGACGACCGCTGCCGCGACGTCGTCGACGACCTCGTGGGTGATGCTCGCCGAGAGCCCGAGCGTGTCGAGGCCCTGACGCACCCGCGCCAGGTCGGCGTCGTCGGCGAAGCGCCGGTCCACGAGTGAGTCCCCGCGGGTCGCGTTGACGACCAGGACGTCCTCGTGACGCTGCTCGGCCTGCACCGCGCCGTGGGCGAGGGCCGCCCGACCGTACGGGTCCGGTGAGTACGCGACGACGATGCTCACATCGACACCTCCTGGTAGTTGTCGTCGATCCGGTCGGTGACGCCCTTGTTGCGGCGACGGAACCCCGTCACGACGAGTCCGACGATCATGAGTGCCATGACCACGTAGACGACGACCGCGACCGGCTCGCTCCACAGCGTCGAGAGGTCGCCCTGCGAGATCGCGAGCGCCGTCGTCAGCTGCTCCTCGAGCCGGGGGCCGAGGATGACGCCGATGATGAGCGGCAGGACGGGCAGCCCGAAGCGTCGCATCGCCAGGCCCAGGAGCCCGAGGCACAGCAGCAGACCCAGGTCGAACGCCTGGAAGTTGACGCTGTACGCCCCGAGCGAGGCGAAGAACAGGATGCCGGCGTACAGGTACGGACGGCGGATCTGCAGGAGCTTGGCCCACACCGGCGCGAGCGGCAGGTTGAGGACCAGGAGCAGGGTGTTCGCGACGAACAGGCTGGCCAGCAGGCCCCACACGAGCTTCGGCTCGGCGTCCATGAACTGCGGCCCGGGCTGGAGTCCGTAGTTCTGCATCGCCACGAGGATCACGGCGGCGGTCGCCGTCGTGGGCAGGCCGATCGCGAGCAGCGGCACGAGCGTGCCGGCGGCCGAGGCGTTGTTCGCGGCCTCGGGCCCGGCGACCCCCTCGATCGCGCCCTTGCCGAACTCCTCGGGCTTCTTCGTGAGACGGCGCTCGGTGATGTAGGACAGGAACGTCGGGACCTCCGCACCACCGGCGGGCAGCGCGCCGAAGGGGAACCCGTAGGCGGTGCCGCGCAGCCACGGCTTCCAGGAGCGGCCCCAGTCGTCACGGCTCATCCAGGGCCGACCGACCGGGATGATGTCGAGCGGCCGCCGACGCAGGTGCGCCGCGACCCACAGGGCCTCGCCGATCGCGAAGATCGCGACGGCGACCACGACGACGTCAATGCCGTCGGCGAGCTGGGGCGAGCCGAACGTGAGCCGCTGCTGCCCGGTCGAGGTCCCGACGAGCCCGATCGCCAGACCGAGCGCGAGCGAGATGAGACCGCGGAGCTTGGACGAGCCGAGGACCGCCGTGACGGTGAACAGCGACAGCACCATGATCGCGAAGTACGACGGAGCACCCAGCTTGACGACGACGTCGGCGATGTTGGGGGCGAGCGCGACCAGCAGGATCGTGCCGATCGTGCCCGCCACGAAGGAGCCGATGGCCGCCGTGGCGAGGGCCTGGGCGGCCCGGCCCGCCTTGGCCATCTTGTTGCCCTCGAGCGCCGTGACGACCGACGACGACTCTCCCGGGGTGTTCAGCAGGATCGAGGTGGTCGATCCGCCGTACATGCCGCCGTAGTAGATGCCGGCGAACAGGATCAGGCCGCTCGTCGGGGAGACGTTGTAGGTGACCGGCAGCAGCAACGCGACCGTCATGGCCGGACCGATGCCGGGCAGCACGCCCACGGCCGTGCCGAGCAGCACGCCGATGACGGCGTAGAGCAGGTTCTCCGGGGTGAGCGCCGTGGCGAACCCCTCGAGCAGCAGGTCCATCAGAGCACTCCGTCCAGGACGCCGGCCGGGATCGGGATCCCGAGGCCGACGTAGAAGCCGTACCAGGTCAGCAGGGACAGCGCGGCGCCGATCGCGACGTTCAGCAGCAGCGTGCGGCTGCCCAGGACGCGCGCGGACGCGGCGAACAGGAACGCGCCGACGATTGCCCACCCCAGCCAGTCGATCGTGGCGATCACGACGGCGAACACGGCGACCAGCTTGGCGACGGTGGCCCAGTCGCTGCCCTGCGTCAGGTCGACGTCCTCTCCACCCTCGGCCTCGGGGGTGTCACCACGCCAGGTCGCGACGGCGAGCAGCACGCCGAGGACGAGCAGCGCCGCGCCGACGACGTAGGGCAGGGCGTACGGCTGGACGGGCTGGTCGGCGAAGCCGCGGTCCAGCGACCGCGCGTCGACGACGACCACCACACCGACGGCCAGCAGGAATGCGGCGAGCCCGTACTGGGCGACGTCGGTGACCTGGGGGCTCCGCCCATCGCTTCGGGTCTCGGTGTCGCTCATGCGAGTCCCAGCTCCTTCAGGGTCTGCTCGACGCGCCTGTTCTGCTCGTCGAGGAACTTCTCGAACTCGGGTCCGGTCTGGAAGTTGTCGATCCAGCCGTTGCGGCGCAGCGCCGCCTTCCACTCCTTGGTGCCGTGCATCTCGGTCAGGAGGTCGACGAACTCCTTCTTCGTCGCCTCGGAGATCCCGGGTGGCGCGAGGACGCCACGCCAGTTCAGGAACTCCATGTCGACTCCGGCCTCCTCGAGCGTCGGGGCGTCGATGCCCTCGAGCCGCTCGGCGCCGGAGACGGCCAGCACGCGCAGTGATCCGTTGTCGATCTGGCCCTGGAACTCTCCGAGCCCGGACATGCCTGCGTCGATCTTGGAGCCCAGCAGGGCCGTGGTGAGCGGGCCACCGCCGTCGTAGGCGATGTAGTTGACCTGGCGCGGCTCGACGCCGATCTCCTGGGCCAGCTGCATGGGGAACAGGTGGTCGGGACCGCCCGGCGAGGACCCGCCGCCGATCGTGACGCCGCCGGGGTCCTTCTTCCAGGCGTCGACGAGGTCGTCCAGGGTCTTGTAGGGCGAGTCCGCCGGCACCAGGACGCCCTCGGCCTCGGCGACCATGCCGGCGATCGGCGTCGCCTTGTCCACGGTGGCTCGCGACTTGTTCGTGAACACGGCGCCGACCACACCGAGACCCATGAGCATCATGACGTCGTCGGCACCTCGCTCGTTCAGGAGGCGCTGCATCGCGACGGTGCCGCTGGCGCCGATCACGTTGGTGACCTCGAACCGTCCGGTCAGGTCGTTGTCCTCCATGGCCTTGGTGGCGGCGCGACCGGTCAGGTCGTAGCCGCCACCGGGGCTGTTCGGGATCATCATCCGCAGGCGTCGGTTGGTGGCGTCGTCCGCGTCGCGCGTCACGCCGCAGCCGGCGACGGACGTCACCAGGGCCAGCACGAGCGTGGCCACTATCGTGGTCACCCGGGCTCGAGACGTCATGGGTCCTCCTTCGTCGGACCCGATCCTGACCCACTCTGTGGCGTGCGTCACGATTGTGGTCGCAGAGGAGGTTGTGGTCGTTGTGGTCGCACGTCGTACAGGGCTGACGCTCGCCGGTCAGGTGCTCGCGCTGCAGCTCGTCGTCATCGCGGTCGTGCTGACGATCGTGGGCGCCATCTCGATGCGTCAGAGCACGGTGACCTTCGAGGAGGAGCGCGGGAGCGCCATGCGCTCCGTCGCCGAGTACCTGGCGAACACCCCCCTGGTGCGCGAACGGGTCGGCGCGACCGACGCGCCGCGGGTGCTGGCGCCGACCGTCGACCGCGCCCTGCGGCTGTCGGGGGCGAGCGTCGTGTCCGTGGCCGACGCCGACGGCGTCGTCGTGACGTCCTCGGACCCCACGATCGTCGGCACGCGGCTCGACCTCGGGCCCAGCCGCGTGCGTCAGGGACGCGGCTGGAGCGGCGACGTCGACGCCGCCGACGGCAGGGCCGTGGCGGCCCACGCGCCCGTCCTCGACGACGACGGCGCGCTCGTCGGCCTGACCGTGGCGGAGCAGGGCTACCCGGCGCTGTGGGACCGCCTCACCGACGACGCGACCGACCTGGCGCTGTTCCTCGGCGCAGGGGCCGCGCTCGGCGTGCTGGGCACGTGGTGGGTCTCCCGGGTCCTGAAGCGGCGGACGCGCGGGCTGGGCAGTGCGGAGATCGCGACGCTGGCCGACCATCGGGAGGCCTTGCTGCACAGCATCGGCGAGGGCGTGCTCGCGGTCGACCCGGACGGTCGCGTGACGGTCATGAACGACGGGGCGCGCGAGCTGCTGGGCCTGCACGGCGACGTCGTCGGTCGGCATGTCTCGACGCTCGACCTCGCACCGGACGTGGTCGACGTGCTGGCCGGCCGCGACGCCGCGGACGACGTCGTCGTGCTGGTCGGCGATCGCGTCCTGGTCGTGAACCGCCGCGCCGCCCGCAGTGGCGGCCGGGGCATCGGTACGGTCACGACCATGCGCGATCGGACCGAGCTCGTCTCGATGCGGCACCAGCTGAGCTCCAACCTGTCCATCACCGACACGCTGCGGGCCCAGACACACGAGTTCGCGAACCGGCTGCACACCATCTCCGGGCTCGTCGAGCTCGAGGAGTACGACGAGCTGAGCCAGCTGCTCGGCGCGCTGACGCGTGAGCGAGAGGCCCTGGACACCCGGGTGCGTGACCTCGTGCCCGACTCGGCGGCCGCGGCGCTCCTCGGTGCCAAGGTCAGCGTCGCGGCCGAGGCGGGCCTGCGGCTGGAGGTCGACGAGACGTCGTCCTCCCCCGCGCTCGACCCCGATCTGTCGGCCGACCTGACGACCGTGCTGGGCAATCTCGTGGACAACGCGGTCGACGCGTGCCGCAACGGAGCCGGCTCGGTCGTGCGGGTGGCGGTGCACGAACGCAGCGGCGTCCTCGTGGTGGAGGTCTCGGACGACGGCCCGGGCATCCCCGACGACATCCGCGACGCCATCTTCGTGCGTGGCTTCTCGACCAAGAACGACGTGCTGGGCGGCCGCGGCATCGGTCTGCCCCTCGTGCGCCTCATCGCCACGCGCCGGGGCGGTTCGGCCGTGCTGCTCGACGGTCGCCCAGGTGCGGCCTTCCGGGTCGAGCTTCCGCTGGAGGACCGGTCATGAGCGCCGGGACGGTCACGGTGCTGGTCGTGGACGACGACTTCATGGTCGCGCGCATCCACGAGCGATTCATCGAGCGGACGCCGGGGTTCGAGGTGGTCGGCAGCGTCCGCAACGGCACGGACGCCGTGACCGCGGTCGAGGAGCTCGCTCCGGACCTCGTGCTGCTCGACGTGCACATGCCCGACATCGACGGGCTCGAGGTCCTGCGCCGCATCCGCTCGCAGGGCCACGCCGTCGGAGTCGTCATGGTGACGGCCGAGCGCGACAGCGAGGTCGTGCGCGCTGCGCTTCTCGGCGGCGCGCAGCAGTACCTCGTCAAGCCCTTCGAGTACCCGGACCTGGTCGCGCGGCTCGAGACCGTGCGTCGTTCGCTCGCCGCCCTGCACGCGGACGACGAGGTGGTGGACCAGGCGACCATCGATCGCGCGTTCGGCGCACGCGCGGCGGCCACCGCTCTTCCGAAGGGGCTCAGCGCAGAGACGGCCGAGAGCGTCCTGGAGGCGGTCAGGGCCGGCGAGGTGTCCGCGGCCGAGGCCGGTGATGCCGTCGGCCTGTCGCGCGTCAGCGCGCGTCGCTACCTGGAGCACTTCGTCGCGACCGGGCAGGCGCAGGTCCGGCTCAAGTACGGCTCGGCGGGCCGTCCGGAGCGCCGCTACTCGCTCGCCTGAGGCGCCTTGGGCGAGCGCCGGTAGGCCGAGACCGTCGGGTCGCCGGTGACCCAGAAGCGCCAGGGGACGTCCGCGGCCCTGCTGACGCCGACGCGCGGTCCGGCGGAGACCCGCCCGACCGGCGGGCGCTCAGGGCCCAGGTGCACGGCGCCGGTCTCGTCGAGCAGCTCCGAGCCCAGGTCGTCGCCGGTGATCCCCAGCGCCTGCGCGAGGTTGCCCGGACCCCGGGCCAGCCGCACGTCGGGCACACCCGGTCGGCGGGACCGCGCGAGGTCGAGGCCGTCGACCACCTCGCCCGCACGGAGCAGGACGGCAGCCGCCTGCTCGGTCGGACCCGTCACGACGTTCGCGCACCAGTGGATGCCGTACGAGCGGTAGCAGTAGAGCCGCCACGGCGGGCCGTACATGATCTCCGAGCGTGCCGTCCGGGTGTACGCGTGCGAGGCCGGGTCGTGGATGCCGCCGTACGCCTCGACCTCGGTGATGCGCAGCGTCACGCCGTGCGCGTGCAGCTCTCGCCCGAGCAGGGCCGTGGCGCGGGTCGCGACGTCCGTCTCGTCGTGGGTGCTCATGCCCCGGCTCCCCACAGCCCGGCGAGCGGGGGCGGGGTCCAGGCGGGCAGGTCGTGCCGTCCGACGGGCACACCGTGCTCGAGCTCCCCGACCACGCGGAACGGTCGACCTGCCCGGGCGTTGTCGTAGAGCGTCACGCGGTCGGCCTGGCCGGCCGCCGTCGTCACGAGCGGCCACAACCGCTCGAACCGGGCCCGCAGCTTGTCCTCCGGCACCGCGTGACCGCCCCGGTCCACGCGGTCCAGGACGCGCGCGGCGGCCAGGTCGACCGGGACGAGCACGACGTGCAGGTGGACCAGGTAGCCGCGCCGGCCCGCTCGGTCCACGAGCTCGACCTTGCTCGGGTGGCTGAACACGGTCTCGGTGATGAACGAGGCGTTCGCGGCGAGCAGGCGTTCGCGCTCCTCGGCGGCCAGCCGCGAGGCCGCGTAGGCGTGGACCAGCTCCTCACCGGGCCACGTGGCCGCAGCGATGACGTCGGCGTTCACGAACGTCAGACCCGTGACCGGCTGCAGCACCCGCTCGGCGAGGGTCGACTTGCCGGAGCCGTTCGGGCCCGCCAGCACGTGGAGGACGGGCGTGCTCATCGAGGACGGTCATGCCCTCCGCGTCACGACGCGACCGTCGTCGTCGAGCTCGGTCCACGAGGCACCCTCGGCAGCACGCTCCGCTGCCAGGTCGAGTGCGTCGAGGGCCTCCTCGACCCCGGCGTCCCACGACGCGCGGACGACCGCCTGCTCCGCGTCGCCCACGGAGTCGTACGGCTGCTGACCCGCCAGGACCCGCGCGATGGATCGCGTGCTGACGGCGCTGGAGGCCTCGAGCTCGCGACCGAGACGCGCCCAGTGCGTGAGCTGCTGCGCCGCGCTGCGACTCAGACGTGAGCCGGCGGCCTTGGCCGCCTCGAAGAGATCCTCGTCGACCCGGGTCGGCATCGTGGACATGACCATCACCTCGAGGTCGAGCGTAGCACTCTGCTACACGGTGCAGCCGGTGCGTGACTCAGCGAGCCAGGCGGTCGCGGAGCTCGGCGAGCTGCTCGACGACGCGGACCTGCGCGGTGCCGCCACGACCGTCGCGCGAGGAGATGGACCCCTCGACCGACAGGACCGACCGGACACCGGGACCCAGGTGCGGCGAGATCGCCGCGAAGTCGTCGTCGCCCAGGTCCCACAGCTCGATGCCGCGCTGCTCGCACACCTGCACGCACGCACCCGACAGCTCGTGGGCCTCCCGGAACGGCACGCCCTGGCGCACGAGCCACTCCGCGACGTCGGTCGCGAGTGCGAAGCCCTGAGGGGCGAGCTCGGCCATGCGCTCGCGGTGCAGACGCATCGTGGCGACCATGCCGGTGAAGGCCGGCAGCAGGACCTCGAGCGTGTCGACCGAGTCGAACACCGGCTCCTTGTCCTCCTGCAGGTCCCGGTTGTACGCGAGGGGCAGGGCCTTGAGGGTCGCCAGCAGGCCCGTCAGGTTGCCGACCAGGCGACCGGCCTTGCCCCGCGCGAGCTCGGCGATGTCCGGGTTCTTCTTCTGCGGCATGATGCTCGACCCGGTGGAGTAGCCGTCGTCCAGCGTGACGAACCCGAACTCCTTGGTGTTCCAGAGGATGATCTCCTCGGCCAGGCGGGAGACGTCGATCCCGACCTGGGCGAGCACGTACGCGAGCTCGGCTACGAAGTCGCGAGCCGCCGTGCCGTCGATCGAGTTCGCGACCGACCCGCTGAAGCCGAGGTCCGCCGCGACCTTCTCGGGATCGAGCCCGAGCGAGGAGCCGGCGAGGGCCCCCGAGCCGTACGGCGAGTCGGACGCGACCCGCGCCTCCCAGTCCGCCAGGCGGTCGAGGTCACGCACGAGCGGCCAGGCGTGGGCCAGCAGGTGGTGCGAGACCAGGACCGGCTGGGCGTGCTGGAGGTGGGTGCGGCCCGGCATCGCGACGCCCATGTTCGCCTCGGCCTGGTCGGCGAGCGCGGCGACGAGCTCGCGCACGAGTCGCCCGATCGTCCGGGCGTGCTCACGCAGGTAGAGCTTGAACAGCGTCGCGACCTGGTCGTTGCGCGACCGGCCCGCACGCAGTCGGCCACCGAGCTCGGGTCCGAGGCGCTCCATGAGGCCCCGTTCGAGGGCGGAGTGGACGTCCTCGTCCCCCGGGTCCGGCCCGAACACCCCCGCCGCGACGTCGGCGTCGAGCGCGTCGATGCCCTCGATCATGCGCTGCAGGTCGTCGTCGCTCAGCAGACCCGCGGCGTGCAGGACGCGCGCGTGGGCCCGCGACCCGGCGAGGTCGTAGGGCGCGAGCCGCCAGTCGAAGTGCGTCGACCGGCTGAGCTCGACAAGCTCCGGCGACGGCCCGCCGTCGAAGCGGCCACCCCACAGACGGGTGTCGGCTCCCTCGGCGTCGTTCGGGGTCGTCACGAGATCTCCTTGGGTGGGGTGGCGGCGAGACGGGTGAAGCGCTCGGCGACGTCCTGGCCGCCGTCGGGGTCGCGGCAGATGACGACGACGGTGTCGTCGCCGGCGATCGTGCCGAGCAGCGTCGGGTCGGCGGCGTGGTCGACGGCGGAGGCGAAGTACTGTGCGGCGCCCGGTGGGGTGCGGAGCACGACGAGGTTCGCCGACCACTCCGCCGACACCAGCAGCTCCCGGGCGATGCGGGCGAGCCGGGCCTGGCCGGTGACCGTCTCGGTTCCGGCGCGCGGCGTCCGGTCCCCACCTTCGCCCGGCACCGCGTAGACGAGACCTCCGTCGCCGTGGCGGACGCGCACGGCCTCGAGCTCGACGAGGTCACGCGAGAGGGTCGAGGGGGTCGCGGCGACGCCCCGGTCCTCGAGCAGGCGCACGAGGTCGCTCTGCGAGCGCACGCTGTGACGGCTCAGCAGCTCGACGATGACCTGCTGCCGTGCGGCCTTGGTCTCGGGGACCGTCATCGCTCGTCCTGGGCGTGCTCGAGCAGCCACACGAGCAGCGCCTTCTGCGCGTGCAGGCGGTTCTCGGCCTCGTCGAAGACGACGCTGCGGGGGCCGTCGATGACGTCGGCCGCGATCTCGAGCCCACGGTAGGCCGGCAGGCAGTGCATGACGATCGCGTCGTCGGCCGCAAGCCCCACCACGTCGGCGGTGATCGCGTAGTCGCCGAACAGCGCGAGGCGCTCGGCCTTCGTGTCCTCCTGGCCCATCGAGATCCACGTGTCCGTGATGAGGACGTCGGCACCCTTGGCGGCCGCGACGGGGTCGTTCGTGACCTGGACGGAGCCGCCCGTGCCGACCGCGATCTTCTCGCCGTCGACCACGACGTCGGCCCGCGGCTCGTAGCCCGCCGGGGAGGCGACACGCACGTGCATGCCGGCGGTCGCACCGGCCAGGACGTAGGACTGCGCCATGTTGTTGGCGCCGTCACCGAGGTAGGCGACGGTGAGTCCCGAGAGTCGGCCCTTGTGCTCGAGGATCGTCTGCCAGTCCGCGAGCGCCTGGCAGGGATGGAAGTCGTCGCTCAGGGCGTTCACGACCGGCACACCGGCGTGAGCGGCCATCTCCTCGAGCCCCGACTGTGCATACGTCCGCCACACGATCGCGCTCGTCATGCGCCCGAAGATCCGTGCCGTGTCGGCGATCGGCTCACCGCGTCCCACCTGGGTGCCGGCTGCGTCCAGGATCACGGCCTGGCCGCCCAGGTCGGCGACCCCGACGGCGAACGACACGCGCGTGCGCGTGGAGGCCTTGTCGAAGAGCACCGTGACGCTCCGCGGACCCTCGAGCGGACGCCGCGAGTGCGGTCGCGCCTTGAGCTCGGCAGCGAGCGCGAGGACCTCGGCCTGCTCGGCCGGCGACAGGTCGTCGTCGCGAAGGAAGTGCCTCATGCGAGGACCTCGTCGAGCAGGGCCGTGATCGTGGCCGTGGCCCGGGCCGTCTCGTCCTCGGTCAGCACGAGCGGGGGTGCGAGTCGCAGACGGTCCGCGGTGGGCGCGTTGAGGATCAGGCCGGCGTCGAGCGCCGCCGTCTGCACGTCCTGGGCCCGGGGCTCGGCGAGCACCACGCCTCGCAGCAGGCCGCGCCCCGTCACGGCACGCACCTGCGCGTGCGGCTCGAGGGCTGCCGCGAGCTGGTCGCCGCGGTCGACCACGTGCTGCAGCAGGTCCTGGGACGCGATGGTGTCGAGGACCGCGAGCGCGGCGGCACACGCCACCGGGTTGCCGCCGAAGGTCGTGCCGTGGTTGCCGGGGCCGAGCAGCTCGCCCGCGTCGCCGATGCCCAGGCACACCCCGATCGGGATGCCACCACCGAGGCCCTTGGCCAGGGTGACGACGTCGGGCTCGACGTCGTGGGCCTGGAAGCCGAACCAGTCGCCGGTACGGCCGACGCCGGTCTGCACCTCGTCGATCCAGAGCAGGGCCCCGTGCTCGCGCGTGACCTGGCGGGCGTGCTCGAGGTAGCCGGCGGGCGGCTCGATCACCCCGGCCT
>JALRCA010000027.1 GCA_023257515.1 Aeromicrobium sp.
CATGTCATCACGAGCCGACGAAACAGGACGAAAAGCAGACCACAGGACGAACCACAGATACGCGAAACCCTGACAGGGCAACACTTCCCGAACCACACGCACAGCGTGAACAAGGGGAGGGCGGTTGCCAAGGTGAGGGTCGCGAGTTCGAATCTCGTTGTCCGCTCGGAGAGGGTCCCCATACCCATCCAGCGGTGGGTTGGCCGAGAGGCGAGGCAACGGATTGCAAATCCGTCTACACGGGTTCAAATCCCGTACCCACCTCGGAGCACACCAGCTCGACACGGGCGATTGGCGCAGCGGTAGCGCGCTTCCCTGACACGGAAGAGGTCACTGGTTCGAACCCAGTATCGCCCACCAGCAGGCCCCCGGATCTGACGATCCGGGGGCTTCACTCTTTCCCGGCCAACGGCCACTCTGATCGCATGACCGACACCCAGCTCACCGCCGCACGCACCGTCCACGCACCGGCGAGCGTCGTGTTCGCGCTCCTGGCCGACCCGCGCCGCCACCCCGAGCTCGACGGGTCCGACATGGTCCGCGGTGACGTGGGCGCCGAGCCCGTGACCGGCGTCGGACAGGTGTTCCGCATGGACGTGCACCACCGGGTGGCGGGCGACTACCGGACCGACAACCACGTCACCGCCTTCGAGCAGGACGCTCTGATCGCGTGGCGGACCGCCGCGGTCGATCAGGAGCCCGCCGGCTGGGAGTGGCGCTGGCGGACCGAGGCCCGCGACGACGGCGCGACCGACGTGAGCATCACGTACGACTGGTCCGACGTGCACGACCCGGCCGTACTAGCCCGGGTCCCCCTGCCCGGCGTGCCGCAGGAGGCGCTCCAGCGGTCGTTGGAGAACCTGGCGGCCGCGGTCGAGGACTGGCTCGTCGTCTCGACCCCGCGCAGGCTGGCGAGGAGAGCGAGGCCGAGGTGACCATCACGCTGACCCCGCCGCAGGATCCCGCTGGTCCGTCGCGGTCGGTGCCACGACGGACGAGACGAACCCGTTCGAGGACTGATCAACGGACGTTCGCGGACCGGATGACGTTGTCGGTGGTCAAGTATATGTTCGATTCATGGACGAGGACCTGCAGCACCCGCTGCTGACCGACGCTGCAGCAGCCGTCGTGCGCCGGGCGCGGGCGGAGTTCGAGGACGTCCAGACGCTGCTGCGCTACCGCGACGCCGAGGAGGTCCGCATCGCGGCCCTCGACTCCCCCGCGCGGCGTCGCGTCGAGCGGTCCACGATCCCCACCGCGCTCGGCCAGGCCACGGGGCGCGGCGACCACGAGGTGCTCGACCTCCTGCACGTGGCCGACAGCGTCCGCGAGCGCGCCCCGCAGGTGTGGGCGGCGTTCCGCGAGGGCCGCCTCGACCTGGCTCGGGTCCGCTCGATCGCCAGGACCCTCACCAAGCTCGAGCGCGAGGAGTCCCACGAGCAGCTCGACGTCCAGGTCCTCGACTGGGCGCCCGGCCGCACCGTCGCAGAGCTCCAGGCGTGGCTGCGTCGTTTCGTCGCGAGGGTCGAGGCCGACCTGGCCGTCGAGCGCGCCGAGACCGAGCGCTCGCGGCGGTTCGTGCGCGTCGAGCAGGCCGATGACTCGATGGCCTGGCTCACCGCGTACCTGCCTGCCCACGAGGCTGCCGGGATCATGTCCCGACTGCGCAAGCAGGCCCGCAGGCGCCGCCTCGACGGCGACGAGCGCACGCTCGAGCAGCTCAAGGCCGACCTCCTCGCCGACTGGGCCCTCAGCAACCCGACGAGTCGCGACGCGCGGCCCTCCGACCTCGTCATCGACATCGGCGTGATGATGGAGAAGACCGACCTCACGAACGAGCAGCCCGGTCTCAGCGAGGCCGCGGACGGCACGTGGGAGGTCCCCACCAGCTGGATCCTCGAGGCCGGCGCCGAGGGACACACCTTCTGGCACCGCTTCATCACGAGCCCCCACGACCGGGACACCTTCAGCCACGACTACGCCGGCTACGCACCGCCCGAGTCACTCAGACGGGCGATCACCCTGCGTGACGGGGTGTGCGCCACTCCGGGGTGCGGGACACCGGCCGAGGAGAGCGACCTCGACCACGTGATCCCGTGGCCGCTCGGCCCCACCTCGGGCCTGAACCTCAGACCGCGGTGCAAGCGTCATCACCCCCAGAAGAGTCACCTCGTCCTGCGCGCCAAGGACCTGCGCATGATGCGCCGACTACCACCGTGGCCGCCTGCCGAGATCCCCGCCTGACGTACCCGCCTGACGTACCCGCCTGACACCTCAGACGCGGGGGACGTCGGGCTGCTCTCCCGCGGGTTGCTGCTCGGGGTGACGCTCGGTGTCGAACGCCGCGTTGATCGCTGCCCCGATCAGCACGGAGATCGAGAGCACGTACAGCCACAGCAGCACCGCGATCGGCGCCGCGAGCGGACCGTAGATCGACGTGCCTCCGGTCGAGAACCCGAGCGCCCACCGGACCAGGTAGCTGCCGAGCACCCACATGAGCATCGTGATGGCGGCGCCGGGCAGGGCCGAGCGCCACGTCTTCCGCACCGGGACCGACTGGTGGTAGAGCGTCGCGAGGAACCCCACCGACAGCACCAGGACGGCCGGCCAGTACAGCGGCGCCAGGACCGCCAGGCTCGACGGCACCACCTCGGCGGCGAGCTCCGGGCCGGCCAGGACCAGCGGCACCAGGACGATGCCGATCAGCAGCGCCAGGACGTAGAGGCTGAACGAGAGGGCGCGCGTCTTGACGATGCCGCGGTGCCCGCCGAAGCCGTAGAGGATCGAGATCGTGTCGATGAACACGTTGAGGGCGCGCGAGCCGGACCACAGCGCCAGCACGAAGCCGATCGACACGACGTCGATACGTCCGCCCTTCAGCACGTCGTCCAACGTGGGCGCGATCACGGCATCGACGGCGGACGGCGTGAGGGCCTGGGACGACAGGTCGATGACGCGGTCCTTGAGCAGGTCGACGCGTGCGACGTCGTACCGCTCGGCGACGAACCCGATCGTGCCCGCGAGCCCGAACACGAGGGGCGGCAGCGAGAGGATCCCGAAGAACGCGGCCTCGGCCGCGAGTCCGGTGACGCGGTATCGGTAGCACCGCACCACCGTGCCGACGACGACACGACGCAGCGCGTCGACCCATGCCGGCCGATCCGTCCACGCGACCGCCATGCGCCCTACCGTAGCGACACCGGCGCGGTACGTTCGGGACGTTGCCGCGTGGGTTCGACGCCCGCGCCATGCCTGAACGGAGCCCCCGTGCGCGACATCGTCACCGCCACGCTGCTGTCGGTCCTGTCGACCTTCCTCACCGCGACGAGCCTGCGGGCGGCGGACGCGACCCTCGCCGTGCTGGCGATCGCCACGATCGGCGTCGTGACCGTGCTGCTCGCGTCCTGGAGCAGCGACGAGGAGACGACCGGTCTGGCGCTCGCCGGCCCAGTGCCGCTCGTCGTGCTCGTGCTCGCGCGACGCCACCCGGCCACGCTCGCGCTGCCGCTGCTCACCGGCCAGGTCGTCGGTGGCGTCCTCGGCGGTCTCGCGGCCCTGGCCCTGGACGACCAGCTCGGCGGGTCCCTCGTGTGGACCGATCCGGGGCGCGTCGCGGCGATCGTGGTCGGACTCGTCGTGGGCGTCGTCGCCGCCTGGCTCGTGCTCGCCGTCGACGGCGGCGAGCACCCGGCGTGGCTCGCCGCTCCCCCGGCCCTGGGTGGTGCCGCGCTGGGTGTCGGCGCGGCGGGGGCCGTGAATCCGGCCGTGGCGGTGGGTCTGGGCGTCGCGGGACTGCTGGGCTGGGTGCCCGCGCTCGTCCTCGCGGCGGCCGTGGGGCTGGGTGCCGTGGTCGGCACCTACGCGGTCGGTCTCGTCAGTCGCGGGTGATCCAGACCACATCGACGTCCGTCGTTCCAGACCCTGGCGACCCGCAATCTCACTCTACGGACGGCTTGCTCATATTCTGAGACCCATGCTTGTCCCTCGCCTCTCGGGGCGGACATGCTTCTCACATGGTGAACCCGACGATCGTGTGGCTCGTGGAGCGACTCCACGTGGACCTCGGTCGTGCGCACACCATGATGTGTCGCTGACGGCGTCTGCCTTGATCCCCTCCTGCGGATCGACCTGACCTGCCTGCACGGCCTCGCGCCGTCCCCTCGACAGAGAGCGACTCATCCATGAGCTCCACCACCGAACGCCCCGCACGTCCCGCGCGCCGTCGCCGCGGCGAGGGCCAGTGGGCGTTGGGCTACCGCGAGCCGCTGAACCCGAACGAGCAGTCCAAGAAGGACGACAACCCGCTCAACGTCCGCGCCCGCATCGAGAACATCTATGCGCACCGCGGCTTCGAGAGCATCGACCCGGGCGACCTGCGCGGTCGCTTCCGCTGGTGGGGCCTCTACACGCAGCGCAAGGCCGGCATCGACGGCGGCAAGACCGCGACGCTCGAGCCGGAGGAGCTCGACGACGAGTACTTCATGATGCGCGTGCGCGTCGACGGCGGACAGCTCAACCTCGAGCAGCTGCGCACGATCGCCGAGATCTCGACCGAGCACGCCCGTGACACCGCCGACCTGACCGATCGCCAGAACATCCAGTACCACTGGATCGACGTCCGCGACGTGCCGGACATCTGGGAGCGGCTCGAGGCCGTGGGTCTGTCCACGCAGGAGGCGTGCGGCGACTGCCCGCGCGTCATCCTCGGCAGCCCCGTCGCCGGCGTCTCTGCCGACGAGATCATCGACGGCCGTCCCGCGATCGACGCGATCGAGAGCCGCTACATCGGCGACCGCGCTTTCTCGAACCTGCCCCGCAAGTTCAAGAGCGCGATCAGCGGCCACCCCGGCCACGACGTCGTCCCGCAGATCAACGACATCGCCTTCATCGGCGCCGTCCACCCCGAGCACGGTCCCGGCTTCGACCTGTGGGTCGGCGGCGGCCTGTCGACGAACCCCAAGCTCGCGCAGCGGGTCGGTGCCTGGGTGCCGATCGACGAGGTGCCCGAGGTCTGGGAGGGCGTCGTGAGCATATTCCGCGACTACGGCTACCGCCGCCTCCGCTCGCGCGCCCGCCTCAAGTTCCTGGTCGACGACTGGGGCATCGAGAAGTTCCGCGAGGTGCTCGAGACCGAGTACCTGGAGCGTTCGCTGATCGACCTCGAGGCGCCCGAGGTGCCCGGCACCCCGGTCGACCACGTCGGCATCCACCGTCAGACCGACGGTCGCCACTACGTCGGCTTCGCCTCGAGCGTCGGACGCATCTCCGGCACGCTGCTCAGCCAGGTCGCCGACGCGGTCGAGGCCCACGGCTCGGACCGTGTCGCGCTGACGCCGATGCAGAAGCTCGTCGTCCTCGACGTCGAGGAGGCGCAGGTCGAGTCGCTCGTCGCCGCGCTCGCCGAGATCGGCCTGCACGCCCGCCCCTCGGCGTGGCGCCAGCACACGATGGCGTGCACCGGTATCGAGTACTGCAAGCTCGCGATCGTCGAGACCAAGGCGCGCGCCGCGCGACTCGTCGACGAGCTCGAGGAGCGCGTGCCTGAGCTCGAGGTCCCGATCACGATCAACGTCAACGGCTGTCCGAACTCCTGCGCCCGGATCCAGACCGCCGACATCGGCCTGAAGGGCCAGCTCGTCATGGACGAGAACGGCGACCAGGTCGAGGGCTTCCAGGTCCACCTGGGCGGCGCCCTGGGCCTCGAGGCCGGCTTCGGCCGTAAGCTCCGCGGCCACAAGGTCACCGGCGCCCAGCTGCCGGACTACGTCGAGAAGCTGTCGCGGACGTTCCTGGAGCAGCGTGAGGACGCCGAGTCCTTCGCCCACTGGGTCGCCCGCGCCGACGAGGAGGTGCTGCGCTGATGCGTGCGACCCCGTTCCACTGCCCGTTCTGCGGCGACGAGGACCTGCGTCCTCACGGCGAGACCCACGGCCAGTGGGAGTGTCGCAGCTGTCAGAGAGCGTTCTCGCTCAAGTTCCTCGGCATCCTCAACCCCACCCACGCAACACCTTCCGAAAGGAGGACAGCACCATGACCGCACCAGCCCTCATCACCCTGGCGCACGGCTCGCGCGACCCGCGATCGGCCGAGACCATCACTGCCCTGACGGAGAAGGTCGCGTGCATGCGTCCTGACCTCCGCGTGGAGCCCGCCTACCTCGACCTGGCCGAGCCCGGCCTCGACGCCGTCGTCGATCGACTCGTGGCCGAGGGCCACGGCGAGATCGTCGTGGTGCCGCTGCTGCTGACCGAGGCGTACCACGCCAACGTCGACGTCCCGGCCGCCGTCGAGCGCGCCCGTGGACGTCACGAGGACGTCGCGATCACCGTGACCGACGTGCTCGGCATCGAGAACGCGTTCTTCCGGGTGCTCGACGAGCGGCTGCGCGCCGCCCTGCGCGAGCACCGGGTGCGCGAGCTCGACGCGCTCGTCCTGGCGGGCGCCGGCTCGTCCGACCCGGTCGCCAACGCGGCGATCGCCCGCGCGGCACGCGCCTGGGGCGCGCACCACAAGCTGCCGGTCATCGCGGCGTTCGCGTCGAGCGCTCCCCCGGCGGCCGGCGAGGCCGTGCGGGCGCACCGGGCCGACGGTCGTCGTCACGTCGCGGTCGGCGTCATGATGCTCGCGCCGGGCTTCCTGCCCGACCGCGTCAAGGAGCTCGCCTACGAGGCCGGCGCCGTGGCCGTCGCGGAGCCGCTCGGCGCGCACGAGGAGGTCGCGCACGTCATCCTCGCGCGCTACGCCGTCGGCGCCGTCGACCTCGTCCCGCTCGAGGCGATGTTCGCGTGAGGCTCGTCTGACGCCTCCGTCCGCACCCGACCAGGCCCACGTCCCTCACGGGGCGTGGGTCTGGTCGCGTCTGGTCGTCGTGGTGGCGGCCGTATGCACCGCGTTCTGGTTCGCGCACCTGCCGACGCCGTTGCTGTTCGGCGGGCTCGTCGGGGCCCTGCTGTTCGCCCTGACGTCACGCGCGCGGCTCGCGCTCCCCCGCTGGGTCTTCCTGGCGGCCCAGGGCGTCGTGGGCGCGACCGTCGGGGCGGCGGTGGACTGGGAGACCCTGGGCTCGCTCGGCAGCGCCTGGATCGCGGTCGTGGTCGTCTCGGCGCTGACGCTCGTCATCAGCGTGGGCGCGGGACAGCTGCTGCGCCTGCACCACGTGTCCGCGGTGACGGCGTCGTTCGCCTCGATCGCCGGCGGCGCGTCCGGCATGACGGCCCTGGCGCACGACCTGGGCGCCGACGACCGCGTCGTCACCGTCATCCAGTACCTGCGCGTGCTCGTGGTGCTGTTCTCGATGCCGGCCGTCGTCGCCCTCGTCTTCCACGCCCACGAGTCGAGCCGGTCGGGTCCCGGCGGCGGTGGGACGGCCGACGTCCTGTTCACGGTCCTGGTGGTCGCGCTGGGCGTGACATTGGGCCGACTGGCGCGCCTGCCGTCCCCGGCGATCCTCGGCGCGCTCGTCGCCGCCGTGCTCCTGCGGCTGCTGCCCACCTTCGACGGGGCGTTCGTGCCCTCCTGGCTCCAGGCCGTCGGGTTCCTGGGCATCGGCGTCCAGGTCGGGCTGAGGTTCACGCTCGACAGCCTCAAGGCGATCGGGCGCATGCTGCCGACGGCGATGGTCTCGATCGCGCTCACGGTCGTCGGCTGCGCCGCGCTCGGCTGGGCCCTCACCGAGCTGACCGCCGTGAGCAGCCTCGACGCGTACCTGGCCACCACGCCCGGTGGCCTCTACGCCGTGCTGGCGACCGCCAGCTCGACCGGCGGCGACGTCACGTTCGTGACCGGGGTGCAGATGCTCCGGCTGCTGCTCGTGCTCCTGCTCGCGCCCGCGCTGGCGCGGCTCCTGCGTCCGCGCGACTAGCTCGAGGCCAGCCGCGCCTTCTGCTCGGCCACGTCGAAATCGGCGGGCGGCCACCGCAGGTCCAGGCCCCGCAGGTGCTCCAGGAGCAGCGTGGCGACGGCCCAGTTGCGGTACCACTTGCGACCGCTCGGAACGACGTACCAGGGCGCCTCGTTCGTCGAGGTCCGATCCAGCACGAGCTGGTAGGCCCGCTGGTACTCGTCCCACAGCTCGCGCTCGTCGATGTCGCCCGGGTTGAACTTCCAGTGCTTGGTGGGGTCGTCGAGACGTGCTTCGAGACGCTCCTTCTGGGTGTCGCGACCGACGTGCAGGAAGCACTTGACGAGCGTCCCGCCGCCCGCGACGTACGCGTGCTCGAAGTCGTTGATGGCCCCGTAGCGACGCTCGACCTCCTCGGGCGGCGCGAGCGCGCGCACCCGTCCGATCAGCACGTCCTCGTAGTGGGACCGGTCGAACACCCCGATGCTCCCGGGGCCGGGCAGTCCCTTCCCGACGCGCCACAGGAAGTCGTGCTCGAGCTCCTCGGGTGTCGGCTTCTTGAAGGACGTGATCGCCAGTCCGAGGGGGTCGACCAGACCGGCGACGTGCCGGATGACCCCACCCTTGCCCGAGGTGTCCATCCCCTGGAGCACCAGCAGCACCGAGCGACGGCCTCCGCTCGTGCCCTCGGCCCACAGTCGCTCCTGCAGGTCCGCGAGCTCGGCACCGACGTCGGCCATCGCGGCGACCGAGTCCTTCTTCGAGCCATCGAACCCGACGACGGCGCGGTCGTCGACGTCGGCGACGCTCGTGAGGGCGGACAGCTGCGCGCCGAGGCTCGTCATGGGCGCCAGTATGCCCCGCGCTGCGAACGGCCCTAGGGTCGTGCGCGTGACGATCGATCCCTCGGCCTACGCCTACCCCGACGCCCCGCGCCCCTGGGTCAGGGCCACCATGGTGACGAGCGTCGACGGGTCGGCGCAGGACGCCGACGGCGTCTCCGGGTCGCTGGGGGGCGAGCCGGACCACCGCGCCTTCACGATCATGCGGTCCCTCGCCCACGTCGTCCTGGTCGGTGCGGGCACGGCACGCGCCGAGGGATACGGACCGATCACGCGCCGGGACCTGGACGCCGAGCTCCTCGGCGACCGTCCTGCTCCAACCCTGGTCCTCGTCACCCGCAGCCTCGACGTGCCTGCCGGGCTGCGCACCGAGGGCGTCGCCGTCGTGACGACGAACGGCGCCGACGCCGAGAAGTCACTCGTGCTCGAGGAGGCCGGCGTCGAGGTGCTGCGCCACGGCGACGACGACATCGACTGGCCGGGCGTCCTCGACGCGTTCTCGACGCGCGGCTGGGACCACGTGCTGGCCGAGGGTGGACCCACGCTGCTCGGCGAGCTGTTGCGGGTCGACGTGCTCGACGAGCTGTGCCTGACGATCGCCCCGACCGCCGTCGGCGGACCGGGTCCGCGGATCGTCACGTCGTCCGAGACGCAGCCGCGCCCGCTCGAGCTCGCCGACTCCACGGTCGTCGACGGAGTGCTGCTCACCCGGTGGCTGCGGGTCCGCTGACGGTCGCCTCCGGCGCGTGGTGCCCGAACGGCACCTCGTCGCGCTCCCCCAGCGCCGCCAGGATCGAGGGCAGCATCGCCTTCGCCGTGCGCTTGTAGCCCTGGGCGCTCGGGTGGAACCGGTCGAGCGAGAACATCTCGTCGGGGTTGGTGATGAAGAAGGGCCCCACGACGTCGGCGAGCGACACGGCCCAGGCTCCGTGGGCGAGCGCCGCCTCGCGCTGGGCCTGCGCGAGCTGTCGCGACGCACGGGCACCGAGCGTGCGCAGCGGCTGCGGGACGGGACGCAGTGCTCCCAGGTCCGGGCAGGTGCCGACGACGACCGCGGCGCCGCGGGCCTGCAGCGACTCGATGGTCGTCTCGAGGTGCGCGACCGCCTCGGCGACCGGCACGCGATGGGTCACGTCGTTGCCGCCGACCACGACGACCGCCACGTCCGGTCGGGCCGAGGCGGGCAGCGCTGCGACCTGGTCGCCGAGCATGCTGCTCTCCGCCCCGACCACGGCGACGGTGCGCAGCCGGACGGAGCGCTGCGTGCGCTTGGCCAGACCGCGCGCAAGACGCGACCCGAGCGTGCCTCGCGCGTCGTCGGCACCGAGGCCGGCCGCGATGGAGTCGCCGAGCAGCACGAGCTCGATCCGCGAGCCGAGGCGCTTCTTGTAGACCCGGTCCGCATCGTGGGCGTCCTCGCCCAGGGGCGTGCCGATGACCCGGCGCGCCACCGCGGCCTGACGGCGCAGCACCTCGCGGGCGACGACGGCGGACAGGCCGGAGACGGCCGTGGCGGACAGCAGGACCAGGAGGACGCGTCGGAGGAGTCGCACGAGGACGTTCCAACCACGGCGACGTGAACGCGCGACGAACACGACCCGGCGTAGGCTGGAAGACAACCCCTCAGGAGGTCTGAGATGTACGACGTGGCCCTGCTGGTCGAGCACCGGATGGAGGACCTCGACGCCGACCAGGTGGTCGCGCTGCACGAGGGCCTCGACGACACGGTGCGCTACCACCTGCTGCTCCCGGTCCCGAGCTCGGCGGCGATGCTCGCGTCCTCGCTGGGTGCTCTCGGCGGCGCCCCGGTGCCGATCACCGAGCCCGACACCGTCATCGAGGTGCAGGACGACCTCCGAGAGGCAGCCCGCGCCGACGTCGAGGCCAGCGCCGAGCTGCTGCGGGCCCGCGGCGCGCAGGTGAGCGCCGCCGTGACCGAGGACGACGCCGTGACCGCGCTCGAGGAGCTCGTGTCCTCGACGGGGTCCGCCGAGGTCATCGTCCTGACCGAGCCGCACCTGCTGCAGGAGCTGCTGCGACTCGACTGGGCCTCCCGCGCCCAGCGACACCTCGACGTCCCCACGCTCCACCTGCTGGAGCACGTGCCCTTCGCCGCCCAAGCCTGAGTACCGGACCTGGGCGATCGCCCAGGTCCGACACCGGATCGATCTGCGGATGCTTGCGCGCGAACGTAATCTGGACTCATGACGTACGACGTGGAGAAGACCGACGCGCAATGGCGAGCCGAGCTGAGCGCCAAGGAGTACCACGTGCTGCGACAGGGAGGCACGGAGCGTCCGTTCAGCTCCTCCTACGAGACCGACCCGACGGTCGGCGTGTACGCGTGCCGGGCGTGCGGGACGGAGCTGTTCCGGAGCGAGACGAAGTTCGACGCACACTGCGGGTGGCCGGCGTTCTACGCCCCGCTCGCCGAGGACCGCGTCGAGTACATCGAGGACCGCTCGATGGGCATGCGGCGCGTCGAGGTGCGGTGCGCCAACTGCGGCTCCCACCTCGGTCACGTGTTCGAGGGCGAGGGCTTCGACACCCCCACCGACCAGCGCTACTGCATCAACGGGATCAGCCTGACGCAGGTGCCCGACGCCTCCTGAGGCGACTCGCCCCTACGGCCAGAGCTCGGTCAGCTCGCCGACCGAGTGCTTGCGACCGGTGTAGAACGGGATCTCCTCGCGCACGTGGCGGCGCGCGCGGCTGGCGCGCAGCTCGCGCATGAGGTCGACGATGCGGTGCAGCTCGTCGGCCTCGAAGGCCAGGATCCACTCGTAGTCGCCCAGGGCGAACGACGCGACCGTGTTGGCGCGCACGTCCGGGTAGTCGCGCGCCATCATGCCGTGCTCGCGCAACAGCTCACGACGCTCGTCGTCGGGCAGCAGGTACCACTCGTAGGAGCGCACGAACGGGTACACGCAGACGTAGTCGCGCACCGTCTCGTCGGCCATGAAGGCGGGCACGTGCGACTTGTTGAACTCCGCCGGGCGGTGCAGCGCCATCTGCGACCACACCGGGGACAGGCGCGAGCCCAGCGCGGTGCGGCGGAACGCGTTGTAGGCGGCCTGCAGCGCGTCGGCGGTCTCGGCGTGCCACCACACGAGCAGGTCGGCGTCGGCGCGCAGACCCGAGACGTCGTAGGTGCCGCGCACGACGACGTCGTCGGCGGCGAGCTTGGCGAACAGGGACTCGACCTCGGCGGCCTCGGCGGCACGGTCGGCGTCGGCGAGCACCACGTCGAGCCGGAACACCGACCACATGGCGTAGCGGATCGTGGCGTTGATCTCCTTGGCCAGCTTGCCCTGGTTCGGGACGCTCATCGCTGCTCCTCGTCGACGGGTCGGTCGCAGACATTGTCCCCCTCGCCCTGGAGGCGACGCACGGCCCCCTGGGCCGAGGCGATGACGGCCGGGATCCCGACACCGCGGTAGGTCGCACCGCACACCTCGAGGCCCGGGACGGCGGCGACGTCGCGCTCGACGGTCGCGACGACGTCGAGGTGCCCGACCTCGTACTGCGGCAGGGCACCGCCCCAGCGCTGCACGTGCGCGGCTGTGACAGGCGGCAGGTGGCCGAGGGCCTCGTGCAGGTCACCGACGGCGGCGGCGACGACGCGCTCGTCGGGCTGCTGCAGCAGCCCGGACTCCCCGGCCCGGCCCACGGAGGCACGCAGCACCGTCGCACCACCGGCGAGCGCACCGAGCCACGGCCACTTCTGCGACGAGAACGTCGAGGCCTTGATCGTGGTGCGGTCAACCGCTGGGACCAGGAAGCCGGACCCCTCGACGGGAAGGGCACCGTCGACCACCAGCGTCACGATCGCCATGCTCGCCAGCTCGACCCCGGCGAGGGCGAACGCGGCCTCGGGCGCGACCTCGGACAGCAGTCGCGAGGTGGCGGCGGCCGGTGTCGCGACCACGACACGGTCCGCCGCACGGACCTCGACGTCGGTGGTCGGCCCGGCGAAGACCTCCCACCCGGCACCCGGACGCGAGAGCGCGCGCACCGTCGTGCCGGTCCGGATGCGGCCGCCGAGCTCTCGGACCCGGTCGGCCAGGACCTCGGCCAGGAGCCCGACGCCGCCGACCAGACCGGCGAACACCGCTCCTGCCGGCACGTCGCGGGGCGCGGCAGCCGCCGTGAGCGGGTCGTCACCCAGCGCAAGTACCTGGGGTGCCGCCGCTCGGACCGACAACCGGCTGGCGTGGCCGGCGTAGACGCCGCCGAGCAACGGCTCGACCAGGCGGTCGACGACCTCGCCCCCGACCCGGGGCTCGAGGAACTCGCGCACCGACACGTCGTGGTCCGGGACGGGCAGCGGGCGGGACACGGGGGCCTCGGCGACGATGCCCGAGGCGACCAACGCCGGGACGTCCGACGGGACACCCTGCACCGTCCGAGGCAACGGCCTGAGCGCCCCGCGGGTCCAGATGGCGGCACCGCGCGACGACGGGTGCACGAGCCGCTCGCCGAGCCCGAGGCGCTCGATGAGGGCGAGCCCCTCGGGACGGCGGGCCAGGATCGACTCGGCGCCGAGGTCGACCTCCAGCCCGCCCACGTCGCCGCGGAGCAGCTTCCCGCCGACGTGGTCAGCGCCCTCCAGCACCTCGACGTCGGCGCCGAGCTCGAGCAGCTCGAGCGCCGCGGTCAGGCCCGCGAGACCACCTCCGACGACGATGACACGCATCAGTCGCGCTCGTACCCGTGGACGAAGTCGACGAGACGCGCGAGGGCGTCGGGGTCGGTCTCCGGGAGCACGCCGTGACCCAGGTTGAAGACGTGGCCACGAGCCGCCCGGCCGGCCTCGATGACGCGGGCGGCCTGACGCTCCACGACGTCGGCGGGCGCGAACAGCGTCGTCGGGTCGAGGTTGCCCTGCACGGACCGGTCCGGCCCGATGCGCTGGACGGCATCGTCGAGCGGGACCCGCCAGTCGACGCCCACGACGTCGGCGCCCACGTCGCCCATCGCGCCGAGCAGCTCACCGGTGCCGACGCCGAAGTGGATGCGCGGCACGTCGAGGTCGGCGACCGCCTCGAGCACGGCGCGCGAGTGGGGTGCCACGAGCTCCTGGTAGTCCGCGAGCGACAGGGTCCCGGCCCACGAGTCGAACAGCTGCACCGCCGAGGCGCCGGCCTCGACCTGCAGGCGCAGGAAGTCGCCGGCGATCCGTGCGAGTCGTCCGGCGAGCTCGTGCCAGAGATCGGGGTCGCTGCGCATGAGCTGCTTCGTGCGGCGATGGTCGCGGGAGGGTCCGCCCTCGACCAGGTAGGACGCGAGCGTGAACGGCGCACCTGCGAACCCGATGAGCGGCGTGTCACCCAGCTCGCCCACGAGGGCGCTCGCGGCGGCCGTGATCGGCGCGACGTCGTCCGGCTCGAGGCCGCGCAGGGCGTCGAGCTGCGCCCGGTCGCGGAACGGCTCGGCGACGACCGGTCCCGTGCCCGGGACGATGTCGAGGTCGACGCCGATCGCCTTGAGAGGCACGACGATGTCGGAGAAGAAGATCGCCGCGTCGACGCCGTAGCGGCGCACGGGCTGCATCGTGATCTCGACGACCAGGTCCGTGCGGAAGCAGGAGTCGAGCATCGCGACGCCCTCGCGCACGGCTCGGTACTCCGGCAGCGAACGGCCCGCCTGACGCATGAACCAGACGGGCACACGGTCCGTCGCCTCGCCTCGGCAGGCTCGCAGGAAGTCGCTCCTCGACACGTCGCTCGTCACGCTGCCGATTCTCTCAGCCACCGGCCCGGCTCCCCCGCCCGGGCGTGTCGAGACGCCCCGGCGGCCCGCGCCGGGCCTACGATCACGTCTGTGGCTGTCCATCGCGAGATCGACCGCACGCCTGAGGCCTTCACCACGGCCGTCGAGCAGGTGCGGTCCTCCGCGCTGCGCCCCGAGGTCGTCGCCGACGAGATGCCGGCGCCGCAGCGGATCGCACCGCACTCCTTCGCCCTGAGCGGCGACGTCGTGGTCGGCGGCGACGAGATCGGCACCGGACGCTTCATCCTGCTGCACGACCCCGCGGGACACGACGCCTGGGAGGGCACCTTCCGCTGCGTCACGTTCGCCCGCGCCGAGGTCGAGGCCGAGATGGCGGGCGACCCGTCGCTGCAGGCCGTCGGCTGGAGCTGGCTCGTCGACGCGCTGTCGTCCTACGGCGCCGAGTACGTCGCGCCGAGCGGCAGCGTGACGGTGGTGCGGACCGAGGGCTTCGGCGAGATGGCCGACGACGGCTTCGACGCCCAGATCGAGGTCCGTGCGTCGTGGACCCCCACGTCCGAGCTCGGCGCGCACGCACGCGCCTGGTCCGACCTCCTGTGCGCGATCGCTGGGCTCCCCCCGCTGGCGGACGGCGTCGTGCCGCTGCAGCGCCGCCGGGGCCGCCCATGAGCGAGGCCGACGCAGAACCCGTCCCCGTCCCGCCGCTCACGCTGCGTGACCCGCTCCCCCCGGTCATCGACGACGACGACGCGCTCGCGCGCTACTGCGCCCAGATCTCCATCACCGACGGCCCGGTCGCCCTCGACGCCGAGCGCGCCTCCGGCTACCGCTACTCCCAACGGGCGTACCTGGTGCAGGTCCGACGCGAGGGTGCCGGCATCGGTCTCGTCGACCCGATCGCGTTCGAGGACCTGCGCGACCTGGACGACGCGATCGGCGACGCCGAGTGGATCCTGCACGCCGCGACGCAGGACCTGCCGTGCCTGGCCGAGATCGGCATGCACCCGAGCGCGCTCTTCGACACCGAGCTCGCGGGCCGGCTGCTGAACCTGCCCCGCGTGGGACTGGCCACGCTCGTCGAGCACTACCTCGGCATGAGCCTGGCCAAGGAGCACTCGGCCGCCGACTGGTCGACGCGTCCGCTGCCCGAGCCGTGGCTCGAGTACGCAGCGCTCGACGTCGAGGTCCTGATCGAGCTGCGGGACCTGGTCGAGGCCGATCTCGAGAGGACCGGCAAGCTGGAGTGGGCCCGGCAGGAGTTCGAGGCGCTGCTCTCGTTCGAGGCGCACCCGGTGCGCGAGGAGCCGTGGCGCCGCACGTCCGGCATCCACCAGGTGCGCGGCCGTCGGATGCTCGGTCTCGTGCGCGAGCTGTGGTTGCGGCGCGACGCCATCGCCCGGGACCGGGACGTGACCCCGGGACGCATCCTGGCCGACGCCGGCATCCTGGAGCTCGCCAAGGCCGCGCCCCAGGACGAGCACGCGCTCCGTCAGCTCCGCCCGATGCGTGGGCGGGGTCCACGCCGGTTCATGGACGACTGGCTGCAGGCGATCGCCGACGGGCAGGCCCTGCCCGACGACGAGCTGCCCCAGTCCTCGCCGCGCCGCGAGGGACCGCCGCCCCCACGGGCGTGGGCCGAGAAGTTCCCGGAGGCCGCCGCGCGTCTCGCACGCGCGCGGGAGACGGTCACGGCGATCGCCGCGCAGCACGACCTGCCGGTCGAGAACCTCGTCACGCCGAACCTCGTGCGGATGCTCGCCTGGGACCCGCCCGCCGAGGTCACCGCCGCGACGATCGGCGACTCGCTGCTCGGCGACGGTGCGCGGCCGTGGCAGGTCGACCTCGTGGCCGGACCGCTCGCCGAGGCACTCAGGTGAGCCTGGCCTGAGTACGAGTACCATCTCGTTGTGCTCGCCAACTTCCTGATCGGACTGCGCGAAGGGCTCGAGGCGAGCCTGGTCGTCAGCATCCTGATCGCCTACCTCGTCAAGACCGATCGTCGCCACGACCTGCGCCACATCTGGGCCGGTGTCGCCACGGCCGTGGCACTCGTCGTGGCCGTGTTCGCCACGGTCGTGGTCCTGTTCGACCAGCTGCCGTTCGTGTGGCAGGAGACGGTCGGCGGCCTGCTCTCGATCTTCGCGGCCGCCCTGGTCACGTGGATGATCTTCTGGATGCGGCGGACCGCTCGCACCCTCAAGCGGGAGCTCGAGTCCGAGCTCGCCGACGCGGTGGCGCTCGGCCCGCTCGCGATCGCGACCGTCGCCTTCGTGACGGTCGGTCGCGAGGGCCTGGAGACGGCGGCCATCATCTACGGCACGATCGCCGGGAGCTACACGCCGTCGCCCTTCATCGGCGCCGCGAGCGGTCTGCTCGTCGCCGTCGTCCTCGGGTACCTGATCTACCGCGGCGCGATCAGGGTCAACCTGTCGACGTTCTTCACGGTCACCGGCGCGCTGCTCGTCGTGGTCGCGGCGGGCGTGCTCGCCTACGGCGTCTACGACCTGCAGGAGGCCGGCCTCCTGCCGCGGCTGACCAACGCGGTCGGTCCGATCACCCAGCTCGGCAGCACGGCGTTCGACATCTCCTCGACCATCCCCGCCGACAGCTGGCTCGGCACGCTGCTCAAGGGCACGCTCAACTTCCAGCCCAACCCGTCGTGGTTGCAGGTCCTCGCATGGACCGGCTACCTGGCCGTCGTCCTGCCGCTGTACCTGCGCGGTGCTCGGACGGGTGACCGCCAGGCGGCTACCGTGAAGCGGTGAGCGAGTACCGACGACCGTCCCTGCCGGGCGCTGGCCTCTTCGAGGCCGTGCCCGACGAGGTCGACCCCGCGGAGCAGTCCGCCGCGGGGCACCGCATCGCCGCGCTGCTCGTGCGCGGACCCCACGACGAGTCCGATGCCGGTCTCGTCCACCGCGTCCTGCACCTGGCCGACGAGGAAGGACTCGGCGTCATCGCCGAGCTCTGGGCCCATGCCGCCGCCGACACGATCGCCGGGGCGCTGTGGCGTCTGTACCTCCTGCGCACCTGGGTGCACCGCAACCCCGAGCAGGCGGCGCTCGAGTTCGCCACCGGCCGGGCGTACGCCCCCGTCCACGAGGTTCTCGCGGGCGTCGTCGAGCCACCCGGCCCGGACGAGGTCGTCTCGCTCGTCGACACCGTCGTGGGTGGCATCGTCCGCGAAGACTTCGACGTCCAGCTCGACCGTGCCGCAGCCTTCGCGCACATCGTCGGCGTGGGCCGTGGCCAGCTCGACGGGACCGACGCCGCGAGCGCCGCGAAGCTCGTCGACACGGCGCGCCACCTGCGTCACGCCGCCGAGCTGGAGCGCGCGGGCACCCTGCACTGAGACTCCCTGCGGCCAGCCCTTGTCCCTGCCCGTCGATTGGCTACGCTGGTGACCGCGCCGGGCTGCGGCAAGCCCCGGGTCCCAACATCAGCCGCTACGAGCGGCCTTGCGCCGTGAGGCGCTTCCCAGCCCGGCGCCACCGACTCCCCCGACGAGCCGCCCTCACGCGAACGTCGTGTACGAGTGCCGCGGCCTCGCGAGATCGTCCAGCTGCGCGGTGACCGAGGCATCCGGCCTCCAGCGGGCCGCTGCCGCGTTGGCCGCGACCTGCTGCGGGCGGCTGATGCCGGCGATCACGCTGCTGACCTGGGGCCGCGCGGCGAGACCGCCGATGGCGAGCTCGAGCAGGCTCGCGCCGGCCCCGTCGGCGATGCGCTGCAGCGTCTCGACGCGGTCCCAGTCGGCGTCGGCCAGCCGCTGCTCCTGCTGCTCCAGACGCGATCCGGCCGGTGCCGCCTCGCCCTTGGCGTACTTGCCCGTCAGCAGTCCGTAGGCGAGCGGGAAGTAGGGCAGGATGCCCACCCCGAGCGCGGCACTGGCCGGCGTGAGCTCGACCTCCGCGACCGGGTTGTAGAGCGAGTACTCGTTCTGGGCCGTCGCGAACGGCGTCAGGTCGCGGGTCCTCGCCTGCCACGCGGCGTCCACGAGCTGCCAGGCCTGGAAGTTCGAGCAGCCGATCGCCCGGACCTTGCCCTCCTGCACGAGCTCGTGCAGCGCGCCGAGCGTCTCCTCGATCGGGGTCGCCGGGTCGGGCGTGTGCAGCTGGTACAGGTCGACGTGGTCGGTGCCGAGGCGGCGCAGGCTCGCCTCGATCGCGGTCCGCACGTACTCGGGCGCGCCCCGACGACCACCGTCGTCGCCGTTGAGGCCCTGCAGGTCCATGCCGAACTTCGTCGCCACGACGACCTCGTCGCGACGCCCCACGATCGCGCGACCGAGCAGCGTCTCGCTCTCGCCGAGGGAGTAGACGTCGGCGGTGTCGAAGAACGCGACGCCCTCCTCGATCGCGGCGTCGACGATCGCGACCACCTCGTCGGCGTCGGTGCGCGCGCCGAACGCGTTGCAGCCGATGCCGAGCGCCGGCACCTCGATGTCGCTGTGTCCCAGGGTCCGTGTGTCCGTCACACGGTCAGCCTAGGGCCCGGCACCGCACCGTCACGGTGCGGTGAGCGCAGCACCGTAGACTCTGCGGCGTGACCCGCCTCGAGCCCGTGCGCCAGGTCGCCGTCCTCGCGACGGCGGCGCTGTTCGCGGCGCTCATGCTGGTGGCCTCCTCGACGGGGCACCCCACGGTCCACCACACGCGCGCGACCGCCGGATCCGTGACCGTCGCGCACCACGCCGTCGCGGTCACGGCGTCGAGCGCCGGCCAGGACCATCACGTCGACGCCGCTCTCGACCTGGCCGTGCTGGGCGACCCCGACCTCGTGCGCATACCCCGGGGTCGCGACCTGGCGCCGGCGGACGAGCAGGACGACCAGGCCGTCGCACCGGCGACCGCCACGGACGCTCGCGGACCTCCGACGGCCTGAGCCGTCCGTCCGCCCCGCCCCGTCGACCGACGAGGCACGCTCAGAGAGTCGTCCCATGTTCTCCCGTCCCACCGTCTGGCGGGCCGTCGCGACCTTCGCCGTCGTGGCCGCCGCCATCGCCATCGCCTACGTCAAGCCCGCGAAGCTCGGTCTCGACCTGCGCGGTGGCACCCAGATCGTCCTGCAGACCAAGAGCACCGACCGCGTCCAGGCCGACGCCGAGTCCACGGACCGCGCGCTCGAGGTCCTGCGGGGCCGCGTCGATGCGCTCGGCGTCTCCGAGCCGACGCTCGCCCGCTCGGGCGAGGACCGCATCATCGTCGAGCTGCCCGGGCTGCAGGATCCCCGCGAGGCCGCCGAGGTCATCGGCAAGACCGCGCAGCTGACGTTCCACGAGGTGCTGCAGCAGCAGGTTCCCGAGGGCACCAAGCCCCAGAAGGGCCAACAGGTCCTGCAGGACGACCAGGGCGGCTCGATCGTCGTCGGTCCCTCGAAGCTCGACGGCAACGGCGTGAAGGACGCGGTGGCCACGACGCCCCAGGAGAGCATCGGCCAGTGGGTCGTCAACGTCGAGTTCGCGGGCGCGGGGCAGACCGGCTGGCGCGAGCTCGTGCAGTCCGCGTGCGCCAACCCCGAGGCCGGGCAGCGAGTCGCGATCCTGCTCGACCAGGAGGTCATCTCCTCGCCGGGCATCGTGCCGGAGCTGTGCCAGTCCGGGGGCGGCAACAACACGAGCATCCAGGGTGACTTCACGCAGACCCAGGCCCAGGACCTCGCCGTCCTGATCAAGGGCGGCGCGCTGCCGGTGCCCGTCGAGGTCATCGAGCAGAGGACCGTCGGACCCACGCTCGGCGCCGCCGCCATCGACGCCTCCATCGAGGCGGCCATCATCGGCATCGCGCTGACCGGGCTGTTCATTGTCTTCGTCTACCGGCTGGTGGGCCTCATGGCGACGTTCGCCCTCGCCACCTACGCCGCCATCTCCTACGGGCTGCTCGTCGCGCTCGGTGCCACCTTGACCCTGCCGGGACTCGCCGGCTTCGTGCTCGCGATCGGCCTGGCGATCGACGCCAACGTGCTCGTGTTCGAACGAGCGCGCGAGGAGTACGCGGAACGGACGGCCGCCGGCGACGAGGGCGTGGGGGGCAAACGCCTCCTCCCGTCGCTCTCGACGGGGTTCACCAAGGCCTGGTCGGCCATCATCGACTCCAACGTCACGACCCTGCTCGCCGCCGCGCTGCTGTTCTTCCTGGCGTCCGGCCCGGTCAAGGGCTTCGGCGTCACCCTGTCGATCGGCACCGCCGCCTCGATGTTCTCGGCGCTCGTGGTGGCCCGGGTGCTCGCCGAGTGGTCCGTGACGCGCGGCTGGATCGTCAAGCATCCCGCCGCGAGCGGCATCGCCTCGACAGGACGTGTCCGCACGTGGCTCAACGACCGCGGACCCGACCTGATGCGACGCAGCGGCACCTGGATCGTCATCACGCTGATCGTGGCGGTCGTCTCCATCGGCGGCATCGCGACGAAGGGTCTCAACCTCGGCGTCGAGTTCACCGGCGGTCGACTCCTGGAGTTCTCCACGAGCCAGGACGTCAGCCCCGAGAAGGTGCGTGAGGCCGTGAGCGACGCCGGCTTCCCGAGCGCCGTCGTGCAGGCCTCGTCCGGTGACGGTGAGTCCGAGAACGTGACGGTGCGTCTGGACAAGATCACCAACCAGGAGGCCGTCGAGGTCGAGGAGGCCGTCGGGTCCGTCGGCGGCGACGTCACGAAGGAGCGCGACGAGCTCGTCGGTCCGAGCCTCGGACAGGAGCTGCGCAACAAGGCCCTCATCGCCTTCGGCATCGCGATCGCGGCGCAGATGGTCTACCTCGCGTGGCGGTTCCGCTGGACGTGGGCCGCCGCGGCCGTCCTGTCGATGTCGTCCGTCGTGCTGACCGTCGTCGGCATCTTCGCCTGGTGGGGCAAGCCGATCGACGGCGTGTTCCTGGCCGCGATCCTCTCGATCATCGGCCTGGCGGTCAACGACACGATCGTCGTGTTCGACCGCATCCGAGAACACACCCGGGAGAACCGCAAGCGACCTTTGCGAGCGGTCGTGAACGAGGCGATCCTGCAGACGATCCCGCGTACGGTGAACACGGGTCTCGGCGCGATGTTCATCCTGGCCGCGCTCGCGTTCCTCGGTGGTGACTCGCTCACGGACTTCGCCATCGCGCTGCTGCTCGGCCTGTCCATCGGCATCCTGTCGACGATCTTCACGGCCTCGGCGATCGCGGTCGTGCTCGAGGAACGGTTCCCGCTCGACCCGAGCAAGCCACCGCCGGCCGCCGACCGGTACGCCCACGTCGACGACGGCCGTTCCGACGGCGCCGTCGTCTAGCCCCTAGGGTGAGTGCCATGAGCGAGAACCCGGACCAGCCCACGCCCGACCCGCAGCAGCCCGAGCAGCCCCCCGCAGCGGGTCAGGGCGCGTACCCGCCGCCCCAGGGTCCCGGCTACGGCCAGCAGCAGCCCTACGGACAGCCGGCCTACGGTCAGCAGCCGGCCTACGGCCAGGCCCAGCCCGGCTACGGCCAGGCCCAGCCCGGCTTCGGCCAGCCGACGGTCGACCCCAAGACCGGCCTGCCGTACTCGGACAAGCAGAAGCTCATCGCCGGGCTGCTGAACATCTTCCTCGCGGGGGTGGGGCGCATGTACGCGGGCCACGTGGGCCTCGGTGTCACCCAGCTGCTCGTCGCGATCTTCACGTGCGGCCTCGGCAGCCTCTGGTCGCTCATCGACGGCATCCTCATGCTCACCGGTGATCCGGTCGACGGCGAGGGCCGCCCGCTCCGACCGTAGCCCCGGCGGTGCAAGAATGACGACATGCGCATCGCCGAGCACGTCGTCGACCTGGTGGGCGGCACGCCCCTCGTCCGGCTCACCAAGGTCGTGCCGCCGGACTCGGCCCTGGTCGCGGCCAAGATCGAGTACCTGAACCCTGGCGGCAGCTCCAAGGACCGCATCGCCGTCCGCATGGTCGAGGCCGCGGAGGCGTCCGGCGCGCTGGCACCGGGCGGCACGATCGTCGAGCCCACGTCGGGCAACACCGGCGTGGGCCTGGCCCTCGTGGCGCAGCAGCGGGGCTACCGCTGCGTGTTCGTGTGCCCCGACAAGGTCAGCGAGGACAAGCGCAACACCCTGCGCGCCTACGGGGCCGAGGTCGTCGTGTGCCCCACCGCCGTGCCACCGGACCACCCCGACTCCTACTACAACGTGTCGGACCGCCTGGTGCGCGAGATCGAGGGTGCGTGGAAGCCCGACCAGTACTCCAACCCCGCCGGACCCCAGTCCCACTACGAGTCGACCGGGCCCGAGATCTGGGCCGACACCGACGGGCGCATCACGCACTTCGTCGCCGGGGTCGGGACCGGCGGCACGATCACGGGTGCGGGTCGCTACCTCAAGGAGGTCTCCGGTGGCC
>JALRCA010000056.1 GCA_023257515.1 Aeromicrobium sp.
GCAGAGTCATGGGAGTGTCTCAGAGACGCTCGGCCACGTACTCGGTCAGGTCGACGAGACGGTTGGAGTAGCCCCACTCGTTGTCGTACCAGCTGGACACCTTGACGAGGTTGCCGCTGACGTTGGTCAGCTCCGCGTCGAAGATCGACGAGTGCGGGTTCAGCTGGATGTCGCTCGAGACGATCGGGTCCTCGGTGTAGGTCAGGAAGCCCTTGAGCGCGCCCTCGGACGCGTCCTTGAGGATCTGGTTGACCTCCTCGACCGTGGTCTCGCGGCTGGCGGTGAAGCTCAGGTCGGTGGCCGAGCCGGTCGGCACCGGCACGCGCAGCGCGTAGCCGTCGAGCTTGCCCTTGAGCTCGGGCAGCACCAGGCTCACGGCCTTGGCGGCACCGGTCGAGGTCGGGACGATGTTGATGGCGGCCGCACGCGCACGACGCAGGTCCGAGTGCGGGGCGTCCTGCAGGTTCTGGTCCTGCGTGTACGCGTGGATCGTGGTCATGAGGCCACGCTCGATGCCGAGAGCGTCGTTGAGGGCCTTCGCCATCGGAGCCAGGCAGTTCGTGGTGCACGACGCGTTCGAGATGACGGTGTGCGCCGCCGCGTCGTAGGTGTCGTGGTTGACACCCATGACGATCGTGGCGTCCTCGTTCTCGGCCGGCGCGGAGATGATGACCTTCTTGGCGCCGCCGTCGACGTGGGCCTTGGCCTTGGTCGCGTCGGTGAAGAAGCCGGTCGACTCCACGACGATATCGACGCCGACGCTCGCCCAGTCGAGCTTGGCGGGGTCGCGCTCGGCGAACGCGGCGATCTTCTGGCCGCCGACCGTGATCGAGTCGTCGTCGTAGGAGACGTCGGCATCCAGACGGCCGAGGATCGAGTCGTACTTGAGCAGCGTCGCGAGGGTCTTGTTGTCCGTGAGGTCGTTCACGGCGACGATCTCGATGTCGGCGCCGGCGGCTCGCGCCGCACGGAAGAAGTTGCGGCCGATACGGCCAAATCCATTGATGCCTACGCGAACGGTCACGGGAGATGCTCCTGGGTGGGGTCGGGCACTGGTGGGGCCAGCCTATCGACCGCGGATCCGTACCGGCGAGTCACCCAAGGACTCGGGGTGCGACGGCCGTCACGACCGTGGCACCGAGATCGTCGTCGGTGAGGACCCGCGCGTCCAGGCCCACGTCGTCGAACGTCGTCCAGGTGAGCTGTGCCTGCCCGCGGGACGTCTCGACCAGCACGACACCCCCGGGGGCGAGCCAGTCGGGACACCCGGCGGCGATGCGACGGTGCAGGTCCACACCGTCGTCGCCTCCGTCGAGGGTGCGGTGCGGCTCGTGCTCACGCGCCTCCGGCGCCATGGCGGCGATGCTCGCCGTGGGGACGTAGGGCGCATTGGCGGCCAGCACGGCGATCCTGCCCCGCAGGGACGTGGGAAGAGCGTCGAACAGGTCGCCGCGGTGCACGGAGGCCCGTGGCACGTTGCGCGCGGCGTGCTCGAGGGCGACCGCGTCCAGATCGCTCACGTGGAGCTCGCGACCGGCCCCGGCGTCGCCGAGGAGCGCTGCCAGCGGGGCGACCCCACAGCACAGCTCGACCACCGGACCGACGACCTCTGCGGCAGCCTGCCGGGTGAGCCGGGCCAGCAGGCGGGTCCGCTGGCGCGGGACGAACACGCCTGGCCCCACGCTCAGGCGCACACCGTCCAGCTCGACCCACCCGAGCACGTGCTCCAACGGTTCACCGGCGCAGCGGCGCTCGAGGAGACCTTCGAGCGCCTCACCCGAGGAGGCCTCGAGCAGCAGCGACGCCTCCGCCTCGGCGAAGACGCAGCCGGCGTCACGAAGACGTCGGGCCACCCTCTCGACCGGCGCGCTCATCCCTCGGGCAGGGACTCCTCGTCCAGGCTCGCCTCGGTGTCGGGGATCCCACGGTCCTGTGCGGTCTTGTCGGCCATCGCGAGCAGCCGTCGGATGCGACCTGCGATCGCGTCCTTGGTCAGCGGCGGGTCGTGCAGCTGCCCGAGCTCCTCGAGGCTGGCCTGGCGGTGCTCGACGCGGAGCGTGCCGGCGAGCTTGAGGTGGTCGGGCACCTCGTCACCCAGGATCTCGAGCGCGCGCTGAGCGCGGGCCCCGGCGGCGACGGCCGCGCGGGCGGAACGGCGCAGGTTGGCGTCGTCGAAGTTCGCCAGGCGGTTGGCGGTGGCACGGACCTCGCGGCGCATGCGCCGTTCCTCCCACGCCAGCAACGACTCATGGGCACCCAGCCGGGTCAGCAGGGCACCGATCGCCTCGCCGTCGCGGATCACGACGCGGTCGACACCCCGAACCTCGCGGGCCTTGGCGCTGATCCCGAGACGGCGCGCCGAGCCGACGAGGGCGAGAGCGGCCTCGGGGCCCGGGCAGCTCACCTCGAGGGCCGACGAGCGGCCCGGCTCGGTCAGGGAGCCGTGGGCCAGGAACGTGCCTCGCCAGGCGGCCACCGCGTCGCAGGACGCACCCGAGACGACCTGCGGTGGCAGCCCACGCACCGGCCGGCCACTGCCGTCGACGATCCCGGTCTGGCGGGCGAGCGCCTCGCCGTCCTTGGCGACGCGCACGACGTACTGCGTGCCCTTGCGCAGGTTGTTGCCCTGCACGACGAGCACCTCGCTCTGCTGGCCGTAGACCTCACCGATGTCCTTGCGGAGACGACGGGCCGCGGCGCCGGTGTCCAGCGTGGCCTCGATGACGATCCGTCCCGCGACGATGTGCAGGCCTCCCGCGAAGCGCAGGATGGACGAGACCTCGGCCTTGCGGCAGCAGGACTTCGTGATCGTCGTGCTCGCCAGCTCGGACTTGACCTGGGCGGTCATCGCCATGCGCGTCTCCATCTCCCCCGGGTCGATCTGTGGTGACTCACGGCAACTGTAGACCGCTGGTCAACAACCCGGAGAAGGCCGCGGAGAGTGCTTCCGGATCGTGCTGGTCCGAGCCGGGTGAACGCGCCACGTCGCCCACGACGAGGTCGGCCCCGAGCTCGCGCGCGGCCCGTGCCAGGACCCCGGAGTCGTCGACGAGCGTGCTGTCCGCGACGACCGCGTCGAGTCGCAGGTCGGGTGCGTGCGCGGCCAGCACCTCGAGGTGGTCGGTCGGCGACAGACCGGCCGTCTCGCCGTCCTGCTCCCCCAGGTTGAGCACGAGCGCACGCCGGGCCGGCGTGCGGATGAGCGCGTCGCGCAGCTCGGGCACGAGCAGGGTCGGCATGACGCTCGTGAACCACGAGCCGGGGCCGACGACCACCCAGTCGGCCGCACCGACGGCTGCGACGGCCTCTGGACAGGCCGGCGGGTCCTCGGGGTCGAGCCGCACCGAGACGACCTGGCCCGCCACGCTGGCGACCTGGACCTGTCCACGCACGAGGGTGAGCCGATCGGGCGCCGCGTCGAGGTGGACGTCGGCCTCGATGTCGAGCGGCACGGCGGCCATCGGCAGGACGCGCCCGCGCGCGCCGAGCAGCTGGCCGACGAGGTCGAGACCGCCGACGTGGTCGCCCAGCAGGTCCCAGATGGCGCTGATCAGCAGATTCCCGACCGCGTGACCACGGAGCTCCCCCTGGCCGCCGAAACGGTGCTGCAGGATCTCGGCCCACTGGCGGCCCCACTCGTCGTCGCTGCACAATGCGGCCAGGGCCATGCGCAGGTCACCCGGCGGCAGCCCGCCGAGCTCCTCGCGCAGGCGGCCGGAAGATCCCCCGTTGTCGGCGACGGTGACGATGCCCGTGAGCTGCGTCTCGAGGAGCCGCAGGGCGGACAGGCTCGCCGCGAGCCCGTGTCCTCCGCCCAGGGCCACGACCCGGGCGGGCATCACTCGCGTCCCAGGTCGCGGTGCACGACGAGCGTCCGCACGTCGTGCGAGCGCAGGCGCTCGGCGAACGCCTCGGCCATCGCGACGCTGCGGTGGCGTCCCCCCGTGCATCCGATGGCGATGGACAGGAACCGCTTGTCCTCGTGCAGGAAGCCGTCGGTGAGCAGCGCGACGAGCTCCTCGTAGCGGTCCAGGAACTGGTGCGCGCTCTCGTGGGCCAGCACCGAGATCGCGACCGCCTCGTCGAGGCCGCTGAGTGGTCGCAGCTCGGGGTCCCAGAACGGATTGGGCAGGAACCGCATGTCGGCGACCATGTCGGCGTCGATCGGGATGCCGTACTTGAAGCCGAAGGACATGACGGAGGCCCGCAGACCGTCGGTGTCGACGTCTTCGAAGGCGGCCCGCACGCGTCGGGCGAGCTGGTGGGTGTTGAGGTTGGTCGTGTCGACGACGAGGTCGGCGCGGCCCCGGACGCGGCGCAGGAGCTCGCGCTCGCGATCGAAGCCGTCCATGAGGCGTCCCTCGCGACTGAGGGGGTGCGGGCGCCGAGCGGCCTCCTGGCGGCGCACCAGCACCTCGTCGCTGGCCTCGAGGTAGAGGACCTTGGCGTGGAGGCCCTCGTGTCGCAGCTGCTCGAGGGCGTCGACGAGAGGGCTGAAGAACTCGCCCGAGCGCGCATCGGCGACGACAGCGAGTCGCGACATGCCGGCAGCACCCACGGTGCGGACGGTGTCGAGCAGGAGTGGAGCCGGCAGGTTGTCGACGACGTAGAAACCGAGGTTCTCGAGCGTCTTGGCGGCGGTGCCGCGTCCCGCCCCGGTCATGCCGGTCACGAGCACCATCGTCGACGGCAGCGTCATCGATCCTCCACGATCTCACCGGTGGTCATGTCGACGGTCGGGCCCTCGGGCTCCGAGGCCAGCGCCGTCACGACGGATTCTGCCGTAGCCCGACCGAACCCGGGCACTGCGGCGATGTCGTCGACGCTCGCGGCCCGGATCTTCTTGACCGAGCCGAAGGCCTTCATGAGCGCCCGACGGCGGCTGGGTCCGAGGCCCTGGATGTCGTCGAGGGCGCTGCCGGTCATGGCCTTGGCGCGGCGCTGCCGGTGGTGGGTGATGGCGAAGCGGTGGGCCTCGTCGCGCACCCGCTGAAGGAGGTAGAGACCCTCGCTGGTGCGCGGCATGATGATCGGGTCGCCCGCATCGTGTGACGCAGTGTCGGGGACCCACACCTCCTCGAGCCGCTTGGCCAGGCCGCACAGCGCGACGTCGGTGATGCCGAGCTCCTCCATCGCGGCACGCGCGGCGGCGACCTGGGGCGGGCCGCCGTCGACGACGACGAGGTTCGGGGCGTAGGCGAACTTCTTGGGGCGACCCGTCTCCGGGTCGATGCCGGCCTCGTCGGCCCCGTCCACGCGCGCCTTGAGGAGACGCTGGAAGCGTCGCGTGATCACCTCGTGCATCGCGGCGACGTCGCTCTGGCCCTCGTGGCGGATCGTGAACCGGCGGTACTCGGACTTGCGGGGCAGCCCGTCCTCGAAGACGACCATCGATGCCACGATCTCGGTGCCCTGGAGGTTGGAGATGTCGTAGCACTCGATGCGCAACGGGGCGTCCGGCAGCTCGAGCGCCTCCTGGATCTCCTCGAGCGCCCGACTGCGGGCCGTCAGGTCGCCCGCACGCTTGAGCTTGTGGCGCGCCATCGACTGCTTCGCGTTCTGCTCCACCGTCTCCATGAGGCGACGCTTGTCGCCGCGCCGCGGGACCCGGATCTGGACCGGTCCGCCGCGCAGCTCGGTGAGCAGCTCGGTGACGACGTCGACGTCGGACGGGAGCTCGGGCACCAGGACCTGCTTCGGCACGCCCTGCGCCGAGGCGCCTTCGTAGAGCGTGACGATCGCGCGCTGGACGAGCTCGGGGAACGAGGCGTCGTCGGCCTTGTCGGCGACCCAGCCGCGCTGGCCGCGGATCCGCCCGCCACGGACGGCGAAGATCTGGACGGCGACCTCGAGCGGGTCGTCGACGAATCCCAGCACGTCGGCGTCGGTGCCGTCGCCCAGGACGACCGTCTGCTTCTCGAGCACGCGGTTGAGTGCGCCGAGGTCGTCGCGGTACTTGGCGGCGAGCTCGTACTCCTGGGCCTCGGACGCCTCGTGCATCCGCTGCTCGATCGACTTGGTGAACCCAGCGGTCTGCCCGCCCATGAACGCCATGAAATCGTCGACGATCGCGCGGTGCTCCTGAGGCGTCACACGTCCGACGCACGGTGCCGCGCACTTGCCGATGTCGCCGAGCAGGCACGGCCGTCCGATCGCGGCGGAGCGACGGAAGACCCCCGCGCTGCACGAGCGCATCGGGAAAACGCGCAGGAGGGTGTCGACGGTGTCGCGGATGGCCCACGCGTGGCCGTAGGGCCCGAAGTAGCGCACGCCCTTGCGCTGGGCGCCGCGCATGACCTGCACCCGCGGGATCTCCTCGCCGACCGTCACGGCGAGCCACGGGTAGGACTTGTCGTCGCGGTACTTGACGTTGAACCGCGGGTCGAACTCCTTGATCCACGTGTACTCGAGCTGGAGCGCCTCGACCTCGGTGCCCACGACGGTCCATTCCACGCTCGCGGCGGTCGTGACCATCTGCTGCGTGCGCTGGTGCAGGTTGGCGACGTCCTGGAAGTACGAGGACAGGCGCGGGCGCAGCGACTTGGCCTTGCCGACGTAGATCACCCGGCCCGACGCGTCGCGGAAGCGGTAGACGCCCGGGTCGGTCGGGATCTCCCCCGGCTTCGGCCGGTAGCTCGCAGGATCAGCCACGGCTCCACCCTACGGACCGGCGCCGACACCACGCCGAGCCCCGGAGTGCTGATTCCCAGGCTCGCCAGGTGTTCAGCGCACGACCCACGGTTCTCCTCACGATGCTGCTGTTGCGGCCCGGGCGGGCCGACAGGAAACCGGGCGAGGTCCGGTCCGGACCGCGCCCGAGCCGCGCTGATTCCCAGGCTCGCCAGGGAATCAGCGCCGGCCACCTAGTCCAGGAGCGGCTTGAGGAAGCGACCCGTGTGGCTGTCGGCGTTGGCCGCGATGTCCTCGGGCGTCCCCTCGGCGATGAGACGTCCACCGCCGCTGCCGCCCTCGGGTCCCATGTCGACGATCCAGTCGGCCGTCTTGATCACGTCGAGGTTGTGCTCGATGACGATGACGGTGTTGCCGTTGTCGACGAGCCGGTCGAGCCAGCGGCTCGTGAGCGGATGCTCGCGGCACTCCAGCGGGCAGATGACCGCCATCCCCCCGCCCGGCAGCGTCACGAGCTGGCTGTTGAAGAGGTAGGTCTCCACCGCGACGTCGAGCGGCACGTCG
>JALRCA010000069.1 GCA_023257515.1 Aeromicrobium sp.
GCATGCGCCGGCGGATGAAAGGGATGTGATGTTAGCGCCCCATGTGGACGGCGTTCGAGTCACCGCAATTAACATCTACCGCGATACCCATGGTGAGCGTACCTGTTTCTACCGATACGCTGCGGGCGGGGAAATCGAAGAAGTCGACAGTTTTGTGGCCAAGGATGGCGACATATGGCTGATGGATGTATCCAAACCTCACGCTGTTGAACTCAAGCCAGGAAAGAATCGTCGAGTATTAACCATCTCTTTCATCTCGACACCCTACGAGGTGGTTCGGGACGCAATGACATGAAACCCTTCCTGAAGCTTGATTGGAAGGCGCTATTTGGCGCTGAAGTAGCTAGATGTGCAACGCTCCATCATGCCCGCCTCGAACCCGACGAACTCCTTCTCGAGGACCTCGCGCTTCTTCTTGCCCATGGCGCGACGCAGGTTGTCGGCCTGTCCGAGCGTGAACCCGGCCAGCTCCTGCGCGATCGACATGACCTGCTCCTGGTAGACGATCAGGCCGTACGTCGTGCCGAGGATCGGCTTGAGCGCCTCGGTGAGCTCGGGGTGGATGTAGTCGATCGGCTGCTTGCCGGTCTTGCGCAACGCGTAGTTGGTGTGGCTGTTGGCGCCCATGGGGCCGGGGCGGTACAACGCGATGACGGCCGAGATGTCCTCGAAGTTGTCGGGCTGCATGAGCCGCAGCAGGGAGCGCATCGGGCCACCGTCGAGCTGGAACACCCCGAGCGTGTCGCCGCGACCCAGGAGCTCGTAGGCGGGTCGGTCGTCGAAGTCGAGGTCCTCGAGCACCAGGTCGATGCCGCGGTTGGACTTGATGTTGGCCAGCGCGTCCTCGATCACGGTCAGGTTGCGCAGGCCGAGGAAGTCCATCTTGACCAGGCCGAGCGACTCGCACATCGGGTAGTCGAACTGGGTGATCGTGGCGCCGTCCTGCTCACGGCGCATGATCGGGACGACGTCGATGAGCGGCTCGCTGCTCATGATGACGCCGGCGGCGTGGACGCCCCACTGACGGATCTGGCCCTCGAGGCCGAGCGCCGTCTCGTAGATCTTGCGGACCTCGGCGTCCTCGGCGTGGAGGTCGCGGAACTCCTTGCCGTCGTTGTAGCGCGCGTGCTTGTCGTTGAACAGCTCCGACAGCGGGACGCCCTTGCCCATGACGTCGGCCGGCAGGGCCTTGGTGATCTTCTCGCCCATCCCGAAGGGGTAGTCGAGCACGCGGTTGGCGTCCTTGATGGCCTGCTTCGCCTTGAGCCGGCCGAACGTGGCGATCATCGCGACGCGGTCGCTGCCGTACTTGTCGCTGACGTAGCGGATGACCTCGGAGCGACGACGATCGTCGAAGTCGATGTCGAAGTCGGGCATCGAGGGCCGCTCGGGGTTGAGGAAGCGCTCGAAGATCAGGCCGTGCGTCAGCGGGCACAGGTCGGTGATCCGCAGCGCGTAGGCCGCGATCGAGCCGGCGCCCGACCCGCGGCCCGGTCCGACACGGATGCCGTTGTTCTTGGCCCAGTTGATGAAGTCGGCGACCACGAGGTAGTAGCCGCAGTAGCCCTTGGTGCGGATGACGTCGAGCTCCTTCTCGACGCGGTCGCGCACCTCCTGGGTGAGCTTCTCGCCCGGGTAGCGCGACTCGATGCCGCGCCAGACCTCCTTGACGAACCAGCTCTCCTCGGTCTCGTCGGCCGGCACGTCGGCGCGTGCCATGTAGCCGCCGGTGGACTCGGTGAACTCGATGTCGCAGCGCTCGGCGATGAGGAGCGTGTTGTCGCACGCCTGCTTCATGTCGAAGCGGTCCTCCCACAGGTCGCGCATCTCGGCGGCGGACTTGATGTAGTAGCCGCCGCCGTCGAACTTGAGCCGCTTGGGGTCGCTGATCGTCTTGCCGGACGCGACGCAGATGAGCGCGTCGTGGGCGTCGGCGTCTCCGGGGTTGTTGTAGTGGGAGTCGTTCGTGGCGACCGGCGGGATGTCGAGCTCGCGGCCCAGGCGCAGGAGGTCGTCGCGGACGACCTTCTCGATGCCGATGCCGTGGTCCATCAGCTCGAGGAAGAAGTTCTCCTTGCCGAAGATCTGCTGGTAGTCGGCGGCCGCCTGGCGGGCCTCCTCGTACTGGCCGAGCCGCAGCCGGGTCTGGATCTCGCCCGACGGGCACCCGGTGGTGGCGACGATGCCCTCGGCGTACTGCTCGAGCAGCTCACGGTCCGCGCGCGGCTTGTAGTAGAAGCCCTCCTGGCTCGAGCGGGAGGAGAGGCGGAACAGGTTGTGCATCCCCACGGTGCTCGTCGCGAGCATCGTCATGTGGGTGTAGGCCCCGCCGCCGGCGACGTCGTTGCCGCCCTCCTCGCTCGCGTCGCCCTTGCCCCAGCGCACCTTGCGGCGGTCACCCCGGTGCGTGCCGGGGGTGAGGTAGGCCTCCATGCCGATGATCGGCTTGACGCCGTGGGCCCGTGCCTTGGACCAGAAGTCGTACGCACCGTGCACGTTGCCGTGGTCGGTCATGGCGATGGCCGGCATCCCGAGCGACGCCGTGCGCTCGAACAGCCCGTCGAGCAGGCTCGCGCCGTCGAGCATCGAGTACTCGGTGTGGACGTGCAGGTGCACGAAGGACGAGTCACTCGCCATGTGGTCCAAGGCCTCCAAGACACGACGGACGGCGCCCTCTTCGGGCAGGCTCGGGGAAGGGCTTCAGCCTACGCGACGACTCCGACACGCTCGGGAGGACGCGCGCGGTCATGCGCGGTCGGACGATCCGAGGGTCCTCGGGAGGCGTCGCCTCGTGACCAGGTCGCCCACGACGTCGTGCGTGGCGTGCATCCAGAGCGCGACGTCCAGCACGCGGAGCGTGCTGACGTGCGGTCCTGCCCCTGAGGCACGGCGGAGCTCCTGCAGTCGTCGGTCCAGGTGCGGGTGCCGTTCGAACAGCTCTCCCCATGCGAGCCAGTAGTGGTCGTGCACGCCGACGAGGTCGCAGACCTTGCGATCCACGATCGGGACGAGGCGCGGCCGCTTGCGTGCCAGGATCTTGGAGGCGATGACCGGACCCACGTCGCGATGCCCCGTGAGCAGGCGCCACAGAGCGACCAGAGCCTCGTCCTCGTGGAGCGCTCGACCGGGACTCCCTGCCAGGTCGCGGTCCTCGCCGGCGGCCTCCAACCACAGCCGGATCCTCGCCCGGTGCGGCCCCAGGACGGCTCGTGCGGCGCGGGGCGGCACGGCAACCCCCAGGAACTCCACCGCCAGCAGGTCGTCGGCCGTGATCTCGTTCGGATCGCCCACTCGCCACTCGTCGAAGAACGACCCGGTGAACTCGTCATCGGTGTCCTGCCGGTCGAAGTAGCGCCTCACCAGCACGACCGCGTCGTCGTCGCTGCGCCAGGCCGCGTCCGCGTCGAGCCTCAGGCTCTCGGGAAGCCTGAGGCTCCTGCGGTGCTGCTCGTCCATCGATCGCTCCTTGGTCGTCGAGGCTCGACGCTCTCCTACCACACGCGTGACCACTGGCCGGATCGCCCCAATGGTGCAAGAATCCCGCCAGCACACGTCACATTCCAGGGGGACACGACATGACGATGCACGCCGAGGTGCTCTCGCGCCCGATCGGCCCGGACACGATCGAGATCCCGGGCCACCCGCAGCAGCTCAAGAACGCGGTGCAAGGGCTCAAGGGCCTGTGCCGCCAGCTCGAGCAGGCCGCGAACCAGCTCAAGCAGGCGGACCCGCCCGAGGGTGGACGGGGCAAGGCCGCCCTGGCGATCTCCCGCGCGGCCCAACGCACCGGCCACCTGCTCGAGGCGGACAGCCAGCAGCTCGAGGAGCTCGGCGACGCGATCGAGCACAACGCCGAGACCCTCACGACCGCCCAGACGGCCGTCGAGGACCTGCGCCGACGCTGGCGTCACGCGCGCGACACCTTCCGGGACACGGTGCACGGGCACAAGGACGCACCGGACCACCCCGAGCAGCTGATGCACCGCATCGACGCGAACGCCGCCGAGGCGCACGAGACGCAGTTCCGGCGTCAGGCCGGCCTGGTGTTCATGGACCCGTCGGGCGGGGGCGCGAAGCAGGCGTCCTTCCTCGAGATGGGCGGGCCCGTCGACCAGGCGATCACCGCCTACCGCCACGAGGTCCGCGCGATCGTCGACGAGTACGCCGACCTGATGCAGAAGGTCAAGAACACCGACAACCAGCTCGACGAGCGCCTGCCACGGCGCGCCGGCAGCTTCATCTCGGCGCAGGAGGCCGGACTCGACCCTGACGGTGGCCACGGGCACGACCAGCACGGCGTCTCGACGCCGGCCGGCGTGCGCTCCATCGGCGAGGAGATCCAGCAGGCCGCCCACACGATCGAGCAGGCGACGCACCGTCTCGAGGACATCCGGCTCTCCATCCGTGCCGGCCGGATGCTTCCCGAGGACGATCGTGTCGGCAGCAACGACGGGTTCAAGCGGGACTGGACCGAGCACCTCGACAAGGTCCGGCACAGCCTGCGCGCCGTCCACCGGGCCGGCGACGCCGTCGCCGACCGACTGCGCGACGCCGACGAGAGCGGGGCCGCCGACATCCGTCAGGCGCTGCGAGACGACTGACGGACGTCGGCGGGTCGCGTCACCTCACTTGAGGCTGGCGCGCTGGTACTGACGCACCGAGAGCGGCACGAACACCGCGAGGATCAGCACGACCCAGATGAGCGTGTAGAGCACCGGGTGCTGCATGCTCCACGCGTCCGGCACCTGCTGACCGTCCGGCAGGTTGCCGAACAGGTCGCGCACGGCCTGGGTCACCGCCGACACCGGGTTCCACTCGACGACCGGCTTGAGGGCCGCCGGGAAGTCCTTGGCCGGCACGAACGCGTTCGAGACGAACGTGAGCGGCATGATCACGATGAACGACGCATTGTTGATGACGTCGACGCTCGGCACCGACAGGCCGACCCAGGCCATGACCCAGCTGATCGCGTAGGCGAACAGCAGCAGCAGGCCGAACGCCGCGAGCGTGTCGAGGACCGAGCCGTTGGCCCGCCAGCCGACGAGCAGGCCGGTCAGCGCCATGACCACGAGCGAGACGACGTTGTAGATGATGTCGCTGCCGGTGCGGCCGATGAGCACCGCGGACCGGGCCATCGGCAGCGACCGGAACCGGTCGATGAAGCCCTTCTGCATGTCCTCGGCGAGGCTCGCGCCGGTGAACGTCGCACCGAACACGACGGTCTGCGCGAAGATCCCGCCGATCAGGAACTCCTTGTAGTCCAGGCCGGGACCGGCGTCGATCGCGCCGCCGAAGACGTAGGCGAAGAGCAGGACGAACATGATCGGCGACACCAGGACGAAGACCATGATCTCCGGCACGCGCTTGATCTTGATCATGTTGCGCTTGGCGACGACCCAGCCGTCGGTCAGGGCGCGCACGGGGCTCGTGCTCATCGGGCGACCTCCTCGGCCTGGGTGGTGGCGTCCTCGGCCTCGGCCTCGTGGCCGGTGAGCTCGAGGAACACGTCGTCGAGCGTGGGGCGCCGCAGACCGACGTCGAGCACCTCGACACCGGCGTCCTTGAGACCCCCGAGCACGGTCATGAGCTGGTCGGCGCCCGCGCCGCTGATGGCGGCCGAGATCGAGCGGTCACGCCGCTGGACCTCGCCGGCAGCGACTGTCGACAGGATCGAGGCCGCCTCCTCGGCGCGCTCGACCTCGGCGACGACGACCTCGATGCGGTCGCCGCCCACCTGCGACTTGAGCTGGTCGGCGGTGCCCTCGGCGATCGCGCGGCCCTTGTCGATCACGATGATGTTGTCGGCGAGCAGGTCGGCCTCCTCGAGGTACTGCGTCGTGAGCAGCAACGTGGCGCCCGAGGAGACGAGGTCGGCGATCACCTCCCACATCTGCTGACGGCTGCGCGGGTCGAGGCCCGTGGTGGGCTCGTCGAGCACGATGACCGGTGGCTCCGCGACGAGCGCGCCGGCGAGGTCGAGCCGACGGCGCATGCCGCCGGAGTACGTCTTGGACGGTCGGTCACCGGCGTCGGAGAGGCCGAAGCGCTCGAGGAGCTCGCGTGCCCGCGCTGCCGCGCGAGCCTTGGGGAAGCCGTAGAGCCGGCCCACCATCTCGAGGTTCTCATAGCCGGTCAGGTGCTCGTCGACGGCCGCGTACTGACCCGAGAGGCCGATGCGCGACCGGACGCCGTCGGGGTCGGAGGCGACGTCGACGCCTGCGACCGTGGCCGTCCCGGAGTCGGCGCGCAGCAGCGTCGTGAGGATCCGCACGGCCGTCGTCTTGCCGGCGCCGTTGGGTCCCAGCAGGCCCAGCACGGTGCCCTCGGCGAT
>JALRCA010000222.1 GCA_023257515.1 Aeromicrobium sp.
CGCCGTCGCGATCACCCAGCCAGATGTTGTCGCCCATGCCGATCTCGTCGCCGTAGTAGAGCACGGGGGACCCAGGCAGGCTCAGCAGCAGGGCGGTGAAGAGCTCCATCCGATCGGTGTCGTTGTCGAGCAGCGGCGCCAACCGGCGGCGGATGCCGATGTTGGCCTTCATGCGGGGGTCCTTGGCGTACTCGCCCCACATGTAGTCGCGGTCCTCGTCGGTGACCATCTCCAGGGTCAGCTCGTCGTGGTTGCGCAGGAAGATGCCCCACTGGCAGCCCTCCGGGACGTCCGGTGTCTGAGCCATGATCTCGCTGATGGGGTACCGCGACTCGCGCCGCACGGCCATGAAGAGCCGCGGCATGACCGGGAAGTGGAAGCACATGTGGCACTCGTCGCCCCCGACGGCCGGGTCGCCGAAGTAGTCGACGACGTCGGCGGGCCACTGGTTCGCCTCGGCCAGCAGGATGCGACCGGGGTAGCGCCGGTCCACGTGGGCGCGGACCCGCTTGAGGAACGCGTGGGTCTCCGGCAGGTTCTCCCCGTTCGTGCCGTCGCGTTCGTAGAGGTACGGCACGGCGTCGAGCCGGAACCCGTCGACACCGAGGTCCAGCCAGAAGTCGAGGGCCGCGAGCATCGCGTCGTGGACCGCGGGGTTGTCGAAGTTCAGGTCCGGCTGGTGGTGGTAGAACCGGTGCCAGAAGTACTGGCCACGCAGCGGGTCCCAGGTCCAGTTCGACGTCTCGGTGTCGCAGAAGATGATCCGTGCGTCGTCGTAGCGCTCGTCGGTGTCCGACCACACGTAGAAGTCGCCGAACGGCCCGTCCGGGTCACGTCTCGAGGCCTGGAACCACGGATGGGCGTCGGAGGTGTGGTTCATGACGACGTCGATGATCACCCGCATCCCCCGCGCGTGGGCCTCGCGGAGCAGCTCGGCGAAGTCGTCGACCGAGCCGAGCTCCGGCGCGACGTCGGTGTAGCCCGCGACGTCGTAGCCGCCGTCGCGCAGGGGCGAGGGGAAGAACGGAGGGAGCCACAGGCAGTCGACCCCGAGCCACGCGAGGTGGTCCAGGCGCGAGATCAACCCCTGCAGGTCGCCGGTCCCGTCGCCGTCGGAGTCCTGGAACGAGCGGACCAGCACCTCGTAGAACACCGCGCGCTTGAACCAGTCGACGTCACTCACCCGGCACATCCTGCCAGTCCTGCTGTCACGGTCGCGCAGGTCGTCCGTGCCCTCGGCGGCCGTGACCTGTGTCACGATGCGTCCGTGCTGGAGAACCTGTTGTGGCTGCTCACCGGCTTGGCCGGCGTGGTGGTCCTGCTCACCCGGATGCGTCTGTCCGCTGCTGCGCAGCACGCGGGGCGGGCGCAGATCCCGCAGTCGCTCGTGAACGTGCACACCGTCGTCGGTGTGCTCGCCCTCGCCGCGTGGGTGGCGTTCCTCGTGACCTCGACGCGCGTCCTCGGTCTCGCGAGCGTCGCGCTGTGGTGGGTCGAGGTCCTGGTCGGTCTGGGGCTCCTGGCGCGTTGGCTGCCCGGCTCCGGTGGCCACGCGCACGCCGCCGAGGCGGTGGACGACACCTGGGCCAAGGGACCGGCGCTGTCCGTGCTCGGACACGTCGGACTGCTGCTCGGCACGATCGTCTTCACGTTCGCGGTGGTGGCCGACAAGGTCGCTTGAGAACATCGCAAAGAAGTGTTTGCAAAGAGATCTTTGCAAACCTAGGGTCGGGCCATGCCCTTCACCCGCCGCCATGTCGACGACCTCGAGACGCTGAAGGCGGTGGCTCACCCGCTGCGTGTCGTCCTGCTGGGAGCCCTGCGCGCGCACGGACCCGCGACAGCCTCCGAGCTGGCCCGTCGGACGGGGGAGTCGAGCGGCTCCACCTCGTACCACCTGCGTCAGCTGGAGCGGTACGGGTTCGTGCGCGACGACGACGAGCAGCCCTCGGGGCGAGAACGGCGCTGGCGGGCCGTCCACGACGTCACGACCATCCGCGACACGCTGCCGGGTGCCGAGCCGCTGCTCGAGGTGCTGCGGGAGCGGCAGGTGCTGGCGCTCCGTGAGGGACTGGCGACGCTCGGCGACCTCGATCCCCGGCCCGACGGACTCGGCATGAGCGACCTGCGTCTCGAGCTCGACGACGCCGACCTCGGAGCCCTGAGGGACGAGCTGGTCGCCGTGGTGGAGCGGTACGCAGAGCGTCGGGGGTCGCGCGCCGTCGTCGTGCACCTGGCCCTCACCCCCGCGGTCGAGGACCCGTGAGCCTGCGGGCACGGTTCTGGCTCCTCAGCGCGCTGCGCTGGCTGCCGACCGGTCTCATCGTCCCGTCGGCGACGTTGCTGCCTCTCGACCGCGGGCTCACGATCGCCGAGGTCGGCAGCCTGGTCGCGTTCCAGGCGGTCGCCGTCGTGCTCCTGGAGCTGCCGACCGGGGGTCTGGCAGACGCCTGGGGCCGACGTCCCGTCCTCGTGGTCTCGATCGTCGTGGCGTGTGCGGGCTACGTCATGACGGCAGTCGCCCAGGACTTCGCCGGGTTCGCGGTGGCGTCGACGCTGACGGGGGTGTTCCGAGCCCTGGACAGCGGGCCGCTCAACGCGTGGTACGTCTCGGCCGTGCACGACGAGGCTCACGGGCCGGGCACGAGCGACGCCCGTCGTCGCAGCACGGTGGCGAGCGGGCTCTCCGGCGCGGGCAGCGTCCTCGCCGGGTCGATCGCGCTCGGCGCCCTGGCAGCCGGTGGCCTGATCGCGTGGGCACCCACCGGGCGGTCCGATGCGCTCGTCGTGCCGTACGTGGCGGCAGCCGTGATGTCCGTGGTGCAGCTGGGCGCCTGCCTGGCGCTGGTCACGGAGCGCCCGCGGCCTGCCGGCACCGGACTCGGTGGCTCGGTCGCACGCGTTCCCGGCGCCGTCCGCGAGGGGATCGGCCTGGTCGTCGGGTCGCGGGTGCTGGTGGCGCTGGTGGCCGTCGAGGTGCTGTGGGGCTTCGGCCTGATCGCCTTCGAGACGCTCATGCCCGTGCGGCTGGCCGAGCTCGTCGGAGGCCGGGACCAGGCCGGTGCCCTCATGGGGCCCGTCGTGGCCGGCGGTTGGGCGATGGCGTCGATCGGTGCTGCGGCGTGCCTGCCACTCGTTCACCGCTGGGGCGGGGTGCCGGTCTCCGTCGTGCTGAAGCTCGTGCAGGGCGCGACGGTCGTGGCGATGGGTCTCGTCGCCGGTCCGGTGGGTCTCGTCGTCGCGTACCTGGCCACCTACGCCACCCACGTGGCCGCGGGTTCGGTCTACGAGTCGCTCCTGCACGACGAGGTCGACAACCGGCACCGCAGCACCGTCCTGTCGGTGGTCTCCATGGCGATGCACCCGGCAGCGGCGGCCGGGGGAGTCGTGCTCGGCGCGATCGCCACGGCCGGGGGCACCGGTGTCGCGATCGTGGTCGGCGGGATCGTCCTGGCGGCCGGGGCCCCGCTGTTCCTCATCCGGCGTCGATGACGAGCACGCGTGCCGGAGCCAGGGGGGACAGCTCGATGGCATCGGCCTGCCAGGTCGAGCCGTCGAGCTCGTCGCGCAGACGCAGGGGCGTGCCGCTCGCCAGCCCGAGGTCCTCGGGCCCCACGTGCACGCGGACCCGTTTGCGGAACGCCGGGAAGAGGTCGACGACGACGAGCACGACGTCGTGGTCCGAGAGGCGCGAGTACGCGATCACGCCGGCCTGGTCGGTGCCGTGACGAGCGAGGTTCCGCAGGCGCCGCAGTGCCAGGTGCTGGCGTCGGACCTCGTTGAGTCGCGCCACGAAGGGCGCGATCGAGTGGTCGGCGTCCCAGTCGCGGACCTTGACCTCGTACTTCTCGGACCTCGCGTACTCCTCGGTGTCCGGGCCGGCGGGCTCGTTCTCCAGGAGCTCATAGCCTGCGTACATCCCCCACGACGGCGAGCCGGTCGCGGCGAGCACTGCGCGCATGCGGAACATCGAGGCGTCGGCTCCCTGCAGGTACCGCGGCAGGATGTCGGGGGTGTTCACGAAGAAGTTCGGACGCATGACGTCGCTCGTGCGGTGCGCGACCTCGTCGAGGTAGTCGATCGTCTCCCTCGACCCCTCGCGCCACGTGAAGTACGTGTAGCTCTGGTGGAACCCGACCGTGCCCAGCGCGTGCAGCATGGCCGGGACCGTGAAGGCCTCGGAAAGGAACACGACGTCAGGATCGGTCGCGCGGACGTCGGCGAGGAGGCGTTCCCAGAAGACGAGCGGCTTCGTGTGGGGGTTGTCGACGCGGAAGATGCGGACGCCGTGGTCCATCCAGTGCCGCACGACGCGCTCGACCTCGGCGCGCAGGCCGTCCGGGTCGGCGTCGAAGTCGAGGGGGTAGATGTCCTCGTAGGACTTGGGCGGGTTCTCGGCGTGGGCGATCGTGCCGTCGGGCCGGTGCACGAACCACTCCGGGTGCTCCGTGACCCAGGGGTGGTCGGGGGAGCACTGCAGCGCGAGGTCGAGGGCCACCTCGAGACCGAGCTGGTGCGCACGCTCGACGAAGGCGTCGAAGTCCTCGATGGTCCCGAGTGCCGGCTCGACGGCGTCGTGGCCGCCCGCGGACGAGCCGATGGCCCAGGGCGACCCCGGATCATGGGGACCCGCGCTCAGCGAGTTGTCCCGGCCCTTGCGCGCGGTCCTGCCGATCGGGTGCACCGGGGGCAGGTAGACGACATCGAATCCCATGGCCGCGACCCCCTCGAGTCGCTTGGCAGCGGTGCGCAGCGTGCCCGGGCGCACGGAGCCGTCGGGAAGTCTCTCGGCACCCTCGGAACGCGGGAAGAGCTCGTACCAGGCGCCGACCAGTGCCCGCTCACGGTCGACGAAGACGGGCAGCGGCTCGGTCGCGTCGACGTGGTCGCGCACGGCCGTCGGGTCGAGGTCCGCGATGAGCTCGAGGGCGGCGGCGAACCGCTCGAGCGCGGGGACCTCGACGTCGTAGAGGTGCAGGGCGATCGGCCCGGCCGCCGGCTCGGCGTGACGGGCCCGGCTGAGCACCTGCGCCCCGATCGCGAGCGTCGTGTCGACGTCGACGTCTGCCTCGAGCTTGATCTCGGCGTCGCGCACCCAGGTCGCCACCGGGTCGTGCCACGACTCGATCGCGTAGGTCCACGGGCCGACCTCGTGCAGGCGCAGCGACGCCGCCCAGTGGTCGTTGTCGACGTGGACCATCGGGACGGGGTCGCGCTCGACGCCGTCGGGACCCACGAGCAGCACCCTGGCCCGCACGATCGCGCGACCCTCGCCGAAGACGCGCGCATGGACCGTGAACTCCTCGTCCTCGACGGCCTTGACGGCGAACCGTCCGCCCTCGACCTGGGGGCGGACGTCCAGGACGGGGACCCGCGTGACCATGGCGTCACCCTAGTGGTCCGTCCTGGGATGCGGGCCCGTTCGGCCCAGACCGCGCGGTTGCCCGCGAAACCCGGATCGGCGCTGATTCCCAGGCTCGCCAGGGAAGCAGCGCGCCGACCACGAGATTCTTCGCGAACCACGGGTTGCGCTCCAAGCCCGGTGACAGATTCCCACGCGTCGCGGGGTGCGGCGTCCGAACGTCGGCGCGCGGCCCGGGCGGCGAGCTCGAGCACCGCCTGGCCCGGTTCTCCTCACGATCCGGGCGTTGCGACCCGGGCGTCGCGACGGACGACCATGCCTCGTGCGCTGATTCCCCGGCGAGCCTGGGAATCAGCGCTCCCCGGCCAGCGCGCGATCAGATGGCGTCGGCGGGGTGGGCCGACCCGACGCGGGCTCGCCTATGCTCGGGGCGCACCAGCCGCGCCCGGCGAAGTCCGGCCGATCCGAGGAGCATCGTGGGAGAGTTCGTACGTCTCGAGGTGGCCGACGGCGTCGGCACGATCCGTCTCGACCGACCCAAGCTGAACGCGCTCGACGCGCAGGTCCAGACCGAGCTCGCCGAGGCCGCGCGCGAGGCCGACGCTCGCCCGGACGTCGCGGCGGTGGTCGTCTACGGCGGTGAGCGTGTCTTCGCGGCCGGCGCCGACGTCAAGGAGATGGCCGACATGTCCTTCCAGGAGATGTCGACACACGCACGACTGCTGCAGGACTTCACCCGTGCGCTCGCGGCGATCGGCAAGCCCACCGTCTCGGCCATCACGGGCTTCGCGCTCGGCGGCGGCCTCGAGGTCGCGCTGTCGACCGACGTGCGCTTCGCCGCGGAGGACGCCAAGCTCGGGCAGCCGGAGATCCTGCTGGGCATCATCCCGGGCGCCGGCGGCACCCAGCGGCTCGCGCGTCTCGTGGGGCCTGCGGCCGCGAAGGACCTCATCTACACCGGCCGCTTCGTCGCGGCCGATGAGGCACTGCGCCTCGGCCTCGTCGACCAGGTCCACCCCGCGGCCGAGGTCTACGACCGGGCGATCGAGTGGGCGAGCCAGTTCGTCGGCGGTCCCGCCCTCGCGCTGCGCGCCGCCAAGAGCGCCGTCGACCGCGGCCTCGAGGTCGACCTGCAGACCGGCCTGGAGATCGAGCGGATCGAGTTCACGGGCCTCTTCGCCACCGAGGACCAGACCAACGGCATGCGCTCGTTCGTCGAGAACGGCCCTGGCAAGGCCACGTTCGAGGGGCGCTGACGATGCTCGACGAGACTGCGGCCACCCCGCACGCCACCGCCGAGCAGGTCGAGGCCGCATGGTCCGACACCAAGCTCGCCCAGGTCCTGTACCACGACTGGGAGTCGCAGACCTACGACGAGAAGTGGTCGATCTCGTTCGACCAGCGCTGCATCGACTACGCACGTGACCGGTTCGTCGCCGTCGCCGGCGAGCCCGAGCGTCCGTACGGACGCAGTCTCGAGATCGGTGCCGGCACCGGCTTCTTCACGCTCAACCTCAAGCTCGCCGGCATCCTGGAGCACGGCACCGTCACGGACATCTCGCCCGGCATGGTCGAGGTGGCCAAGCGCAACGCCGAGCACCTGGGCTTCTCCATCGACGGGCGGGCCGCCGACGCCGAGGACCTGCCCTTCGACGACGACAGCTTCGACCTGGTGATCGGGCACGCCGTCATCCACCACATCCCCGACGTCGAGAAGGCGTTCCGCGAGATGCTGCGGGTGCTCAAGCCCGGTGGCCGCGTCGTCATCTGCGGCGAGCCGACCCGGCACGGCGACGTCGTCGCGCGTCGCCTCTCTCGTGCCACGTGGTGGGCCGCGACGCGCGTGACCCGTCTGCCCGGTCTGCGCGAGACCTGGGCGCGACCTCCCGAGGAGCTCGACGAGTCCTCGCGCGCCGCGGCGCTCGAGGCGGTCGTCGACCTGCACACGTTCGTGCCCGGAGAGCTGCGCGCGCTCGTGCGCCGCGCCGGCGGTCGCGACGTGCGCTCCACGACCGAGGAGCTGACCGCCGCCTGGTGGGGGTGGCCCGTGCGCACGTTCGAGGCTGCCGTGCCCGAGGAACGGCTCGGCCTGCGGTGGCGCGTGTTCGCCTACCGCTCGTGGCTGGGTCTCTCGGCCCTCGACCGGCTCGTGCAGCCGATCGTGCCCGACGGCCTCTACTACAACGTGTCGGTGACGGCGACCGCGTGAGGCCTCGGGATCCTCGCCAGGCGCGGTTCCTCACCCTGGCCTCGCTGCGCTGGGTGTGGCGTCAGCGGGCGTGGACGCCGTACCACCTGCTGCGGTTCTGGCGGTTCGCCGTGTTCCGGATCCGTCACCCGCACGTCGTCACCGAGGGCTTCGTGTTCCTCGGCAGGGACGTCGAGATCGAGGTCGACCGTCACCGGGCCGGGCTCGTGCTGGGACGATGGGTGCACCTCGGGGACCGCACGCGACTGCGTGCGCACAACGGCGTGCTGCGCATCGGCGACAAGGTCGTGTTCGGCAGCGACAACATCGTCAACACGCACCTCGACATCGAGATCGGTGCGGCGACGCTCGTGTCGGACTGGGTCTACGTGTGCGACTTCGACCACGAGACCCGTGACCTGGATCGACCGATCAAGGACCAGGGCCTCGTGCTCTCACCGGTCAGCATCGGCCCGGGCACGTGGATCGGCACGAAGGTGACCGTGCTGCGCGGCGCGCGCGTCGGCGCGGGCTGCGTCCTCGCCGCGCACGCTGTCGTCCGTGGCACGTTCGCCGACGGCTCGATCGTCGCCGGAGTCCCGGCCCGCCTCGTGCGCGACCGTGCCGCCGTCGAGTCCGACGTCGACGAGATCGAGCGGCGGCGCTACCTCGCCGAGGTCGAGGAGCGACGCCGTGAGGTGCTGGGTGACGATACGTGATCGGCGCGTAACCTGCGGCTCCGTACACATGTTGATCCGATGACAGGTGTGGCGCGTGGGGCATAGTGTGGCCTCGACGTGGACCGACGTTCTCGCGAAAGGGAGTCATGACCGACTCAGGGACGAACCAGCCCGACAACGGGCGAGTTGATCCGCTGCGCGTCGCAGCGCAGTCCTTCGACGACGACGCCGACCCCGCCGAGGACTCGGCGGGCGCGGAGTCCACGGAGAGCGACGCGGGTTCCTCGGGCGAGTCGCGCAAGGGTCGGCGTTCCGGCTCGCGTGCCGCCCGTCTGGCCGCCGCCGAGCGACGGCGCAGCGAGCGCGCTGCCGCGAAGGCGTTCGCCTCGAAGCGACGTCGCCCCGCCGAGCGCACCCGTCGCGACCCGCTGGCCGAGGCCGAGGAGTCGATCGACTCGGCATCGCCTCCGGTCGAGGACGCGGGCCAGGAGCAGTCCGCGCCGGACACGTCCACGCGGGAGATCCCGGCCGTCGAGGCCGAGCAGCCGACCGCTCCCGCTGCGCAGGAGCAGCCCGAGCCCGAGCCGCCGGTCGTGGCGACCGAGGCCGAGCAGCCGACCGCGACCGTCGATGAGTCCCAGACCCCCGACCCTCAGACCGCCGAGACCCAGGACGCCGAGACCCAGAGCCCCGAGCCTCAGGACGCCGAGCCGGTCCAGGAGGACGAGACGTCTCGATGGGCGAGCCTGTTGAGCGAGCGCTACTCCGGGTCCGGTCTGACCGCCGGCGACGTGGCCGCGCAGTCCGTCCAGGACTCCGATCTCGACGACGCTCTCTCCGAGCCCCGTCTGGCACCGCACGACCCGCCCGCGGCGTCCGAGACCGCGCCCGAGCCGGAGCCCGTCGTGGAAGCAGCGCCGGAGCCCGAGCCGGAGCCGGAGCCCGAGCCCGTCGCGGAGCCCGAGCCCGTCGCGGAGACCGAGCCCGAGCCCGAGCCGGAGCCCGTGGCGGAGGCTGCGCCGGAGCCGGAGCCGGAGCCGGAGCCGGAGCCGGAGCCGGAGCCGGAGCCGGAGCCGGAGCCCGTGGCGGAGGCTGAGCCCGAGCCCGAGCCCGAGCCGGAGCCGGAGCCCGAACTCGTCGCGGAGACCGAGCCCGAACCTGCCCCGGAGCCCGTCGCCGAGGCGACGCCCGCCGTCGAGCCCGAGCCGGTCGTCGATCCGGCGCCGGCCCAGCCGGCAGCCGTCGCGTCAGCAGCTCCGACGTTCGCCGAGAAGCTCGCCGCCGCGAGCTCGGCCGCCCAGCAGCGCGTGGCCGCAGCCCGTGCCGAGGCCGCGCGCCTCATGGACGAGGCGGCCAAGGAGCGGGCCGAAGCCGTCGCGCGGATCCAGGCCGACGAGTCCAAGCAGCGCGAGGCACTGCAGGCCAAGCTCAAGGCGGCCGAGGAGGCCGCCGAGGAGCGGGTCAACGCCGCTCGCCAGGAGGCCGAGCGTGTCACGGCCGAGATCGAGCGTGAGCGGGCCGCCGCCGCGGAGCGCATCGCGCAGCTGCAGCAGGAGGCCGACGACCGCGTCGAGAAGGCGCGCGCCGATGCCGAGCGCGAGGCGCAGGACCGTCTCGACCAGGCCAAGCTCGAGGCCGAGCGCCGGGTCGCCGAGGCCGAGCGCGAGGCCGAGAAGGTCACGGCACAGCGGCTCCAGGAGGCCGAGACGGCAGCCGAGCAGGCCGCGCAGCGTCGGCTCGAGAAGGCCGAGGCCGATGCGCAGCGCCGGATCGCCGAGGCCACGGCCGAGGCCGATCGTCTGGCCGCCCAGGCGCAGCAGGACCGAGACGCCGCGCAGGCGCAGCTCGACCGGGAGCGCAAGGAGGCCGACGAGAAGCTCCAGGAGGTCAAGGCGGAGTCCGAGCGCATCGTGGCCGAGGCCGAGCGGACGTCCCAGCAGCACGTCGCCGCCGCGAAGACCGAGGCCGAGAAGTACGCCCAGGAGGTCGCGGCCGAACGCGTCGCGATCGCGGTGCGGCTCTCGGACGCCGAGCGTGCGGCCGAGGAGAAGCTGACGGCGGCGAAGGCCGAGGCCGAGCGCCTGGCCTCCGAGGCCGCGGCCCGTCACGAGGAGGCGACGGCCCAGCTCGCGCGCGAGCGCGACGAGGCGAAGGCCGAGGCCGAGAAGGTGACGGCCAAGGCGGCCCAGGTCTCGCGCGAGGCCGAGGCCGAGCGTCAGGCGGCTGCCGAGAAGCTCGCTGAGGCCGAGCGCCAGGCCGAGGAGCGTGTGCGCAACGCCCAGGCCGAGGCCGAGCGCGTGGCGGCCGAGGCCGCCGAGGCCGCTCGTGCCGCGGCCGCGGCACGCGAGGAGGCGGCCAAGAAGCAGGCTCTCGAGGCGGAGCAGGCACGGCGTGCGGCCGAGGCTCGCGTCGAGCAGGCAGAACGTGACGCCGCCGACCGCATCGCCAAGGCCGAGGCCGACGCCAAGGCGGTCGCCGAGCGCGCCGCCGCCGACGCCGAGCGCCGGATCCTGGCGGCCAAGAACGAGGCCGAGCGCGTCACCGCCGAGTCCAAGCGCGAGGCGCAGGAGCGTCTCAGCAAGGCCGTCTCCGCCGCCCGCGAGGCAGCCGAGCAGAAGCTCGCCGAGGCCGAGCGCACGGCCCTGGAGTGGGTGGCGGCGGCCGAGGCCGAGGCGGAGCGGGTCGCACAGACCCACATCGTCGTGGCCAACCAGTCGGCCAAGGAGACACCGCTCGAGGAAGCATCACAGCCGGACGTCGACGAGTTCGTCGACGAGAAGCCGGCCGAGACTCCCCAGGGGGTGAGTGGAGCCGCTGGGGACGACGCCGCTCCCATCAAAAGAAGAGTCGTCCGACGACGCTGAACCCACGTGGGCGGTACTGACCGCCGGCGCGATCGTCGCCGACCTCGACCGGGAGGACGGCGAGATCCCCTCCCGGACGCCCGGACGTCGTGAGAGCGGCGGTGTCCAGCCGTCCTTCGAGGACCCGGTGCCGGGTGCTGTGACGGCCGAGGACCTGTCCTCGCCGAAGGACGAGCCTGTCGACGAGCCCCGCGTGGACCGACGCAGCTCGCGGTCCGAGGCCAAGGCACGCCGTCGAGCGGCCAAGCGAGAGGCCAAGGAGGCCGCTCGGCGTGGCAAGGCCGAGGCCAAGGCCCACGCCGCAGCCGCCAAGGCTGAGCGTGAGGCGGCGGAGCGGGCTGAGGCTGAGCGGGTCGAGGCGGAGCGTCGTGAGCGTGAGGTGGCTGAGGCTGCTGAGCGGGCTGAGCGTGAGGCGGCGGAGCGGGCTGAGGCTGAGCGGGTCGAGGCGGAGCGGGCTGAGCGTGAGGCCGAGCAGAAGCGCGTCGCCGCCGAGACCGCAGCGCAGGCCAAGGCCGATGCCGCGGCCGCTCGTGCTGCGCGGAAGGCCGCTCGCCAGGAGCAGAAGCGCCGCCGTGCGGAGAACAAGGTCCGGGCACGTCGTGGCACCCGCGCCGCAGCGGCCGGGTCGGCCACCCACGAGGTCGTGAGCGAACGGATCGCCGAGACGTCCGCGGCTGCGCCGACCGCGGACGACCTCGCGGTCGACGCGGCCCTGAGCGACGCGCCCCAGGTCGTGGAGCCGGAGCCGGCTCCGGTCGAGCCGGACACCGAGACGACCCACTCCGAGGCGACCGGCTCCGAGACGACCGACTCCGAGCTGAGCGAGTCCGGGGTCGGGGCGCCCGACGGCACGGTCGTCGAGGACACGACGCCCGTCGAGCAGGATCCCGAGGAGACCGCAGCGGTGTCGACGGGGGCAGCCACGGCGCCGGCTCCCACGCCCGAGGACGCCGAGTCGCTCAGCGATCGCGCCCAGGCGCAGATCGAGCGCCGTCGAGCCCGGCTCGAGCGCGAGGCCGAGCGGCGTGCCGACCGTCTCGAGAGGCAGGAGGAGCAACCGGCGACCCGCGGCACCCGCCTCGCCGAGGTGCCCGAGCCGCGTGCACCCCGCCCCGAGCGGTCGGTCAGCGTCGTGCGACTCGTGCGGCGCATCGGCCTCGTCGTCGGAGCGCTGGGCTACGTGTTCGCGGTCCTGCTCGCGGTCGGTGCCATGGCCGTCGCGCTGGGCCTGTCCGACGACAACGGACTCGTGGCCACGGTCGGACCGGTCTGGGACGGCCTGGTGTCGCCGTTCCGAGGACTCATCAGCTTCTCGGGCCCGAGCGCCGCGATGAAGGAGTCGTTCCTCGCCTACAGCATCGGGTCGGTGCTGTACCTCGTGATCGGCATGGTCGTGCAGTCCTGGGCTCGCTCCGGCGCCGACGACTGAGCCCTGGAACCAGTCGGACTCAGCGTCGCGCGACGGCGACGACGTCCAGCGACGTCGCCAGGTCCTCGGGCACCAGCTCGAAGTCGTCCGTGGTGACGGCCTCGACCGTGGCGGCGACCTCGCTCGACCAGGAGCCCGGAGGTCCGGCGATCTGGGCATCGACGAGCGAGCCGTGCACCTCCTCCCAGGCCGCCAGTCGTGGACCGTGTCGCAGACCGAGCACGATCTCGACGTCTCCGTGGCGGCGGACGAGGTCGACGAGCTCGTCCGGGGTGAGCTCCCTCGGGTGGTAGATGTTGCCGGGCGGGAACGTGAGGGTGTTGGGAGTGCTGACCACGACACGTCCCCCTGGCCGGGCCACGCGGAAGCACTCCTCGACGAAGGCGTCCTGGTCCCACAGGTGCTCGACGGTCTGCAGGCTCACGACCGCGTCGTGGCTCGCGTCCGCCCACGGAAGTGCGACCAGGTTGCCGCGCACGACCGAGACGTCGGGGTAGGCCCTGCGGACGTGGTCGACGGCGTACTCGTCGTAGTCGAGCGCGTGCACGCGGGCCGCGTGGCGCCTCAGCAGGTCGGCGCCGTAGCCCTCGCCGCAGCCGGCCTCCAGGACCTCGAGTCCACCGACCAGGCCCGCGACGAGCTCGTAGACCACCTCGTGGCGACGGAACCAGTAGTTCTCGTGCCAGATCCCCGGCACGGTGCGCTCGCCCGTGATGACCATCTGCGGGCGCTCGTTCGTGCTGTCCGGTCCGTTGGTGCCCACGCGCGGGAGTCTAGGCGCGTAACCTCGGTCCATGACGACGGCGTTGTTCATCGTGGACGTCCAGAACGACTTCACCGAGGGTGGCGCCCTGGGGGTCGCGGGTGGCGACGCCGTGGCTCAGGGCATCAGCCGGCACCTGCGCGAGCACGCGGACGAGTACGACCTGGTGATCGCCTCGCGTGACTGGCACGACGGCGACAACGACAACGAGGGCCACTTCGCGCTCGCCACCGAGCCCGACTACGTCGACACGTGGCCGGTGCACTGCGTCGCCGGCACCCCCGGCGCGGAGTACGACCCGGGCCTGGACACGACGGCGATCACCCACCACGTGCGCAAGGGGCAGGGCTGCGCCGCCTACTCCGTGTTCGAGGGCACGACCGACGACGGCGAGACGGTCGCGGAGCTGCTCGCCCGGCACGGGGTTCACACGGTCGACGTCACCGGCCTGGCCACGGATCACTGCGTGCGTGCCTCGGCCCTCGACGCGGTGGCCGACGGACGGCACGTGCGGGTGCTCACCGACCTGGTCGCGGGTGTCGCGGCTGACTCCAGCGCCAGAGCGCTGCGGGAGCTCGCCGACGCCGGCGCGCAGATCGTCTGAGACTCGTCCCGGTCTCAGGACCCGTCGACGCTCCTGGTCGCCGGTCGGATCCTGGTGGCCTCGACCCACTGCACGGTCAAGGTGCCGTCGAACGCGACCGTGGCCACGAGCGCGGCCCACTCGCCCCCGTTGTGCCTCCACTGCACGATGAGGCCCGGCCAGGGCGTGAGGTCGCCGTAGGTGGCGGAGGGACGGATCCAGACGTGTCGCACGCGGCGCACGGGTGCGGGCGACTCCTCCTTGCGTGCCCGGTCCACCATGACGGCCACGATAGAACATGTGTTCGGTTGACGGATAGGGGATCATCGGGACGTGAGCGATGGCAGCGCGGGCGACGTCGACTACGGACGCTTCGGCGACGACTACAGCCGGTACCGGCAGCCGGAGCCGGCGATCGCGGCGCTCGTCCGCGCGGCCCTGGGTGATGCGACGACCGTGCTGAACGTCGGCGCGGGGGCCGGCTCCTACGAGCCGACCGATCTGCAGGTCACGGCGGTCGAGCCCTCGGCGTCGATGCGAGCGCAGCGGCCGCCCGGCCGTCCGGCCATCGACGCGTCCGCGGAGGACCTGCCGTTCCCCGACGCCGCGTTCGACGCCGCGATCGCCACCTTCACCGTGCACCAGTGGCGTGACCTCGAGGCGGGCCTGGCCGAGCTCCGCCGCGTCGCGCGGGGCCCCGTCGTGGTGCTGACGTGCGACCCGGCCAGGCTGTCGCGGTTCTGGCTCGCCGAGTACGTGCCCGAGGTGATCACCGTCGAGGAACGGCGCTACCCGTCCATGGACCGGCTCCGGGCGGCGTGGCCCGCGGCGTCGATCCGTCCGGTCCCGATCCCGTGGGGGTGCGTCGACGGGTTCGGGGAGGCCTACTACGGGCGCCCGGAGGCACTGCTCGACCCCGGCGCTCGCCACGCGAACTCGGCGTGGAGCTTCGTCGACCCCGCCCTCCACGCGCGGTTCGAGCGTGCCCTGGGCATCGACCTGGAGGACCACTCGTGGGACCGCCGCTGGGGTCACCTGCGCACGCAGCCGACGTTCGAGGGTTCGCTCGTGCTCGTGGTCGACCCCGGCTCACCCGTCCCGTGACCGGTGTGATCCAGCCCATGCCGGGCTGGGTCGCCCACTTCTTTACCTGCCGGTAACATGTTCGAGAACGAAGGGTCGCCTCACTGTCGTCCCCGTGGCGGTGGCACAGTGACCCTTGCACAGTCTCCCGACTGCCGCGGCCACCGGGCCGCGCCACGATCACAGGAGGGTCCTCAGTGACCAACATCGTCGTCGCGGTGAAGTACGTGCCGGATGCTACGGCCGACCGCACCTTCAACTCTTCCGACAACACCGTCGACCGCGAGAACGTCGACGGCCTGCTGTCCGAGCTCGACGAGTACGCCGTCGAGCAGGCGCTGCAGGTCGTCGAGGCGGGCGAGGGCGAGGTCACCGTCGTCACGGTCGGCCCCGCCGACGCCGCCGACGCCGTTCGCAAGGCCCTGCAGATGGGTGCCGACAAGGGCGTGCACGTCGAGGACGACGCGATCCACGGCTCGGACGCCTTCGCGACCTCGCTCGTGCTCGCCAAGGCCATCGAGAAGCTCGAGTACGACCTCGTGTTCTTCGGCATGGCCTCCACCGACGGCGGTCTCGGCGTCGTCCCGACGCTCGTCGCGGAGCGTCTCGGCCTCCCGGCGGTGACCTATGCCTCCGAGGTGACGGTCGACGGCGACACGGTCAAGATCCGTCGCGACGGCGACGCCGCCACCCAGGAGATCGAGGGCAGCGGCAAGCTCGTCGTCAGCGTCACCGACCAGACCGGCGAGGCTCGCTACCCGTCGTTCAAGGGGATCATGGCGGCCAAGAAGAAGCCGGTCGAGGAGTGGAGCCTGTCCGACCTCGGCATCGAGGCCTCCCAGGTCGGCGGCGACGCCGCGTGGACCAAGGTCGAGTCCTTCGAGCCCCGCCCGCCGCGCACGGCCGGCGAGATCGTGACCGACGAGGGCGACGGCGGCTCCAAGCTCGTCGAGTTCCTCGCCTCCAAGAAGTTCGTCTGAGCAGGAGATAGACATGAGTGAAGTTCTCGTCCTGATCGAGGCGCCCCAGGGCAAGGTCACCAAGCCCTCGCTGGAGCTCCTGACCATCGCCCGCAGCATCGGCGAGCCGTCGGCCGTCGTCTTCGGTGACGCCGATACCGGCGTCCTCGCCGAGTACGGCGCCGAGAAGATCTACACCTTCGACGACGCCGTCTACGGCGAGTTCCTCGTGGCCCCCAAGGCCGAGGCGCTCGCGCAGCTCGTCGCCGACAAGAGCCCCGCCGCGGTGCTGGCCCCGGCCTCGACCGAGGGCAAGGAGATCAGCGCCCGCGTGGCCCTGAAGACCGACTCGGGCTGGATCGGCGACGCTGTCGACGTCACGGTCGACGGCGACACGATCACCACCACGCAGTCGGTGTTCGCCGGCAACTTCACGGTGGACTCGCAGGTCACCCAGGGTGCGCCGGTCATCACGGTCAAGCCGAACTCGGTCTCGCCGGAGGCTGCTGCCGGTGCGGGTACCGTCGAGGCCGTCTCGTTCGAGGTCTCCGAGGCGGCCAAGGGCGCCAAGATCACCTCGAGCGAGCCGCGCCAGAGCACGGGCCGTCCCGAGCTGACCGAGGCTGCCATCGTCGTCTCCGGCGGCCGTGGCACCGGTGGTGACTTCTCCGAGGTCGAGGCACTGGCCGACGCCCTCGGCGCCGCCGTGGGCGCCTCGCGCGCGGCCGTCGACTCCGGCTGGAAGCCCCACACGTTCCAGGTCGGCCAGACCGGCAAGACGGTCTCGCCGCAGCTGTACGTGGCCAACGGCATCTCGGGCGCCATCCAGCACCGCGCCGGCATGCAGACCTCGAAGACGATCGTCGCGGTCAACAAGGACGACGAGGCCCCGATCTTCGAGCTCGTCGACTTCGGTGTCGTGGGCGACCTCAAGACGGTCCTCCCGCAGGCGACCGAGGAGATCGGCAAGCGCAAGGGCTGAGCAACCCCCTCGCACACGAGGCCCGGGACCACACGGTCCCGGGCCTCGTGGCGTCCATGGCCCGATCCGACCATGCGGCATGACTCGTTGGTTGGGTTCCACTTTGGTTACGACGGGTGGTCGCCTCTAGTTCCTCGGTAGCACGGGGTGATAGGAACGACGGGCGCACGTCTGTGCGTGCACTCATCCACAGGAGGAATCCATGCGACTCTCTCGGCGTACACGCCTCGCGGGAGTGGGCCTTGCCGTCGCCGCCAGCCTGGTGCTGGCCGCGTGCGGCGGCGGCAGCGACAGCGGAGCCGATGACAACATCATCAGCTCGCGCAGCGTCGAGCCGGAGAACCCGCTCGTCCCGACCAACACGGCCGAGGTCGGCGGCGGCAACGTCATCGACCAGATCTTCTCCGGTCTCGTGGTGTACGAGACGGACGGCAAGCCGCGCAACGAGGTCGCCGAGTCGATCGAGTCCGACGACAACCAGACCTGGACGATCAAGCTCAAGAAGGGCTGGAAGTTCACCGACGGCACCGAGGTGAAGGCCAAGAACTTCATCGACGCCTGGAACTACGGCGCCCTCGGCACCAACGCCCAGGCGGGCTCCTACTTCTTCGACCCGATCGAGGGCTACAGCGAGGTCAACCCCGGCGTCGACGAGAACAACAAGCCGCTGACGCCGAAGGCCAAGACCATGTCGGGCCTCAAGCAGGTCGACGACTACACCTTCACCGTCAAGCTCAGCGGACCGCAGTCGGACTTCCCGCTGCGCCTCGGCTACTCGGCCTACGTGCCGCTGCCGGACGTGGCGTTCAAGGACATGGAGGCCTTCGGCAAGGACCCGATCGGCAACGGTCCGTACAAGCTCGACGGCAAGGGCGCCTGGCAGCGGGGCAAGCAGATCAGCCTCGTGACCAACAAGGACTACAACGGCTACCGCAAGCCCAAGAACGACGGCATCACCTTCAAGCTGTACAAGGAGGAGACCGCCGCCTACCGCGACGTCCAGTCGGGCAACCTCGACATCACGGACAACGTCCCGGCCAACGAGCTGTCCAAGTACGAGGACGCCACCGACATCCAGCCGATCAGCAAGCCCGGCTCGGTGTGGCAGTCCTTCCGCATCAACAGCCAGGCGAAGCACTTCGGCTTCAACAAGGAAGGCAACCTGCGTCGTCAGGCCTTCTCCCGCGCCCTCGACCGCAAGGCGATCACGGACAAGATCTTCTTCGGCTCGCGCACGCCGGCCAAGGACTTCGGTGCGCCGGTCATCCCCGGCTACTCCGACAAGATCCCGGGCAGCGAGGTCCTGACGTTCGACGCGGCCGAGGCGAAGCGACTCTGGAAGCAGGCCGACGCCATCAGCAAGTGGAGCGGCACCTTCTCGATCGCCTACAACGCCGACTCGGACCACAAGGCGTGGGTCGACGCGGTCACCAACCAGCTGGCGAACGTCCTGGGCATCGAGGCGGAGGGCAAGCCGTACCCCACCTTCCCGGAGTTCCAGACCGACCTCGGCGAGCGCAAGATCCCGACCGGCTTCCGAGCGGGTTGGCAGGCGGACTACCCGTCGCTGTACAACTACCT
>JALRCA010000284.1 GCA_023257515.1 Aeromicrobium sp.
GACGAGCGGCACCATCGAGATCGCGCCCCTGGCCTACATGCGTGGCCGCACGCTCCAGGACGCCTTCATCATCCTCGACGAGGCGCAGAACACGACGCCCGAGCAGATGAAGATGTTCCTCACGCGCCTCGGCTTCGGCTCCAAGATCGTCGTCACGGGCGACGTCAGCCAGGTCGACCTGCCCTCGGGCACCAAGAGCGGCCTGCGGGTCGTGCGCGACATCCTCGACGACGTCAAGGACATCAACTTCCCGACGCTCACGTCCAACGACGTCGTGCGGCACAAGCTGGTCGGTCGCATCGTGGCCGCCTACGACTCCTACGAGTCCGAGGCCTCGGAGGAGCGCGAGCGTGAACGTCGACGTCCTCGATGAGTCCGGGGTGGACGTCGGCACCGACGTCGTCCGCCTCACCCGCCTCGCGCGGTTCGTCATGCGCCGCATGCGGCTGCACCCGGCGACCGAGCTGACCGTCCGACTGGTCGACCTCGACACGATCGCCCGGCTCAACGAGCAGTGGATGGGCAAGCAGGGGCCCACCGACGTGCTGTCGTTCCCCATGGACGAGCTGACGCCCGGGCGCCACGACGTCGACCCCGAGGACGAGCCCGAGGGCTACCTCGGCGACATCGCGCTGTCGCCGCAGGTGGCGGCGCAGCAGGCGCCCGCCGCGGGGCACGAGCCGGCCGACGAGATCGACCTGCTGCTCACGCACGGCATCCTGCACCTGCTCGGCTACGACCACGCGACGGCGCAGGAGCACCAGGAGATGTTCGGCGTCCAGGGCCGACTGCTGCTGGAGTGGCAGCGCTCCCGGCTCGGCATCGACCCGGAGGCCGGCACGGCCGAGGTGACCCGACCGTGACGTGGGCCGTCGTGACCTCGATCCTGCTCGGGGTCGGCGCCGGTCTGCTCGCGAGCGTCGACGCCGCCATGTCGTCGTTCTCCAAGGCGCGCGCCGACGAGCTCGCCGACGAGGGCCGGGCCGGGGCCGCGCGTCTGTCGCGCATCCTCGACGACCCCGCGCCCGCGCTCAACACCGTCCTGCTGCTGCGAGTCCTGCTCGAGACCGCGAGCATCGTGCTCGTCGCCCTCGTGGTCGCCGACCGCGTCGAGGGTCTCTGGCAACAGCTCCTGGTCGCGGCCGCGATCATGGTCGTGGTCTCGTACGTCCTGATCGGTGTGGGTCCTCGCACCCTCGGTCGTCAGCACGCCGAGAGCATCGCGCTCGCCTCCGCCCTGCCGGTCCTCGTGCTCACGTGGTTGCTCGGTCCCGTGCCCCGTCTGCTGATCCTGCTGGGCAACGCCCTCACGCCCGGGCGCGGGTTCGCCGAGGGTCCCTTCGCCTCCGAGGTCGAGGTGCGCGAGCTCGTCGACCTGGCCGCGGCCAGCTCGCTCATCGAGTCCGACGAGTCCAAGATGATCCAGTCGGTCTTCGAGCTCAACGACACGATCGTGCGCGAGGTCATGGTCCCGCGACCGGACCTGGTCTTCATCGAGCAGACCAAGACCCTGCGCCAGACGCAGTCGCTCAGCCTGCGCAGCGGGTACTCACGGCTGCCTGTCGTCGGCGACGATCTCGACGACGTGGTCGGCATGGCGTACCTCAAGGACGTCACGAAGCGCATCTTCGACAACCACGCGGCGGAGTCCACCGAGAAGGTCGACTCGATCATGCGGCCGTGCCTGTTCGTGCCGGACACCAAGCCGGCCGACGACCTGCTCAAGGAGATGCAGGCCCAGCGCACCCACGTGGCGATCGTCGTCGACGAGTACGGGGGCGTGGCCGGCATGGTCACCATCGAGGACATCCTCGAGGAGATCGTCGGCGAGATCACCGACGAGTACGACAGCGAGCCCGACGAGCTGGAGGAGCTCGCCGACGGGTCCTACCGGGTCAGCGTGCGCTACGACGTCGACGACCTCGGCGAGCTGTTCGACGTGCGCCTCGACGACGAGGACGTCGACTCGGTCGGCGGCCTGCTCGCCAAGCACCTCGGCAAGGTGCCGATCCCCGGCAGCGTCGTCGAGGTGGCGGGACTGCGGCTCGAGGCCGAGGACCCCTCGGGCCGTCGCAATCGCGTGGGCCGCGTGCACGTCCGCCCCGTCGACACCGAAGCGGCCTCGCTACCCTCGTCGCATGGTCACGGACAGCGCTCAGCAGCAGGACGCAGCCATGGATCCGAGTCCTGAGGACGCCAAGCTCGTGACGTTGTCGCGGGCGACGCGCGCCCGGACCGGAGCGGTCGCCGGCGCGGCGGTGCGTGACCTCGACGGTCGCACCTATGCCGCGGCCCAGGTCGCCCTGCCGTCGTTGTCGATCGCCGCCCTCGACCTCGCCGTCGCGATGGCCGTCTCGTCCGGTGCCCAGGGTCTGGAGGCCGCAGCCGTCGTGCTCGACGGCGACGGGTCCGACGTCTCGCTGGACGCCGTCCGCGATCTCGCGGGCGAGGGCGTCCCGCTGCTCGTGGCCGACCCGAGCGGCGTCGTCGTGGGCGCGCGTCGCTCATGAGTGGCTTCCGCTCGGGCTTCGCCTGCTTCGTCGGTCGTCCCAACGCCGGCAAGTCGACGCTCACCAACGCCCTGGTCGGCGACAAGATCGCGATCACGTCGTCCAAGCCCCAGACCACGCGTCACGCGATCCGAGGGCTCGTGCACCGCGACGACGCCCAGCTCGTGCTCGTCGACACCCCCGGTCTGCACCGTCCCCGCACGACGCTCGGTCAGCGGCTCAACGACCTGGTCCGCACGACGTGGGCCGAGGTCGACACGATCGCGTTGTGCGTCCCGGCCGACGAGAAGGTCGGTCCGGGCGACCGGTTTTTGGTCAAGGAGCTCGCGGCGCTGCGGGGCAAGCCGGTGCTGGCGGTCGTCACCAAGACCGACCTCGTCACGCCCGACCGCGTGGGCGAGCAGCTGCTCGCCCTCCAGGCCGCCGGCCAGGAGGCCGGCCTGGAGTGGCGCGACGTCGTGCCCGTCTCGGCCGTCGCGCACGACCAGGTCGACCTGCTCGCCGACCTGCTCGTCGCGACCCTGCCCGAGGGCCCGGCGCTCTATCCGGACGGCCAGCTCACCGACGAGCCCGAGGAGGTGCTCGTCGCCGAGGTCGTGCGCGAGGCCGCGCTCGAGGGCGTGCGCGACGAGCTGCCGCACTCGATCGCCGTCGTGGTCGAGGAGGTCGTGCCCCGCGAGGGCCGCCCGGCCGACCGACCGCTGCTCGACGTGCGGGTCAACGTCTTCGTGGAGCGCGACAGCCAGAAGGGCATCATCATCGGCAAGGGCGGCTCGCGGCTGCGCGAGATCGGCGCCTCGTCGCGCGGTCAGATCGAGCGGATCCTGGGCACGCCCGTCTTCCTCGACCTGCACGTCAAGGTCGCGAAGGACTGGCAGCGCGACCCCAAGCAGCTGCGGCGGCTCGGATTCTGACGTGAGCGACCGCGCGCGGGACGAGCAGGCCGGCGAGTCCCTGCTCACGGTGCTGGTCGCCCTCACCGCGAACGCGCTGCTGGCCGTCGCCAAGTCGGTCGCGGCCGCGTTCACCGGGTCGGCCGCGATGGTCGCCGAGGCCGCCCACTCGTGGGCCGACACCGGCAACGAGGTCTTCCTGCTCGTCGCGGAACGTTCCGGCAACCGTCCTCGTGACGAGGCGCACCCGCGAGGCTACGGGCGCGCCACGTACGTGTGGTCGCTCGTCGCGGCCTTCGGGCTGTTCGCCGCCGGCTCGGTCGTGTCGGTCTGGCACGGCGTCACCGAGCTCGGCGCCGCGGACCGTGAGGCCGACTACCTCGTCAACTACGTGATCCTGGCGATCGGGTTCGCGCTCGAGGGATCGTCGTTCCTGCAGGCGTCTCGCCAGGTGCGCGGCGAGGCCCGTCGCTCACGGATGCACCCGCTGCGGTTCGTCGCCTCGACGTCGAACCCGACGCTGCGCGCGGTCTGGTTCGAGGACGCCTCGGCGCTCATCGGCCTCGGCCTGGCCGGCGGCGGCATCGCGTTGCACCAGGTGACGGGCGACCCCGTCTGGGACGCGCTCGCGTCCATCGCGATCGGCCTGCTCCTCGGGGTGGTGGCGGTGTTCCTGATGCGCCGCAACATGGCCTACCTGCTCGGTGTCGGGCTGACCCCCGCCCTGCAGTCCCGGGTGCTCGAGCACGTGCTCGAGCGCCCGCAGGTGGAGCGGGTCACCTCGCTCCACGTCGAGTACGTGGGTCCGCGTCGCCTCTTCGTCGTCGCGGCCGTCGACCTGGTGGGCGACGACACCGAGGACTCGCTCGCGGTGCGTCTTCGCGGCGTCGAGACCGATCTGGAGGCGGCTCCGATGATCGAGGACGCCGTCCTGACGCTCGCCCTGCCGGACGAGCCGGACCTCACGCCGTGACGTCGAACGCGACCCCGGCGACGTCGGAGAACGTCGCGACGACCCGGTCGCCGGCCTGCAGCGCCACGGACCTGGTGAAGGAACCGGTCAGGACGCAGTGACCGGGCTCGAGCGTGACCCCGAGGCGGCCGAGCGTGTTCGCGAGCCAGGCCAGGGCCCGCATCGGTGATCCGAGGACCGCGGCGCCGGTCCCGTGCTCGACCACCGTCCTGCCGTCGCTGCTGACCTCGAGCCGGACCGAGATGGTCGTGAGGTCGCGTGCGCGCGGGCCCAGGCCGTGCAGGGGCACGGAGGGCCCGAGGAACACGGCGCCGGACGAGGCGTTGTCGGCCACCGTGTCCACGATCGTGACGTCCCAGTCGGCGATGCGGGAGTCGACCACCTCCAGCGCGGCGGCGACCTCGGCGACGGCGGCCGTGGCCTCCGCGACGGTGACGCCGGGACCACGCAACGGCTCGCCGAGCACGACCGCCAGCTCGGGCTCGACGCGTGGCGCGACCAGCTGGCGACGTGACAGGGTCCCGGTCCGGAACATGCGCTGCGTGAGGTGACCGAAGTCCGGTTCGTCCACCCCCATCTGCTGCTGCATCGCCTCGGACGCCAGACCGATCTTGTGCCCGCGGACCGCGTCGCCATCGGCCACCCACCGGGCCACCAGCTGCTGCTGGATGCGGTAGGCGTCCACGAGGTCCAGGCCGGGCCGGCTCCTGGAGAGAGGTGGCAGTGCGGTCGCGGTCCGGTGGGCGACGACGAGGTCCTCGACCACCGCGGCCAGCGCGCCGTCCGTGCTCACGGCCGCTCCCTGGCGAGCTCGGCCGCCACGTCGAGGATCATGTCCTCCTGTCCGCCGACGACCTGACGGCGGCCGAGCTCGGTGACGAGGTCCGGCACGGTCACGCCGTAGCGTGCCGCAGCGCGCTTGACCGGGTGGAAGAACGTGGAGTACAGGCCGGTCCACCCGAGCAGCAGGGCGGTCTCGTCGATCACCTGTGGCTCCCGCATGCGGGGCGCCATCGCGTGCTGCGCGTGGGAGGCCAGGGACAGCACGTCCACGCCGGTCGGGTGGCCCGCCCGTTCGAGCGCTGCCGCCAGGACCTCGGTCGCGGCGTTGCCGGCGCTCGCGCCCAGGCCCCGCAGCGACCCGTCGACGTGCGTCGCGCCCGCCTCGACCGCCGCCAGGGAGTTCCCGACGGCCAGCCCCAGGTTGTCGTGGGCGTGGAACCCGACGTCGACCGAGACGGCCTCGCGCAGGGCGGTGACCCGTGCGGCGGCACCCGCCGGCACGAGCGCACCGGCGGAGTCGACGACGTAGACGACGGACGTGCCGTACCCCGCCAGCAGCCGCGCCTGCGCGGCCAGCGCCTCGGGTGCGAGGCGGTGGCTCATCATCAGGAAGCTCATGACCTGCATGCCTCGTCGCAGCGCGTGGCGGATCGGCTGCTCCGCGCAGTCGGCCTCGGTGCAGTGGGTGGCGACGCGCACGACCCGTGCCCCTGCCTCGTGCGCGGCGTCGAGGTCGCGGTGGGTCGAGATGCCGGGCACGTAGAGCACGGCGACCTCGGCCTGGGAGACCGCCTCGGCGGCCGCGGCGACGTAGGCGGGGTCCGGTGCGGCGGCGTGGCCGTACTGCAGGGACGAGGCGCCGAGGCCGATCCCGTGCCCGACCTCCACGAGGGTGATCCCGGCACGGTCGAGGCCGGAGGCGATCTCCGCCACGTCGGAGGGGCGGAATCCGTGCCCGACGCTGCTCATGCCGTCACGAAGACTCGTGTCGACGAGCCGCAACGCGCTCATGCGACGCTCCCCTCGGAGACGGTCACCAGTCGTTCGGCCACCGCGACGGCTGCCGCAGTGATGATGTCGAGGTTCCCGGCGAAGCGCGGCAGGTGGTCGCCGGCGCCCTCGACGTCGAGCATGACCGTGACGAGGTCGCCGTCGGTCTCGAGCAGACGCAGGCGATAGCCCGGCACGTACTCCTGGACCCGGGCGACCATCGCCTCGACGGCCGCCTCCACGGCGGCGGGGTCCGGACGCCGGACGAGGGCCCGGACGGTGTCGCGCATGACGATCGGCGGGTCGGCGGGATTGAGGATCGAGATGGCCTTGACGTGGTCGATCCCGGCGACCGCCGCGAGGGCGTCGCCCGTCTTGACGCAGAACTCGTTCAGGTTCGCGCGGGTGCCGGGACCGGCACTGGCACTCGCGATCGTGGCGACGATCTCGCCGTACCGCGCGTCGGCGGCCTCGTTGATCGCGTGGAGGATGGGCGCGGTCGCCTGCCCCGCACAGCTGATGAGACTGACGTTCGGTGCGTCCAGGTGATCGTCGAGGTTCACGGTCGGCACCACGTGCGGTCCGATCGACGCGGGCGTCAGGTCGATCGCGCGGTAGCCGGCGCGGCGGTACCGGGACGCGTAGGTCGCGTGCACCGCCGCCGAGGTCGCCTCGAACACGAGCAGGGGCGCCGGCACGTTGGCCAGCAGCCAGTCGGCGCCCTCGGCGGAGACCTCCAGCCCCAGCTCGCGCGCCTCGCGCAGACCCGGGCTGTCCGGGTCGATGCCCACGACGTAGCGGGGGGACACGAGCGTCGAACGGCGGAGCTTGTGCAGCAGGTCCGTCCCGATGTTGCCGGAGCCGATGATGGCCGCCGGCATCGGAGCGCGGTCGGTCGGGATGGTCATGGGGCACCTCCTGGTGTCGTGGTGAGCTGGAGCTCGATCTCGACGGGCGCGCCGAGGGGGAGCGAGGTCACGCCGACCGCGCTGCGAGCGGGTAGTCCTGCGTCCGGCAGGACCGTCCTCAGCAGGTCCGTCGCGCCGTCGGCCACCTGGACGTGGTCGACGAAGTCCGGACCCGCGGCGATGAAGACGCGGACCTGGGTCACTGCGACCACGTCGTCGAGCACGCCCGGGCCGAAGGTCGCCGCGACGGCGGCGAGCGCGTTGAGGGCGCACTGCCGGGCGCACACGACCGCCGTCTCGAGCCCGACGGACACGCCCACCTGGCCCCGGGCGAGGAGCCGTCCCTCGGACCACGGGACCTGGCCGGAGACGTGGATCGTGCCTCCGGCGCGCGAGGCGCGTCCGTAGACGCCGGCCGGGGGAGGGGCCGCTGGCAGGTCGATCCGCGCGGCGGCCAGGCGTTCAGACACGGACACGACGAGGATCACCGCCCCGCCAGTGCGGAAGGCTGTCGCACCGTGCTGCGCGGAACGCGCCGTCGGCGGACAGCGCCGTCGAGTCGAGGACGGGCAGCGGCGAGGTGTCGTCGGTCAGCGCCATGGGCAGCTCGGTGCAGACCAGCGCGACGGCGTCGCACCCACGCGCCTGCAGTCGGCTCGTCACGGCCCGCAAGGCGTCGACGGCCTGCTCCGTGACGACTCCGTGGACGAGCTCGCCGAAGATGATCCGGTCGACGAGGGCACGGTCGTCGGCCTCGGGGGTCGTGGAGTCGATGTCGCGTGAGCCCAGCGCCCGTTCGTAGAGCGAGGAGTCCATCGTGAACCGGGTGCCCAGCACGCCGACCCTGGTGTGGTCGCGAGCCACCGCCCGGTCGGCGACCAGGCTCGGGAGGTGCAGGCCGGGAAGGCTCAGCGCCTCGCCCTCCAGCTCGAGCGCGAGGTGCGCGGTGTTGTCGGGACAGATGAAGAAGTCGGCGCCTGCTGCCGCCAGGCGGTCGATGCCGGCTCCGAGCATCGCCCGGACGGCCGTCAGGTCGCCGGCCTCCCAGGCCGCCATGGCGTGGCCGAAGGCGCGGCAGTCCAGGCTCACGTCGGGGTGCAGGAAGTCGTCGGAGAGCGCCAGTCCCGCGGCGCAGACTGCTCTGAAGCACTCCGCGGCCCCTTCCGCGCTGTGTCCGAGGATGCCGATGTGATGCATGGTCACAGCACAGGGCACCGACGGCCCCAGCACAACAATCAGGCATGGATTAGCATCGCTGCCATGCCTGAACCGTATGGCTTGCGGCATCTCGCCTACGCCGTCGCCGTCGCCGAGGAGGGATCGATCAGCGCCGCGGCCCGGCGGCTGCGGATCGGTCAGCCCACGTTGAGCCGCCAGCTGCGCAGCCTCGAGGACGACCTGGGTGCCACGCTCTTCACCCGGGGACCACGCCGCCTGGAGCCGACACCGGCCGGGCGGGTGCTCGTCGAGCGGGCGCGACTCGTGCTGCGCGAGGCCGACGCCCTCGGCGACGAGGTGCGACGGGCTCGACGCGGGGAGGTGGGACGGCTCACGATCGCCTTCGCCGGCTCCGCGATCAACGGCCCCTTGGGTGCCGCCCTGGGCAGGATCCGTCGCGACCTCCCGGACATCGAGCTCACCCTCGCCGAGGAGTTCGACGACAGCGAGCTCACAGCCGGTGTCCGTGACCGGCGCTTCGACGTGGCGGTGCAGCGACTGCCCGAGCGCGACCCGCGCCTCGAAAGTCGTCCGTGGACACGGGAGCCGCTGCGGGTGTTCCTGCCCACCGGTCATCCGCTCGCCGGCCCGGCGGACGTGCCCGTGGACCCGGCGGACCTGGGCCCCGTGCCGTTCGTCATGTGGCCGCGATCCAGCGCTCCCCGCGCGTACGACGAGGTCATGGCCCTGTGCCACCGCGCCGGGGTGGTTCCCGACGTGGTGGCACAGGGCCGCACGGTGCAGAGCCTGCTCGCCCTCGTCGCCAACGGGTTCGGCGTGACGGTCATGGCCGAGTCCTACGGCGTGCTGCGTCGAGCGGGCACCATCAGTCGGGTGCTCGTCGGCGCCACCACCACCACGCACCTGGTGTGGCGGGCCGGTGACACCAACCCCGTGCTCCCGCGGCTGTGGTCGGTCCTGGAGGCCTGACGCGCTGGCTCACGCGTGCCGGGCTGCCAGGATGGGCGTGTGGACCCGTTGGAGGCGCTGGACGAGATCGCGTTCCTGCTCGAGCGGTCGCGATCGTCGACCTACCGGGTCGAGGCGTTCCGCACGGCGCGGGAGGCGTTGGCCGACGTCGGACCCGATGCCGTGCGGCGACTGGCCGGGACGGACCGGCTCCGCGACGTCGACGGGATCGGCGCCCGCACGGCCGCCGTCGTGGCGCAGGCCCTCGAGGGCCGCGTGCCCGACTACCTGCAGGACCTGCGCGATCGTGCCGAACGCCCCCTCGAGACCGGTGGCGAGCGCGTGCGGGCGGCGCTGCGAGGCGATCTGCACGCGCACACCGAGTGGTCGGACGGCGGCTCGTCGATCGAGCTCATGGCGCGTGCGGCGGCCTCGCTGGGCCACGAGTACCTCGCGATCACCGATCACTCTCCCCGCCTGAAGGTCGCCAACGGCCTGACGGCGGACCGGCTCGTGGAGCAGCTCGACGAGATCGACGACGTCGACGTCGAGGGCCTGACGCTGCTGAGCGGCATCGAGGTCGACATCCTCGAGGACGGCGGGCTGGACCAGGACGACCGACTGCTGGAGCGTCTCGACGTGGTGGTCGCGAGCGTGCACTCCAAGCTCCGCGCGGACGCGGCGACCATGACGCGCCGGATGCTCGGGGCCGTGCGTCACCCGGCCACCGACGTCCTCGGGCACTGCACCGGGCGACTCGTCGAGGGCTCGCGCGGCACCCGACCGGAGTCCACGTTCGACGCTCAGAAGGTGTTCGAGGCGTGCGCGGACCACGGCGTGGCGGTCGAGATCAACGCGCGACCGGAACGTCGTGACCCGCCCGACGAGCTCATCGCGCTCGCGCTCGAGCTCGGCTGCCTGTTCTCGATCGACTCCGACGCGCACGCCCCCGGCCAGCTCGACTTCCTCGACCACGGCGCGGTCGCGGCGCAGCGCACGGGCATCCCGCTCGAGCGCATCGTGACCACCTGGCCCGTCGACCGGCTGCTGGAGTGGACCGGCCGCTGAGCGTCGAGGCGCAGACCTGCGGGCGGGGTGCGATCGGGGGACGCGGGCGCGTCGGAGCACTAGCGTGTCGGCATGAGGACGCGCGTGCTCGTCGCCGCGGGACTCGCCCTGCTCGTCGCGGCGCTCGTCGTGGTCGTGGTCCAGGTGCGGGAACCGGACGGACCACGTCGGTCGGCGCTCCCGGACGGGATGACGACCTTCGCCGACCAGAGCCGGATCCAGCGACAGACCCGGACCGCCTACGTGCGGCTGCTCCGTCCATCGGATCGCCCGATGACGATCACGCGAGCAGCGTTCTCGTCACCGCGCTTCGGGACCGTCCGATGGCGCGGCCAAGAGACGTTCACCCGCGAGACGGACCTGACGTTCGACGTGCCGCTGGGGCGTTGCGGGGACGGTGGCGACATCACGGTGTCGTTGACCTACACGATCGGTGACGGGGACCCGCGGACCTCGCGCACGACCACCCGTGACCGCTACGGCGCGGTCGCGGCCATGCTCGACCGCGACTGCGCCCAGCGCGTCCTCGCCCAGGCCGCGCGGCTGAGCCTCGGCACGGTCCGGGTCCGGGGCACGGGACGGCAGGCCGTGCTGGTCCTGCCCGTCACGTTCACGCCGACGGGACGACGCAGCGACGTCTCCTTCGGCGGGTTCGAGAGCACGGTCTTGTTCGACGTCACCGGTGGCTCACCGACCCCCGACCAGCGGCCGCAACGCCTCGACCCGCAGGAGCCGCTGTCGGTCGCGCTGCGGCTGGCACCAGCCCGGTGCGACGCGCACGCCCTGGCCGAGGACAAGGTCGGCACGCTCATCGGGGTGCGGGTCGTGGCGCCCGACGTGGCGGACCGCACCTCGTTCTACCTGCCCATCGGCGCCGAGCGTCGTGCCCAGCTGCACCGGTTCTACGCCGCCGCCTGCGGCCTCTGAGCCACCCCAGACGAGATGTGCGCCGCCATGCACCGAATCCCGCCGGGATTCGGTGCATGGCGGCGCACATCTGGGGGCCGGGCGTCAGGCGATGGCGGAGGTGAGCAGGCGGACCTGCGCGGGTGTCGTCGGCTCGGTGACGCGTCCGGTGGCGGCGTCGTACTCGTCGAGCAGCCCGGTGAGGTCCTTGACGCCGCGTCGGGCGCGGGTGACGGCGTCGCCGCAGTCGGCACGGCACTCGGCGGCCGCGACGGCGTGGGCTGTCGCGAGGGCCAGCACGGCCCACGCCTCGGCGACCCCGAGCTCGGGGGTCGCGGCGAACGCCATGACGCGCGCGGACCGGCGGTGCCACTCCTCGTGGTCGGCGTCGAGCGCGCCGCCTCGCGGCACGAGCGAGCGTGCCCGTGCGATTGCGGCGTCGACGTCGTCGGGATCGGGCTCCTCGGGGCGGCCGAGCCGCTCGCGCGCTGCCTCGAGCGCCGCGAGCACCGGACCGCGAGCGGTCGGCTCGACGAGGGCGAGGACCTGCCGGGCCTGTCGCAGTCGGAGCCTGGCCCGCACGACGTCGGAGTCGGCGGTCGTGCCGAGCAGCCGGCCCACGAGTGGGACCAACCGTCCGCGGTCGGAGTCCGGCAGCGCGTCGTTGACGGTGCGAGCCTCGTGGGCGAGCACGGGGTTCGTGCACTCGGGACGGTCGCTCCACTCCTCGCCGGCGAGGAGCGACACGAACTCCATGACGCAGGCCTCGCCGTCGCCGGCGTCGTGCGCTCCGGCGGAGATGCTGGGCAGGTAGTCAGGGATCACGGAGTCAGTCCATCAGGTTCGCGGCGAGCGTGCCACCGAGGTCGCGCGCGGCGGCCAGCTCGGTCCCGCCCGGGTCGCCGAGCACCTCGAGCACCTCGGCCACCCGACGCCACGACAGGGCCTGCACGATCGACTCGACCGACCGCACGGCGCCCGTCGTGTCGTAGCGCCCGTGCACCCACAGCCCCCACGGCTTGCGGGTCCCCGACGTCGTCCCCTCGGCATCGCCGTCCTCGCCGAGCGCACCGCCGGCCTGCAGGAAGATGGTGTCGAAGAAGTGCTTGAGCGCTCCGGACATGTACCCGAAGTTCGCCGGCGTGCCGAGCAGATAGCCGTCGGCGCCCAGCACGTCGTCGGCGTCGGCCTCCAGCGCCGACCGGACCACCACGTCGACGCCCTCGATCGCGTCGTCGCGGGCGCCCTCCACGACGGCGTCGGCGAGCGTCCGCACCGTTGCGGTCGGGACGTGCTGGACGATCAGCAACGTGGCCATGGGTCCACGGTAGCGACGGACGGGAACCTCCCGAGTCCTGTGCAACGTTCAACGAACGAGAGCAAGATGGAACGATCACCCGAATCGAGGGGCGGATCTCATGGACCCAGCCGGACGCATCGTCCAGAACGTCGCGAGCGTCATCGACGGCAAGACCCAGGCGATCGAGACGGCCCTGGTCGTCCTGCTCGCCGAAGGACACCTGCTGATCGAGGACGTGCCGGGCGTCGGCAAGACGGTCCTGGCCAAGGCGCTCGGGGCCTCCGTCGGCTCGAGCGTGCGCCGCATCCAGTTCACCCCTGACCTGCTGCCGTCCGACATCACGGGCGTGGCCGCGTTCAACCAACGAGCGGCGGAGTTCGAGTTCAAGCCCGGTGCGGTGTTCGCCAACATCGTGATCGGCGACGAGATCAACCGCGCCTCGCCGAAGACGCAGTCCGCGCTCCTGGAGGCGATGGAGGAGCGGCAGGTCACCGTCGACGGCACGACACACGCGCTCGATGCACCGTTCACCGTCATCGCGACGCAGAACCCCATGGAGATGGAGGGCACCTACGCGCTGCCCGAGGCGCAGCGCGACCGGTTCATGGCGCGCATCTCGATGGGCTATCCCGACGAGGACGCCGAGCTCGCGATGCTGCGCGACCGCGACGCCGCCAACCCGCTGGACCACCTTCCGCAGGTCGTCTCGTCCGAGGAGCTGCAGCAGATGATCGCCACCGCGCGTGCCGTGCACGTCTCGGAGGCCGTCGAGCGCTACTGCGTCGACATCGCGCGGGCCACGCGCGAGGACACCGCCATCCGGCTCGGCGCCAGCCCCCGCGCCACGCTGCAGCTCGTGCGCGCCGCGAAGGCCCTCGCCTACGTGCGGCGCCGCGACTTCGTGCTCCCGGACGACGTCGACGAGCTCGCGCCCAGCGTGCTCACGCACCGCCTGATCGCGATGCGCGGCTCGGACGGACCCGACGCCGCGGTGCGACGCGTGGTCGCCGCCACCCCGGTGCCGACCGGCTCGCTCGAGCGTCGCTGAGCATGCGTCTGCGACGCCCGGACGGGTCACGGGGCTCGGTGCGTCCCACCGGCCGGGGCGTCGCTCTGCTCGTCGCGGCCGGCGTGACGTTCGTCCTCGCTCCCGTCCTCTCGCTCCCGGCGCTGCTCCAGGTCACGTCCTTGCTCCTCGGGCTCCTGGTCCTGGCGGCGGTGTTCGCCGCCCTCGGGCAGGTCAGGGTCGAGGTGGAGCGCACGGTGGAGCCCGAGGTGCTGACCCCGGGCGGTCGCGGCACGGTCACCGTCCACGTCACGAACCGCTCGCCGCTGCCCACGCTCGAGTCGCGATGGTCGGACGGCGTGCCTCGAGCGGTCACCGCCACGGCCCGCGGCGCGCTCCCAGGTCTGGGTCGACGCGGCTCCCGGCGCGCCCGGGTCCGCGTCCGCTACGACGTGCGAGCGACCCGGCGCGGCCGGCACGCGCTGGGTCCGCTGCGCGTGGCCGTCACGGACCCCTTCGGCCTGGTCCGCCGGGAGCACCAGCACGGCGGGTCGACGAGCATCCTCGTGCTGCCGCGCCAGGTGACCCTCTGGCCGCTCGCGCCGCGCGGCGCGGACAACGACGGCGCGAGTCGTCCCGCGCCGCAGAACGTCGGCGTCGGCGACGACGACATCATCGCCCGCACCTACCTGCCGGGTGACGCGCTCAAGCGGATGCACTGGAAGGCCACGGCCCACCGCGGCGAGCTCATGGTGCGCCAGGAGGAGCAGCAGGTGAACCCGCGGGCCGCCGTGCTGGTCGACACGCGGGCCCACACCTACGGCTCGGAGCAGGACCGCACCGGTCGGTGGGACGACTCGCCGGTCTTCGAGTGGGCCGTGAGCGCCGCCGCGTCCGTGACGGCACACCTCGTGCGCATCGGGTACGCCGTCACCACGGGCGCGACGGGCTCGGCGCGGTTCCGTCAGCTCGGCGAGGGACACGACACGCTCGAGGACGCGATGGTCGACCTCGCCGAGCTCGACCCCGACACCGTGGCCGACGTCGAGGGCGTCGACCCGGGGGAGCGCACGGTGTTCGTGGTGCTCGGACGCGTCGACGAGGCTCGCGCGGTCGCATGGCGGGACGCTCTCGCGCACGCTGACACGGTGCTCGCGTTCGTCGCTGCCGGAACCCCGGCACGCGCGCTCGACGTGTTGTCGGCGGCGCGCTGGCGGTGCGTGGAGTACCGCTCCGGCGACGACGTGGCCGAGCGCTGGAACGACCTCGACGGGAGCCGGTCCCTTGCTGCGTCCTGAGCACCCGACGCTCCTGCGGTCGGCGCGCACGTCGACGGCCCGCGCATGGCTCGAGCTCGCGTGCGTGGTCGTCGCGCTGCTCGCGCTGCTCGGCCAGTACTCGCTGCTGCTGACCGGCGGCGGCTGGTGGGTCACGGCGGCCCTCGTCGTGGGTCTGGTCGCCCTCACCTGCGCGGGCCTGCGCAGCCTGGGATCGCGATGGATCGCACCCGTGGCCCTCGTCGTCGGGCTCGTGGCGGTGTCGTGGATCTTCGTGCCCGGCACGCTCGTGGCGGGCGTGCCGACGCCGTCCACCCTCGGTGCGCTGTGGACCCTGCTCGACCGCGCGACGATCGTGATCCTCGAGGAGCCGGCGCCGACCTCGGGCACGGCACCGGTCGTGCTGGTGCTCTCGGCCGCGTTCGGTCTGCTCGTCGTCGTGGCCGACGTGCTGCTGCGTCGCCGCCACGGCGCGCTCCTGCTCGGTGTCGTCCTCGTCGCGGTGTACGCCGTGCCCCCGATGATCGCGGGCGCGCGGCCCGGCGTGGCGATGTTCCTCGTCGCCGCGGCAGCGTGGCTCGTGCTGCTGCGCACCCCAGGACGTGGGGCCCTCGTCCCGTCGGTCGTGCTCGGTGCGGGCGGGCTCGTCGCGGCGCTCGCGCTGCCGCCGGTCCTCCCCGACATCTCGGCCGTCGCCAAGCCGTTCGGCAAGCCACCCCCGCAGGTCTTCGGTCGCGGCATCAACCCGATGCTCCAGCTCGGGCAGAACCTGCGACGCAACGCCACGACGCCGGCAGCGGAGTACACCACGACGCTCGACGACGCGCCGTACCTCAAGGTCGCGATGCTGCGCGACTTCACCGGCAGGACGTGGCGCCCCGCACGCACCCTGCCGACCGACCAGTTCGAGGGGAGGATCGGGGTCGGCCGCGACATCGAGGTCTCGACCGAGCGGACCCGCGTGACGATCCGCAACCTGCGCTCGTCGATGCTGCCCACCCCCTACCCCGTCCAGGACGTCACCGGCCTGACCGGCAGCTGGTTCTACCAGCGGGCGGGTCAGACGGTCCGCTCCCAGACCGCGACCACCGAGGGCCAGACCTACACGGCGCAGAGCCTGTCGATCGAGCCGACCGCCGAGCAGATGCGTGCGTCGACCACCAGCGTCGGGCCCGCCCTGCAGCCCTACGTCTCGTTGCCGAGCGACGTGCCGTCGGTCATCGGGCGGACGGCACGTCAGGTCACCGCCGACACGACGAACGACTACGACGCCGCCCTCGCCATGCAGGAGTTCCTGCGCAGCGGCGACTTCACGTACTCGGAGACCGCGCCGGTGGCGCAGGACTTCGACGGCAACGGCCTGCAGGCGCTCGAGAAGTTCTTCGCGGTCAAGCAGGGGTACTGCGTGCACTTCTCGTCGGCCATGGCCGTCATGGCGCGTGAGCTCGGCATCCCCGCGCGCATCGCCGTCGGCTACGCTCCCGGCTCGTCCGTGGGGCTGGGCGAGCGCGGCACGATCTACGAGGTCACGTCGGACGACCTGCACGCCTGGCCCGAGCTGTACTTCGACGGCGTCGGCTGGGTCGGGTTCGAGCCGACGCCCGGTGTCGGCGAGGCCACGGCGTTCCAGGAGCCGCAGTCCACCGCGGACACGGGTGACGTCGATGAGTCGACGCCCGAGCAGGACCGTCGTGGTGACACGGCGTCGCGGGACCGCGTCGAGTCCCAGGAGCCGACCACGACGGACGAGGCGGCGCCGGTGCCGCGTGCCGCGCTCGTCGTCGGGGCGGGTGCGCTCGTGCTGCTGGCCTCGCCCGGAGCGGTGCGAGCCCTGCAGCGTCGCCGCCGGCTGGGCCGGCACGACCCGGACGCCTCGTGGCGCGAGGTCGAGTCGACGGCCGTCGACCTGGGCGTGGCGGTGCCGTCGACCGGCACACCACGACGAGTGGCCGACGTGGTCGCACGGTCGACGGCCGCCGACATCGACTCGCTCGAGCGCCTGCTCACGCTCGTCGAGACCTCACGCTTCGCCCGTCCGGGCTCGGCGAGCGGCGACGGGTCCGACGACGCGCGAGCCGTCGTCGCCTCGATGCTGACCGGTGCCGGCCGCCGCGCGCGCTGGCGGGCGCGGGTGCTGCCCCGCTCGCTGGCGCGCCGACCGCTCGACCCGTTGGGCGAGGAGGCGCTCGCCGTCTCGTCGGACGAGCGATGAGGCGGTCTCAGGCGGAGATCTGCTTCTCGAGCTTCTTCGCCCGCTGGGCGTAGCCGAGGGACCCGTAGAACGCGTGCGCGTCCTCGCGCCGCAACGACGAGGCGACGCTGATGCGGCAGGCTCCCTGCTCGGTGGCCCACGCCTCGAGCTCGGCGACGAGCGCAGACCCGACGCCCGCGCTCCGGCGTCCCTCCAGGACCACGAGCGCCGTGATCTCCGCGACCGGTCGGTCGAGCTCGTAGGGCCTGGACAAGTGGCCGGTGACGAGGCCGACGGGTCCGTCGGCCTCGACCGCGACCCAGGCCGGGTCGACGACGCTCGACGCGTCGGCGTCGAGCCTGGCGGCCACGTCGTCGACGGTCCGTGGGTAGCCGAGCTGCCGCAGCAGCTCGGTGACGATGGCGGCGTCCTGGGTCCGAGCGCGTCGAGTCTGCACCCGCCCACCCTAGTGGTCACGTGGCGGGGACGGCCGCGTCGCTAGGCTCGGGTGCATGGTGCTCATCGGGGGTCGTGAACGTCGCGAGATCGTGCTGTCCGAGGCCGATCCGTCCTGGCCGGACCGGTTCGAGGCGGAGGCGACCCGCATCGGGACCGCGCTCGGCGACCGGGCGGTCGCGATCGACCACATCGGTTCCACGAGCGTGCCGGGACTCGCCGCCAAGCCGATCATCGACATGGACCTGAGCGTGGAGGACCCGAACGACGAGGACGCCTACCTGGCCGATCTCCTCGCGGCGGGGTACGAGCTGCGCGTGCGAGAGCCCGGGCACCTGATGGTGCGTACGCCCGAGCTCGACGTCCACGTGCACATCTGCGCACCGGGCAGCGAGTGGTCGCGCCGTCACCTGCTGTTCCGCGACCACCTGCGCGCCCACCCTGCGGACCGGGAGCTCTACGAGGCGCTCAAGCGTGACCTCGTGACCCGCGAGTGGGACGACATGAACGACTACGCCGACGCCAAGTCCGAGGTCGTGACCGCGATCCTCGAGCGCGCCGAGGCATGGGCCGAGCGCACCGGCTGGGCGCCCGAGGCGGGCGCGCGGTGATCGAGCGCGGGGTCCGCGCGCGCCGCGTGTCGGATTCCCATGCTCGCCAGGGAATCAGCGCCCCGGGCGCGCCGCGCCTGGTTTGCGTGCGCCGACCCCGGGTTTCAACCCAGGCATCGTGCGGAAACCCGTGTGCGGTGCGCTGGTTACCCGGCGAGCATGGGAATCAGCGGGCCGGCGCCCGCAGTCATCACCGTGGGCGCCCGACGCCGACCCCGTCCTCGCTAGGACGGATCGGGCGGGGTGCCGTCCCCGAACGGCGCGCCGCCCAGGTGCTCGCGCCCGTGCGGAGTGGTCCAGCCCGACAGGTCCGGGCCCTTCGGCACGATGCCGGTCGGGTTCACGTCGCTCTGCACCACGTAGTAGTGCTCCTTGATCTGCCCGAAGTCGGTCGAGTCGCCGAATCCGGGCGTCTGGTAGAGATCGCGGGCGTAGCCCCAGAGGGCGGGCATCGACGCGAGCGTCTGGCGATTGGTCTTGAAGTGTCCGTGGTAGACGGGGTCGAAGCGCGCGAGCGTCGTGAACAGGCGGACGTCGGCCTCGGTGATCGAGTCGCCCATGAGGAAGCGGCGGGTGCTCAATCGCTCCTCGAGCCAGTCGAGCGTCGTCCACAACCGGTCGTAGGCCGTGTCGTAGGCCTCCTGCGAACCGGCGAAGCCGCACCGGTAGACGCCGTTATTGACCTCGGTGAACACACGGTGCATGACCTCCTCCATCTCGTCGCGCACCGCGTCCGGCCACAGGTCGGGGGCACCCGCCCGGTGGTGGTCGGTCCACTCGAAGAAGAAGTCGTGCGTGATCCACGGGAAGTCGTTCGTGACGACCTGACCCGAGGCGATCTCGACGATCGCGGGGACGGTGATGCCGCGCGGATAGTCGGGGTAGCGCGCGAAGTAGGCCTGCTGGAGGCGCTCGATGCCGAGCACGGGGTCGACGCCGCCGGGGTCGAGGTCGAACGTCCAGCTGCGCTTGTCGTGGGTGGGGCCCGCGAGCGCGAGCGAGATGGCGTCCTCGAGACCGAGCAGACGCCGCACGATGACGGTACGCGTGGCCCACGGGCACGCGAGCGCGGCGGCGAGCCGGTAGCGACCTGCCTCGACGGGCCAGGTCGGGGCGTCGGCCACGGCCCCGTGTCCGGTCCCCGCCCGGTCGTCGACGGGCTCTCCGCCGGTGCGGGTGATCCGGTCGGGGATGTAGTTCATGTCGCGGTCGAACTCGGCGCCCGACGTGACGTAGGAACCTGACGTGGAGTGGTCGTCGCCCATGAGTCGAGCCTACTGAGCCCGCCGGGACCCCGCCCGGCGAGCGCGTGCGTCGGGTCCGTGCTGTGACATCATCGCCCGCATGCGTGCTCCCGTCGCGGCCCTTGGTGCCGTCGTGCTCACCGTCTCGCTCCTGGTCGCGCCGTCGGCCCAGGCCGCCCCGGCGCCGGCGCAGGTCAGTCGGGCGACCCAGAAGAAGTGGGACCAGAGCTTCGCCGCGCTGCGCAAGCGCCTGAGTGGCCCGGCCAGCGTGTCCGTCACGGGGCTCGGTCGTCGGGCCGACGAGATCCACGTCGGCTCGACGCAGCGCATGTCCGCGTGGTCGACGATCAAGATCCCGATCTCGATGGCGGCGCTGCGCCGCTCGAAGTCGGCCACGACGAAGAACCGCGTCAACCGCGCGCTGCGGCACTCCGACAACGGCGCGGCCGCGCAGCTGTGGCGCCAGCTCGGGTCCGGGCGGATCGCGGCCAAGCGGACCAACTCGGTGCTGCGCAAGTACGGCAACAAGGCCACGAGCACGCAGTGGCGCACCGTGCGGGCCGGCGCCTCGCCGTACGGCCAGACCAAGTGGAGCTCGGTCGGCCAGAGCTACTTGATGGCCGGCATCGCGTGCGACCGCGAGGGCATCTACATCCGTCGTCAGCTCAACGCCGCGACCTCCGGCTACTGGGGACTGCGTCGCTTCGACAAGGCCTACGTCAAGAACGGCTACGGGCCCCGCAAGGGCGGTGCCCTCGTGCGTCAGGTGGCGATCGTGGTCGGCAAGGACGGTCGCCGCTGGGGCGTCTCGATCTCGATCAGGGCCTCGTCGACCAACCGCGGGTTCACCGACGCCTCGATCGTCACCGACTGGCTCCGCAAGCGGATCCGTCAGGTGCCGGCGAAGAAGTGCTGACCCGCCTCGCCGGGCCTGGCTGCTAGGCTGGGGCCCGTCATGCGGATCGCGAACCTCCTCCTTCGCTGCCGCGTCGAGGTCCTCTAGGTCGGACCCCTCGGCGCGGAGCTCGCCATGTCGCCGACCGCGCACCCACGAGCACCCGAGGAAGATCCGACCATCATGAAGAACAACATCGTCTCCCCGCAGCAGCCGACGCCGATGCCGGTGGGCCGCTACCGTCCGTTCGCGCCGATCGACCTGCCCGACCGCACGTGGCCGGCGCAGCAGATCACGAAGGCGCCGCGATGGCTGTCGACCGACCTGCGTGACGGCAACCAGTCGCTCATCGACCCGATGACCGCCGTGCGCAAGCGCCGCATGTTCGACCTGCTCGTCCGCATGGGCTACAAGGAGATCGAGATCGGGTTCCCCGCGGCGAGCGAGACCGAGTTCTCGTTCATCCGCAGCCTGATCGAGGAGGACGTCATCCCCGACGACGTCACGATCTCGGTGCTGACACAGGCCCGCGAGGACCTGATCGAGCGCACGACGCAGTCCCTGACGGGCGCGAGGCGCGCCAACATCCACCTCTACAACGCCGTCGCGCCGCTGTTCCGTCGCGTCGTGTTCAACGCCTCGCGCGACGAGGTCCGTGCCATCGCCACGCGCGGCACCGAGCTGGTCATGAAGCACGCCGAGGCCAACATGGCCGACACGGACTTCGGCTACCAGTACAGCCCCGAGATCTTCACCGGCGCCGAGCTCGACTTCAGCGTCGAGGTCTGCAACGCCGTCATGGACGTCTGGCAGCCCGAGGACGGCCGCGAGATCATCCTCAACCTGCCGGCCACCGTCGAGATGGCCACGCCCAACACCTACGCCGACCAGATCGAGTGGTTCAGCCGTCACGTCGACCATCGCGAGCACGTCGCGATCAGCCTGCACCCGCACAACGACCGCGGCACCGCCGTCGCCGCCACCGAGCTGGCGCTGATGGCCGGAGCGGACCGCGTCGAGGGGTGCCTCTTCGGCCACGGCGAGCGCACCGGCAACGTCGACCTCGTCACCGTCGGCATGAACCTGTTCAGCCAGGGCATCGACCCGCAGGTCGACTTCACCGCCGGCGGCGCTATCGAGATCGGCGGCCGGCTGCCGATCAACACCCACGGCGGCCAGCTCGGCGAGGCCTACATCCACGGGATGAACGGCATCGCCGAGGGTGTGCGGCAGTTGCGCGGCACCTCGGTCAAC
>JALRCA010000288.1 GCA_023257515.1 Aeromicrobium sp.
CCCCGCAGCTCGACCGTGCCGGCGAAGCCGTAGAGCAGGGCGGTGCCGAACAGGAAGAACGCCGAGGAGTACGACCCGAGCACGAAGTACTTGAGCGCGGCCTCCTGCGAGAGCAGCCGCCGGCGCCGGGCGAGGCCCGCGAGCACGTAGAGCGGCAGCGAGACGACCTCGAGCGCGACGAACATCGTGAGCAGGTCGTTCGACGTCGCGAACAGCATCATGCCGGCGAGCGCGAACATGCCGAGCGGGAACACCTCGGTGTGCTCCAGGCGCGCGGCGACGGCCTCGGCCTCGCCCGGCGACCCGGGGGCGTCGGCGGCGCGGCCGGTGAAGGCGCTGAGCCCGCCCTCGAGGCGGCGCTCGGCGAACAGCAGCATGCTCAGCAGCCCGAACACGAGCAGGATGCCCCACGTGTAGACGCCGGGGCCGTCGAGCGAGACGGCGCCCTCGACGCCGATCTCACCGCGTCCGGCGCGTGTGGACTCGACGGGGTCGAGTGCTCGGTAGACCCACACGGTGTCGGCGAGCGCGACGACGATGCCGACCACCGCGAGCACGGCCTGCGGCACGAAGCGGCGCCCGCGCGGCAGCACGGCCTCGAGGACGACGCCCAGGACGGCGACGCCGGTGACGATGAGCAGCGGCGCGAGCAGCGCGTACTCGACCGTCGGGGACGGGATGTCGGGCACGTCGGCCGTGGGCAGGACCAGGTCGCGGAGCATCAGTGACCACCCTCCTCGTCGCACGTGATGGTCACGGTGCTCTCGTAGCCCCCGGACTTCTCGAGATCCTCGACCGACTCGTACGAGCCTTCGTAGGTGACGTCCTCGCAGTCCCCCGCGACGCTCGCCGGGGTGCGGGGCGCCGGGTCACCGTCGCCGACGGTCGAGACGATGCCGTCGATCGCGGGGTTGATGACGTTGAGCACGGGCTGCGGGTAGAAGCCGAGGCCGACGATGAGCACGAGGGCCGGGGCCAGGGCCGCGACCTCGCGCGGCTGCAGGTCGCGGAAGTGCTCCAGGCCCTTGCGCAACGGACCGGTCATGACCTTGGCGTACATGATCAGGATGTAGAGCGCCGCCAGCACGATGCCGAGGGTCGCCAGCACCGCGATCGGGACGTTGCGCGTGAACGTGCCCGCGAGCACCATGAACTCCGAGACGAACGGCGCCAGGCCAGGCAGCGAGAGGCTCGAGAGTCCGGCGACCAGCAGCACGCCGGACATGATGGGTGCGACCTTCTGCACGCCGCCGTAGTCCGCGATGCTCGCCGAGCCGCGTCTGGCGATCATGAGACCGCTCACCAGGAACAACGCGGCCGTCGAGAGTCCGTGGTTGAACATGTAGAGCGTCGAGCCGGCCATCGACGTCGACGTGAAGGCGAAGATGCCCAGGATGATGAAGCCGAAGTGCGAGACCGACGTGAACGCGATGAGGCGACGGATGTCGTCCTGACCGATCGCGAGCAGCGCGCCGTAGAGGATGCTGATGACGGCGAGCACGAGCACCACCGGGCTCGCCCACTCCGACGCCCCCGGGAACAGCTCGAGGCACCAGCGCAGCATGCCGAACGTGCCGACCTTGTCGATGACGCTGACCATGAGCACCGACGTGCCGGGCGTCGCCGAGGCGGCCGCGTCGGGCAGCCACGTGTGGAACGGCCACAGCGGCGCCTTGATCGCGAACGCGGCCATGAAGCCGAGGAACAGCAGCCGCTCGGTGTGGGTGCCGAGGTCGAGGTTCGCCAGGTCGCCGATCAGGTACGACGGGCTGCCGGCCTCGGACGAGACGACGTAGAGCCCGACGATCGCGGCGAGCATGAGCAGGCCGCCGACGAGGTTGTAGATCAGGAACTTGACCGCGGCGTACTGGCGCTGCGGCCCGCCGTAGGAGCCGATCAGGAAGTAGATCGGGATGAGCGTGGCCTCGAACAGGACGTAGAAGAGGAACGCATCGGTCGCGGCGAACACGCCGATCGCGAGGCCCTCGAGCACCAGCATCCACGCCAGGTAGGAGTTGACGCTGCGGCGACCGGGCAGCCGGTCGTTCCACGAGGCGAGCAGCACGATCGGCGTCAGCACGGTCGTCAGCAGGATCAGGGTGACCCCGATGCCGTCGACGCCGAGCGAGTACCAGACGCCGAACGGCTCGATCCAGCGATGCTTCTCGGTCAGCTGGTAGCCGTCGGCGTGCACGTCGTACTGCGACATCATCGCGAGCGAGATGACGAGCGTGAGCAGGCTGAAGCCGATCGCGACGACCTTGACCAGCCCGGCGCGCACGTCGTCGCGTGGCAGCAGGGCCAGGACGAGCGCGCCGACGAGCGGGGTGGCGGCGAGCAGGGTCAGGATCATCCGAGAGTCACCGCCAGGAGCACGAGGAGGATGACGGCCGCGCCGCCGAGAATGCTGAGGGCGTAGGTCCGCACGAACCCGGTCTGCGGGGCGCGCAGGGCCTGCGCCGCCTCGCCGAGCCGGTCGGCCAGACCGGTCACGAAGCCGTCGATGCCCTTGCCGTCACCGAACACGAGGATGCGCGTGAGGTGGCGCGTCGGACGCACGACGAGCACGTCGTTGACCGTGTTGCCGTAGAGCTCGTGGCGACCGGCGCGGGTGGGCCAGCGGACCGAGGAGTCGGCAGGCGCCTCGCCCGCGATCGGACGGCGGTAGAGCACGACGGCCAGTGCGACGCCGGCGGCGACCACGAGGGTCACGATGCCGGAGACCGCGATCGGCGGGATCGCCAGTTCATGGTGCTCGGCGTGGCCCACGACGGGCTCGAGCCAGTCGGTGATCCAGTCGCCGAGCAGTAGGACACCGCCCAGGACCGAGGCGGCCGCGAGGACCATGAGCGGGATCGTCATGACCTTGGGCGACTCGTGCGGGTGGACGTCGTCGAGCCAGCGCTTGGGTCCGAAGAAGGTCATCATCATGAGGCGCGTCATGTAGAACGCGGTCACGCCGGCACCGAGCAGGGTGGCGAGCCCGACCCAGAACGAGTGGCCGAACGCTACCTCGATGATCTTGTCCTTGCTGAAGAAGCCGGAGAAGCCCGGGAAGCCGATGATCGCCAGGTAGCCGAGCCCGAACGTCGCGAACGTGACCGGCATGCTCGCGCGCAGGGCGCCGTAGTGGCGCATGTCGACGTCGCCCTCCCCGTCCGGCCCAGTCATGCCGTGCATGACCGAGCCGGCGCCGAGGAACATGTTGGCCTTGAAGAAGCCGTGCGTGACGAGATGGAAGATCGCGAACGCGTAGCCCGCGGGGCCCAGCCCGGCCGCCAGCATCATGTAGCCGATCTGGCTCATCGTGGACCCGGCG
>JALRCA010000045.1 GCA_023257515.1 Aeromicrobium sp.
CTGCTGGCCAACCTTGATGTAATCGAGGCCGACCCGCGCCAATGTTTCCATCTTTTCACGAATGGAGGGGACAGCTTTGAAGAGCTGGGCCGCTTCTTCGACTGTGCTATCGAGCACGTCGGCGATCGATTTTTCGCGATACTTCACTTCCAATGTTTCACGGTCGTAGCGCTTGCCTTTGCAAACATCGCACGTGACGTAGACATCCGGTAGAAAGTGCATCTCGATCTTGATGACGCCGTCGCCTTGGCAGGCTTCGCAGCGTCCGCCCTTGACGTTGAACGAGAAGCGCCCCTGCTGGTAGCCGCGCATCTTGGCCTCGGGCGTCTGCGCGAACAGCTTCCGGACGTGGTCGAACACGCCCGTGTAGGTGGCCGGGTTGGACCGCGGGGTGCGACCGATCGGCGACTGGTCGACGTGGATGACCTTGTCGATCTGGTCGGTGCCGCTGATCGAGCGGTGGCGTCCCGGGATGGTGCGCGCGCCGTAGATCTGGCGCGCGAGCGAGGTGTAGAGGATGTCGTTGACCAGCGTCGACTTGCCCGAGCCGGACACGCCCGTGACCGCCACGAACTGACCGAGCGGGAACGTGACGTCGACGTCCTGCAGGTTGTGCTCGCGCGCCCCGTGGACCGTGATGGACCGCTCAGGGTCGCGGGGACGGCGCACCTCGGGCACGGGGATGACCTCGCGCCCCGACAGGTACTTGCCCGTCATCGACTCCTTGGACGTGAGCAGCTCGTCGACGGGGCCGGAGACGATGACCTGACCGCCGTGCTCGCCCGCACCGGGACCGATGTCGACGACCCAGTCCGACGTGCGGATCGTGTCCTCGTCGTGCTCGACGACGATGAGGGTGTTGCCGAGGTCGCGCAGCCGCACGAGGGTCTCAATGAGGCGGTGGTTGTCGCGCTGGTGCAACCCGATCGAGGGCTCGTCGAGGACGTAGAGCACGCCCACGAGGCCCGCACCGATCTGGGTGGCCAGACGGATGCGCTGCGCCTCGCCACCGGACAGCGATCCCGATGCACGGTCCAGGCTCAGGTAGTCCAGTCCGACGTCGAGCAGGAACCGCAGGCGCTCGTGGATCTCCTTGAGCACGCGCTCGCCGATCTGGCGCTCGCGCTCGGTCATCTCCAGACCGGCGAGGTACTCCGCGGCGTCGCGGATCGACAGGTTGCTGACCTCGGCGATGTTCTTGGGGCCGAGCTCCGGGTGGTTGATCAGGACCGCGCGGATGACGGGCTTCAGGCGTGAACCCCCGCACTCGCCGCACGGGACCTCGCGCATGAAGCCCTCGAGCCGCTCGCGATTGGTCTCGGACTCTGTCTCGGCGTGGCGTCGCTCCAGGAAGGCGATCGCGCCCTCGAACGCGGTGTAGTACGAGCGGGTGCGGCCGTAGCGGTTCTTGTAGCGGACGTGCACCTTGTCGGGCTGGCCGTGCATGAGCACGTGCTGCGTCGACTCCGGCAGGTCCTCGTACGGCGTGTTGGTGTCGAAGCCGAGGTCGTCGCCCAGGGACTCCATGATGCGCAGGAAGTACTCGGAGACCTGGTTGTAGCTCCAGGCAGCGATCGCGCCCTCGGCCAGCGTCTTGGACGGATCGGGCACGACCAGCTCGGGGTCGACCCCCATGCGGGTGCCGATGCCGTGACACTCCGGGCACGCGCCGAACGGGGCGTTGAACGAGAACGAGCGCGGTTCGAGGTCGTCGACCGCGAGGGGGTGCTCGTTGGGGCAGGCGAGCTTCTCGGAGAAGCGCCGGGTGCGGTTCTCGTCGTCCTCGGGCAGGTCGACGAAGTCGGCGATCACGAGGCCGTCGGCGAGCCCGAGGGCGGTCTCGACCGACTCGGTGAGGCGCTGGTGCATCGACTCCTTGACCTGGAGGCGGTCGACGACGACGTCGATGTGGTGCTTCTTCTGCTTGGTGAGCTTGGGCGGCTCGTCGGCCAGCAGGTGCGGCGCGCCGTCGACGATCGTGCGGCTGAAGCCCTGCTGGGCGAGCTGGCGGAACAGGTCGAGGTACTCGCCCTTGCGGCCGCGCACGACCGGAGCAAGGACCTGGAACCGCGTGCCCTCGGGCATGTCCATGATCCGGTCGACGATCTGCTGCGGCGTCTGGCGCGAGATCGGCTCGCCGCACTCGGGGCAGTGCGGGCGGCCGGCGCGGGCGAACAGCAGACGCAGGTAGTCGTAGACCTCGGTGATGGTGCCGACGGTCGAGCGCGGGTTGCGCGACGTGGACTTCTGGTCGATCGAGACGGCGGGCGACAGGCCCTCGATGAAGTCGACGT
>JALRCA010000095.1 GCA_023257515.1 Aeromicrobium sp.
GCTGTCAGGATGGGAGGGTGCTCGACTCCTTCGCCCCCGCCACGCGTGAGTGGTTCGAGCGCACCTTCGACGCCCCGACCGAAGCCCAGCAGGGCGCCTGGTCCGCGCTCGAGCAGGGCGAGCACGTGCTCGTCGTCGCGCCCACCGGGTCGGGCAAGACGCTCGCGGCGTTCCTCGCCTCGCTCGATCGTTTGCTGCACCGCGACGAGCCCCAGATGGGCCAGGAGCGTCGCACCAGGGTCCTCTACGTCTCGCCGCTCAAGGCGCTCGCGGTCGACGTCGAGCGCAACCTGCGAGCGCCCCTGGTCGGCATCACCCAGACCGCGGCCCGGCGCGAGGAGGCGTTCACGGACGTCACCGTCGGCGTGCGCTCCGGCGACACCCCGCAGCGCGAGCGCCGCGAGCTCTTGCAACGTCCACCCGACATCCTCATCACGACGCCCGAGTCGCTGTTCCTCATGCTCACCTCCGCAGCGCGCGAGACGCTGCGCGACGTCGACACCGTCATCGTCGACGAGATCCACGCCGTCGCCGGCACCAAGCGCGGTGCTCACCTGGCGCTGTCGCTCGAGCGGCTCGACACGCTGCTCGAGGGCCGGGGGGCCCGTCGCATCGGCCTGAGCGCGACGGTACGACCGCACGACGAGGTCGCGCGGTTCCTGGGCGGCGCACGCCCCGTCTCCGTGGTCTCGCCCGAGTCCAGCACGCTGCTGGATCTGCAGGTCCGGGTGCCGGTCGAGGACATGACCAAGCTCGAGGCCGCACCGCGCACCGACGACGGACCAGGCGAGGGCTCGGCAGCGCGCTCGCTCGAGCCCGACGACGACGCGGGCGGCAGCATCTGGCCCTTCCTCGAGGACGACCTGCTCGACCGCGTCCTGGGCGTGCGCTCCTCCATCGTCTTCTGCAACTCCCGAGGACAGGCCGAGCGCCTCACCGCCCACCTCAACGACCGCTACGCCAAGCGGCTCGGCCTCGAGCCACCCGGCCAGGAAGGCATCCTGCCCCCGGCCCAGGTCGGAGGCGCCAGCGGCACGAGCCTGGCCACGGACGGGTCGGCACCGGTGCTGGCCCGCACCCACCACGGCTCGGTGAGCAAGGAGCAGCGCGCCCTGGTCGAGGACGACCTCAAGTCGGGACGGCTGCGCTGCGTCGTGGCCACCTCCAGCCTCGAGCTCGGCATCGACATGGGAGCCGTCGACCTGGTGCTGCAGGTCTCGAGCCCGCCCTCGGTCGCCAGTGGTCTGCAGCGGGTCGGTCGCGCCGGTCACCAGGTCGGCGAGACCTCCCACGCCGTCATGTACCCCACCACCCGGCACGATCTGGTCGGCTCGAGCGTCGTCGCCGACCTGATGCGTGCGGGCGACATCGAGCCGATCACGGTGCCGGCGAACCCGCTCGACGTGCTGGCGCAGCAGACCGTCGCGGCCACCGCTCTCGAGCCGGTCGACGTCGAGGAGTGGTTCGACGTCGTGCGCCGCAGCGCTCCCTACGCGACGCTCCCTCGCTCGGCCTTCGAGGCGACCCTCGACCTGCTGGCCGGACGCTACCCGTCCGACGCGTTCGCCGAGCTGCGCCCGCGTGTCGTCTGGGACCGCCAGGCCGGCACGCTCACGGGTCGTCCCGGCGCTCAGCGCCTGGCCGTCACGAGCGGCGGCACGATCCCCGACCGCGGCATGTTCGCCGTCACCCTGGCCGAGGGCGCCGAGGACGAGTCGGCACCGTCCGGTGGACGCGGCCGCGCACCCCGTCGGGTCGGCGAGCTCGACGAGGAGATGGTCTACGAGTCTCGCGTCAACGACGTCTTCACCCTGGGCGCGACGAGCTGGCGCATCCACGAGATCACCCACGACCGGGTCGTGGTCACGCCGGCCCACGGCCTGCCGGCGCGCCTGCCCTTCTGGCGCGGCGACGCCGCGGGACGTCCCGCGGAGCTCGGCCGCGCGATCGGTGAGTTCGTGGGGCAGGTGGGCTCCGGCCAGGTGCCACCCTCGCTCGACGACCGAGCACGCGCCAACGTCACCGCGTTCGTGCAGGAGCAGCGCGAGGCCACGGGCGTCCTGCCCACCGATCGCACGCTGGTGCTCGAGCGCTTCCGCGACGAGCTCGGCGACTGGCGACTCGTACTGCACTCACCCTGGGGCCGACGCGTCAACGCGCCCTGGGCGCTCGCCGTCGGCGCGCGGATCCGCGAGCGCTATGGCATCGACGGCTCCGTCGTCGCCAACGACGACGGCATCGTCGCGCGCATCCCCGATGTCGAGGACGACCTGGGCGAGCGGTCGGGCAGCGCACTCACCGAGCTGTTCGTGCTCGACCCGGCCGACCTGGAGCAGGTCGTCACGACCGAGGTCGGCGGGTCGGCCCTGTTCGCGTCGCGCTTCCGTGAGTGCGCGGCGCGCGCCCTGCTGCTGCCGCGGCGCAACCCCGGAGCGCGCGCGCCGCTGTGGCAGCAGCGTCAGCGCGCGGCTCAGCTGCTCGACGTGGCGCGCGAGCACCCCGACTTCCCGATCCTGCTCGAGACCGCCCGCGAGTGCCTCCAGGACGTCTACGACCTGCCCGCGCTGCTCGACCTCATGGCCCGCGTGCAGCGACGCGAGGTCGAGGTTGCCGAGATCGTCACCGAGCGCGCCTCGCCGTTCGCCCAGACGCTGCTGTTCGGCTACGTCGCCTCGTTCCTCTACGAGGGTGACGCACCCCTGGCCGAGCGCCGGGCCGCGGCCCTGGCGCTCGACCCCACGCTGCTCTCGGAGCTGCTCGGCCGGGCCGAGCTGCGCGAGCTGCTCGACCCCGACGTCATCGAGCGCACCGAGCGCGAGCTGCAGCGCCTCGCCGAGGACCGGCAGGTCCGCGGGCTGGAGGGAGCCGCCGACCTGCTCCGGCTGCTCGGACCCCTCACCACGGCCGAGGTCGCCGAGCGCACGGCCGAGGGCGACGCCGCCGAGTCCCTGGCGGCCCTGGCCGAGCAGCGCCGTGCCATCGAGGTCGCGGTCGCCGGCGAGCCGCGCTGGGTCGCGGTCGAGGACGCCGGCCGGCTGCGCGACGCCCTGGGCGTCCAGGTGCCGCTCGGCGTCGCGCAGGCGTTCCTCGAGCCCGTCGCCGACCCGCTGGGCGACCTCGCGGCCCGATACGCCCGTACCCACGGTCCGTTCACCGCGACCGAGCTCGCCGCGCGCTTCGGGCTGGGAGTCGCTGTCGTCACCGACGTCCTGCGGCGGCTCGCCCACGACGGCCGACTCACCGAGGGCGAGTTCCGGCCGTCCGCGTCGGGCAGCGAGTGGGTCGACCCCGGCGTGCTGCGCCGCCTGCGCAGCCGTTCCCTGGCGGCGGCGCGGCAGCAGGTCGAGCCGGTCGACGTCGCCGCCTTCGGTCGCTTCCTGCCGTCCTGGCAGCGCATCGGTTCCTCCACCCGTGGACCCGAGGGCGTGCTCGCCGCGGTCGACCAGCTCGCCGGCGTAGCCCTGCCGGCCTCGGCGTGGGAGAGCCTCGTACTGCCCGCCAGGGTCCCGGGCTACTCCCCCGCCGACCTCGACGAGCTGCTGTCGGCCGGCGAGGTCGTGTGGACCGGGGCCGGCAGCCTGCCCGGTGGTGACGGCTGGGTCCAGCTGCACCCGTCCGACCTCGTGCTGCCGGCGCCGCGCGACGTCGCCGAGCCCGACGCGCTCGAGACCTGCGTCCTAGACGCGCTCGACGGCGGCGGCGCCTACCTGTTCGGCCAGCTCGTCGCGGCCGTGCGCGGCTCGGCCACGCCTTCGGAGACCATCGACGACACCGCCGTGGCCGACGCGCTGTGGCGTCTCGTGTGGTCCGGTCGCGTCGCCGGCGACACCCTGGCGCCACTGCGCGCCACCCTGCGCGGCCGCGGCTCCCACCGTGGCCGCCCGCGCGCTCCGCGCGCCCGGCTCCGGGCCGGTCGCACCGCGATGGCCCGCACGAGCGCCCCTCCCACCGTCAGCGGACGCTGGTTCCGCCTCGACGACGCTCCCGATCCCACGGCGACGGCGCTCGCCCGTGCCGAGACGCTGCTGGCGCGCTACGGCGTCGTCACCCGCGGCTCCGTCATGGCCGAGCAGACCCCGGGCGGCTTCGCCGGCACCTACCGTGTCCTGCGCGAGCTGGAGCAGACCGGCGGGTGCCTGCGGGGCTACTTCGTCGACGGACTCGGTGCGGCGCAGTTCGCCACGGCCGCCACGATCGACCGGCTGCGCAACCACCAGCGCGACGACTCCACGACCACGGACGCCACGGCCGAGGCCGTCGTGCTCGCCGCCACGGACCCGGCCAACCCGCACGGAGCAGCGCTCGGGTGGCCCGACGTCGTGGGTGGTGACGACGACCTGCGCCATCGCCCGGCCCGCAAGGCCGGGTCTCTCGTCGTGCTGCACGACGGGTCGGCCGCGGTCTACCTCGAGCGCGGCGGCCGTCGCGCGCTCGCGTTCACCGACGACCCGGTCCGCCTGCAGCGGGCGGCCCAGGCCATCACGACGCTCGTGCGGTCGGGAAGCGTCGGCCGGCTCACGGTCGAGCTCGTCAACGGCGAGCGCGTCACCCCCACCCCGTTCGGCCAGGCGCTCGCCGAGGCCGGCTTCACCGCGCACCCCAAGGGACTGCGCCACGACGGTCGGACCTCCGGTGCCTGAGGGCGACACCGTCTGGCGGACCGCGCACCACCTGCACGAGGCGCTGGCCGGTCAGGTGCTGACGCGGTGCGACGTACGTGTCCCCCAGTTCGCCACCGTCGACCTGACCGGCCAGGTCGTCGACGAGGTCGTCAGCCGCGGCAAGCACCTGCTCACCCGCGTCGGTGCGACCACCATCCACTCCCACCTCAAGATGGAGGGCGCCTGGCACGTCTACCGGCTCGACACCCCCTGGCGCCGCCCAGCGCACTCGGCGCGCGTCGTGCTCGCGAACCAGACCTCGCAAGCGGTCGGCTTCTCGCTCGGCATGCTCGACATCGTCCCGCGCGACCGCGAGGACGACGTGGTCGGCCACCTGGGCCCCGACCTGCTCGGACCCGACTGGGACCTCGACGAGGCGGTCCAGCGGGTCTCCTCCGACCCGGACCGACCCGTGTTCCTGGCCCTGCTCGACCAGCGCAACCTCGCCGGACTCGGCAACGAGTACGTCAACGAGCTGCTGTTCCTGCACGGCCTCGCGCCCACCCGGCGCCTCGGCGACGTGCCCGACGTCCGCCGCCTGGTGCAGCGCAGCCAACGCGTCCTCGACACCAACAAGGCCCGGGTCGAGCGCTCGTTCACCGGCAGCACCCGCAGCGGCGAGGAGCGGTGGGTCTACAACCGCGAGCGGCGTCGGTGCCGACGCTGCGGCACCTCGATCCGGCGTGGTGACCTGGGCGACCGGCCCACCACGGAGCGCCAGACGTACTGGTGCCCGCACTGCCAACCGGCCTGAGCCTCAGCCCACCGCCACCTTCTGGGGCGTCCAGACCATCGCCTCGTCCAGGTCGGTGCGCGCGTTGTCCCAGGCGTCCAGGAACCAGTTCTGGCGCACCGTCCACGGCGACTCGCTGCCCTGCTGGGGCAGCACGTCCTTGGCTCGCTGCACGTAGCCGGACTGCAGGTCGAGGGCGGGGGCCGACTCGCCCTCCGCGCCGGCCGGGTCGGGCATCCCGTACGCGTAGCCCTTGTCGCGAAGATGGTTCAGGAACCGCGCCACGTAGCGCCACGTCAGGTCGGCCCGCAGCGTCCACGACGCATTCGTGTAGCCGATGCACCAGGCCAGGTTCGGCACGCCGCTGAGCATCAGGCCCTTGTAGACGAAGCGCGAGCCCGGGTCGACCTTCTCGCCGTCGACGTCGATCGCGACCTTGCCGAGCGCCACCACCTTGAGACCGGTCGCCGTCACCACGACGTCGGCGTCGAGGCGCTCGCCGGACTCCAGCACGATGCCGGTCTCGTCGAAGCGCTCGATCCGATCGGTCACGATCGAGGCACGGCCCCGCCGGATGCTGCGCCAGAGGTCGCCGTTCGGCACGACGCACAGACGCTGGTCCCACGGGTCGTAGGTCGGGGTGAGGTGCTTGGCGTCGAAGTCCTCGGGCACCGAGCGCCCGGCGCGTGTGAGCAGGAGCTTGCGAGCCGCGCCGGGGAACCGTCGGCAGAACTCGTAGAACCCGATCGCGGTGGCCGCGTTCTTGACCTGCGTCACGCGGTGCGCCGTCTCCGCCGGCAGGACCTTGCGCAGCCCGGCCGCGATCTTGTCCTCCTGGGGCAGCGACGTGATGTAGGTGGGGGATCGCTGAAGCATGGTCACGTGCCCGGCGTCGTCGGCCATCGACGGGATCAGGGTGATCGCGGTGGCACCCGACCCGATGACGACGACGCGCTTGCCGGCGTAGTCGAGGTCCTCCGGCCAGAACTGCGGGTGGATCACCTGACCACCGAAGTCCTCGATCCCCGGGAAGTCCGGCGTGTAGGCCTCGTCGTAGTCGTAGTAGCCGCTGCAGAAGAACAGGAAGTCGCACGTCTGCTCCACGGTCCGGCCGTCGACCTCCGACGTGACGGTCCACCGGGCGTCCTCGGTGGACCAGCTGGCCGACTGGACCCGGTGGCCGTAGCGCACGTGCTCGGCGATGCCGAACTCGTCGGCCGCGCCCTGGATGTACTCGCGGATGTCGCCACCGGCGGCGATCGACGTCTTCTTGGTCCACGGCTGGAACGGGTAGCTCAGCGTGTACATGTCGGAGTCGGAGCGGATGCCGGGGTAGCGGAACAGGTCCCACGTGCCGCCCATCGCGTCGCGCGCCTCGAGGATCGCGTACGTCCGGTCCGGCGCCATCGTGCTCAGCCGGTAGGCGGCGCCGATGCCCGAGAGTCCCGCTCCGACGATCACGACGTCGACGTGCTCGCTGACCTGGTCGCTCATCCGTGCTCCTTCACACTCAGATACCGCTGGTATCTGAAATGTCCCACACCGGCGCGGCCGGGTCAACGCGGCCCCCGTCACGTCGTCGGTCAGAGGCCCTCCAGCGAGCGGGCGGCCGCGTCCTGCGACGCGCTCAGGTGCTCGAGCACCATGAAGCTCAGGAACCGGTTCGGCACGTCGACGATCTCGATACCGCTCTGCAGGGACCGGTAGCGGAGCTCGGGCCAGCGGGCGGAGAAGGCGCGCGAGAGCTTCTCCCGAGAGGCCTCGCGCAGGTCGATCACCTTGTTGCAGGCCTGCCGCGCCGCCTCGTCCCTCGCAACGGTGGCCCGCCGCGCCTCACGGACGCACGTGCGCGTCGCGCGGCCAGCCGGACGCTGCGCCGCGACGATCTTCGCGCAGAACGGCGCGTACGAGGTGGTCGCGCACCCCTTGCTGCCGAAGATCGAACGGAACCAGCCGGCCCGGGCCTCGTACCCCTCGGCCAGCAGCGAGAAGTGGCGCTTCGACTTCGCCGGCGTGAACGGGACGCAGCGCCCGGTGGGACACGTGTACCCGTTGCCGCTCGCCCCCTTCTTCTCGAGCAGGCGGTCCGCGGCTCTCAACGCCACGGGCGCCCTGGCGGCGCGCGGATCCCTCATGATCGAGACGACCCATCGGCAGTCGCGCAGGACCTTGGTCAACGCCGCCTCGGCGTCGCGCCCGAAGGCTCGCACGACGCGGACGCGTCGGTCCGAGGACTTCGCACCCTCGCGCGCCTGACCACTCAGGACCCCGAGGCCGCCGCCGAACCGCGGCGCCTTCCGCACCGCGGCACGAACCTCCGAGCGCGACGTCGCGACCCGCTCACAGGCGGCCTTTTGGGTCTTGCGGTCGTAGAGCTCGTCCCCCGTCCTCGGGTAGAGGTCGTTCGGCTCCTTGACCGCGTCCTGGAGGACGGGCACCGAACGCTTCTTCCAGGCCTGCCAGTCGGCGTCGTACGACGCGGCCTGCGCTCGACCGACCAGCACGCTGACGCCGCACGCCAGGACGATGGCGCCGAGTACCACGAGTCCGACGACGGAGCGTCGCGCCCAGCGCGGCACGCGGGACAGGAGAGAGGGCGAGGGGGCGTCGGACACGAGGACTCCTGGGGAGGTGGCGGCCTCACATCATCTCCGACCGTTGCACCCCGGCGGTGCCGAATGCTCGGATTCGGCCCAGGCGTCAGACAGTCGTTGCGGCGAAGCCGAGCTCCGCGATCGTCGTGCGCTCGAGCTCCGCCTCGAGCGCGGCCGCCATCCGACGCTCGACGACCTGCAGGTCGTCGCGCACCCGACGTCCGACCGGACAGGCCGGATCAGGTGAGTGGAGACCCACGACCGGGTCGTCACCTTGCACCACGCGCCAGACGGTGGCGAGCGTGAGCTCGGCCGGATCGACGACGAGCCGCCACCCCCCGGCCTTGCCGACGCTCGACTCGAGAAGCCCCGCCTCGCGCAGCGGGCCGAGCACCTTGCGCACGTGGACGGGGTTCGCGCCCGTGCTGGCGGAGAGCTCGCTGGCGCCGACGAGCCGGCCGGCACCGGCCGTCCCCAGGTAGCCCAGGACGTGCACGGCGACCGCGAACTGGGTGTTGGTGGGCGTCGCCATGACCCCATCTTGTCATATCGCCATCGCGTCGACTACGGTTTGAACCGCCACCAACACGACTATGATTCGGAGCACCTCATGACCATCGGCATCACCGGAGCCACGGGCCAGCTCGGCGGGCTCGTCGTCGCCGACCTCCTGCACCACGTCCCGGCCGAGGAGCTCGTCCTGCTGAGCCGCTCACCCGAGAAGCTCGCCGACGTCGCCCCTCAGATCCCCGAGAGCCAGCGCCGCGCCGGCGACTTCGCCGACCCCGCCGCCCTCGAGGCCTCGCTCGCCGGCGTCGACACGCTGCTGCTCATCTCGACCGACGTCGTGGGGCCGGAGCGCCAGAAGCTGCACCGCAACGCCGTCGAGGCCGCGAGGGCCGCGGGCGTCTCGCACGTCGTCTACACCTCGGTCCCCCGTACCGATCCGGCCAACCCCGCCATCGCGGGCGCCGATCACCTCGACACCGAGCAGGCCCTGCGCGACAGCGGTCTGACGTGGACCTTCCTGCGCAACAACCTCTACGCGGACCTGCAGCGGCCGAGCCTCCAGCAGGCCGCCGCCAGCGGCCAGCTCGTCACCAACGTCGGCGACGGGCGCACGGCCTACGTGAGCCGAGCCGACTGCGCCGCCGTCGCCGCGGCGGTCCTGCGCGGCACCGGCCACGAGAACCGTGTCTACGACGTCACGGGCCCCGAGGCCGTCAGCGCGCTGCAGCTCGCCACCCTCGCCGGACCCGAGGTCCAGGTCGTGGCGGTCGACGATGCCGCCTACTCCGCGGGTCTGCTCCAGGCCGGCCTGCCCGAGGGACTCGTCGAGGTGCTGACCACCTTCGGCACCGCTACCCGTGAGGGCTGGCTCGAGGACGTGTCGACCGTCGTCGCCGACCTCACCGGGCGGGCGCCGCAGTCCGTGTCCGAGGTCGTCAGCGCCTGACGACCGTGCTCAGCGTGTCCGCCAACCGGCCGAAGCCGTCGTCGCCGTGACCGGCGTCGATCGCCCGTTGGACCTGCTCCCTGGACGCGCTGAGCACGGCGTCGTCGAGGTCGTTGGCACGGATGGTCCGGAGGACGTGATCCATGACCCCCGCGGTCGAGTCGAGCGTGCCGAGGTCTCCCGGATAGCTGGCCGTCGCGACCTGCTCGGCCAAGGCCCCGACGAAGTCCGGGAAGAAGCCCAGCAGTGCCGTGGCCTGCTCGGCGACCTGTCCGATCGACAGTCCCTCGGCACGTGCCAGGGCGAGCATGTGCACGACGCCCGACATCGACGTCCACAACATGTCCTGCAGCGCCGCGTCCAGCGCGGCACCGCGGCCGGGGTCCTCACCGAGGTGCTGGAGGTTCTCGCCGAGGGCCAGCAAGGTGGGGGCATGCTGCTCGACCGCGGCCTTCGGCCCGCTCAGGTAGAACGCGGCCTCCGCGGTGCCGATCGCCTCGGGCGTCGCGACGACCACGCCGTCGACGTACTCGCCGCGGTGGCTGCGCACCCATGCAGCCAGGTCGCGTGCCTCCTCCGGCGTGCCGCCCGAGAAGCTCAGCACGGTGCGGCCGGGCAGGAACGCCGGATCCAGCACTGCACGGGTCACCTCCTGGTCCCGGACGCAGACCACCACCAGGGGGCTCGCGGCGATCGCGAGCGGGGCCGTGTCGGCGACCTCGGCGTCGAGGTCGTCCGCCCGTCCGGGCGTACGGCTCCAGACGGTGGTCGGGTGCTGCGACGAGAGCGCGGAGGCCAGGGCATGTCCCATGGGGCCGAGGCCCAGGACGGTCACGGAGGTCATGCGCCGTACGCTAGAGATTGACATCAGTGTCAAGGTCAAGTCGGAGGCGAGGATGCGCATCGGTGAGCTCGCGCGCAGCACCGGCGCCAGCGAACGCTCGCTGCGCTACTACGAGACGCAGGGCCTGCTGGCCCCCGAGCGACGCCCCAGCGGGTACCGCGAGTACCGCTCGGCCGACGTCGACGCCGTGCGACGCATCCAGGTCCTGCTCGCCGCCGGACTGAGCACGACCCAGATCGTCGCCGTCCTGCCGTGCATGATCGACGACGACACCGAGCTGACGCCCGACTGCCCCGAGCTCGTCGACGAGCTCGTCCTGCAGCGCGATCGTCTCGACGAGGCCATCGCTGAGCTCTCCGACACCCGCGCCAACCTCGAGGCCATCATCACCCGGCGGTGAGCCCGGCCGCCCCGCGGCGGACGACTCACCCGGGGGCCGGGCACACCAGGTCGTGGGTCATGGTTCGATCCGTGCTGGCCGCTTCGCGGCGGGGACGGGGAGCTGCGGGGATCCCTCGCATGACGCCTTCGGCGCGCTGGGGGGCCCGACTCGATTCGCTCGGCTGGTTCGAGCCGTGACGGCCGCTTCGCGGCGGCGACGGGGAGCTGCGGGGATCCCTCGGTGGCGCCTTCGGCGCGCTGGGGGGCCCGACTCGATTCACTCGTCTGATTCACGACACGACGAAGGCCCCTCGGCTTCGCGCTATGCGCGAAG
>JALRCA010000111.1 GCA_023257515.1 Aeromicrobium sp.
GTCGACGAGGATGCAGGTGCGCCCCTCGACCTCGCCGACCACGCGGTTCGCCTTGGACTCGTTGGGGCGACGCGGGTCACGGGTCTTGTGGATGAACGCCAGCGGCGCACCGCCGAGGGCGTTGGCCCACGACTCCGCCACCTTGATGCGGCCCGCGTCGGGCGAGACGACCGCCAGCGGCTGGCCGCCGTAGTTGTTCTTGACGTAGCGGGTGAGGATCGGCATGGCCAGCAGGTGGTCGACGGGGCCGTCGAAGTAGCCCTGAATCTGGGCCGTGTGCAGGTCGACCGTCATCAGCCGGTCGGCGCCGGCGGCGGTGAACAGGTCGGCCATGAGGCGCGCCGAGATCGGCTCGCGACCGAGGTGCTTCTTGTCCTGGCGGGCGTAGCCGTAGAACGGCAGGATCACCGTGATGCGCTTCGCCGAGGCGCGCTTCAGGGCGTCGATCATGATGAGCTGCTCCATGATCGCCTCGTTGATGGGAGCCGCGTGGCTCTGGATCACGAAGGCGTCGCTGCCGCGCACGGACTCGTCGAAGCGTACGTAGATCTCACCGTTGGCGAAGTCGTACGCGGTGGTGGGCACGAGCTCGACCTCGAGCAGGTTCGCGACCTCCTGGGCGAGCGTCAGGTGCGCCCGCCCCGAGAAGAGCATGATCTTCTTGGTGGGGGTCTGCTTGAGCAGGCTACTCACGGGTGCCGGTCTCCTCGTCGCTCGGCTCGGCGGCGGCCCTCGCCGACGCCGTGTCGGGTCGCTTGCGCTGCACCCACCCCTCCATGATCCGCTGCTCCCCCGCAGTCACGGCCAGCGCCCCCGGGGGGACGTCGTCGCGGACCGTGGTACCGGCGCCGGTGAACGCGCCGTCACCGATCGTGACCGGGGCGACGAACACGTTGTCGGAGCCGGTGCGGGCATGGCGTCCGACGGTGGTGCGGTGCTTCTCGACGCCGTCGTAGTTCGCGGTGATCGTGCCCGCACCGATGTTGCTGCCCTCGCCGATCTCGGCGTCGCCGACGTAGGACAGGTGAGGCACCTTGGCGCCGTCGCCGATCCGCGCGTTCTTGGTCTCGACGAACGTGCCGATCTTGCCGTCGGCGCCGAGCTCGGTGCCGGGGCGCAGGTAGGCGAACGGCCCGACGCTCGCGCCCGCGCCGATCAGCGCGTCGGCGCCGTGGGTGCGGACGATCGTCGCGCCCTCGCCGACCTCGACGTTGCGCAGGGTGGTGTCGGGACCGATCGTCGCGCCCTCGGCGACGTCGGTGGCGCCGAGGAGCTGCGTGCCGGGCAGGATCGTCACGTCGCGCGCGAGGCTGACCGCCGAGTCGACCCACGTGCTGTGCGGGTCGACGATCGTGACGCCCTCGTGCATCCAGTGCTCGAGCGTGCGCCGGTTCAGCTCGGCACCGAGTCGGGCCAGCTGCCTGCGGTCGTTGACGCCCTCGGTCTGCCACACGTCCTCGAGCACGTGGGCGCCGACCGGTCGTCCCTCGGCGACGGCCTTGGCGACGATGTCGGTGAGGTAGAGCTCGCCCTGCGCGTTGCCGTCCTCGAGCGTGGAGACGGCGTGGGACAGGAACGCGGCGTCGACGGCGAGGATGCCGCTGTTGATCTCGCGGATCGCCCGTTCGGCGTCGCTGGCGTCCTTGTGCTCGCGGATGGCCTGCACGGCGCCGGCGTCGTCACGCACGATGCGGCCGTAGCCGGTGGGGTCGCCGACCTCGGCGGTCAGGATCGTGACGGCGGATCCGGCGTGGCGGTGCTCGAGCAGCATCTCGGCGAGGGTCTGCGCCTGGAGCAGGGGCACGTCGGCGTACGTCACGAGGACGACGCCCTCGGGCGCCTCGTCGAGCCCGTCGAGCGCGACCTGGACGGCGTGGCCGGTGCCGCGCTGCTGCTCCTGGACGACCTGGACGACGGTGGGGTCGAGGTCGGTGACGGCGGCCGCGACCTGCTCACGGTCGTGGCCGACGACGGTGACGGTGGTGGCGGCTCCGACGTCGCGGACCGCGGTGAGCGCGTGGGCCAGCAGGCTGCGCCCGCCGATCTCGTGCAGGACCTTGGCGCGGGAGGACTTCATGCGGGTGCCGGCTCCCGCCGCCAGCACGATCGCGGTGACCTGGTCGCTCACGTGACTCCCTTCGGACGTCCGCCCTCGCGACGGACCCGCGCCAGTCTACGGACGGACGCCGACCGGGTCAGCCGGGTCGCTGGGCCGTACCCCCGGGCCGACTCGGCACGGCAAACCATCGCCTGGCGCAGTGAATGTGCCGCGCCCAGTGACGGTTTACCCGGCCGACCGGGTAAACCGCGGTGCCGTGGCTCCCCGGGTAGGAGTCGAACCTACGTCGCTTGTCCTGATTCAAAGTCAGGCGGGCCCTGCCGGCAGACCAACCGGGGATCGGTGGGATCAGGCTACCGGTCAGCGCTCGCGGACGGCGACGGCGAACACGCGGTCGAACGGCAGGGCGGTGCCCCAGGACTCGCGGGGGTAGGCGACGCGCAGGCGCGCCTTGTACTCCTCGACGAACTGCTCACGCAGGCCGTCGGGCAGCGCCTGCACGAAGGGGCGGGCGCCCGTGCCGGAGATCCAGCTCCACACGGCGTCCTCGCCGGGCAGGACGTGCTGGTAGGTCGTCTCCCACACGTCGGCGCTCCAGCCGCGGTCGGCAAAGAACCGCAGGTACTCGGCGGCCGTCGTCCCGTAGGCGCGGCCGGCTCCGCTCGTGTGCTCCGCGTAGGGATCCTCGGCGGCGAGGTCGGCCAGGATGCGGTGGCTCGGGGCGTCGAAGTTGTGCGGCACCTGCAGCGCGAACGCCCCGCCCGGCGCGACGTGCTGCAGCAGCCGCTCGATGACCTCGAGCTGGTCCGGCACCCACTGGAACATCGCGTTCGAGACGATCGCGTCGACCGGGGCCTCGGGTTCCCACGTCCGCACGTCCTCGACGAGGTAGGTCGTGCCGGGATCGTCGGTGCGGGCGCGCTCGATCATCTCCGGCGACGAGTCGACGCCGACGACCGTCGCCTCGGGCCACCGAGCGCGGACCATCGACGTCAGGTTGCCGGCACCGCAGCCGAGGTCGACCACGGTGGCCGCGTCGACCGGAACGCGGGCCAGCAGCTCGGCGAACGGACGACCGCGGTGGTCCGCGTGACGCAGGTACAGAGCGGGGTCCCAGACGGTGGTCATGTAGCGGCCTCCAGCCGTGCCGCGATCGACATGAGCAGGGCGTCGTCGTCGCGGCGGGCGACGAGCTGCACGGCGAGCGGCAGGCCGTCGGAGGCGGTGCCGAACGGCAGGGACACGGCCGGCAGCCCGGCGTGGTTCCACTGCGCGGTGTAGGGGTAGAACGCGTTCATCGCGAGCACGGTGCGCAGACCGCCGCGCTTCTTCCAGCGGCCGACGCGCAGCGCGGTGTCGCTCATGACGGGAGTGAGCAGCACGTCGACGTCGAGCGCGTCGTGGACCTGGTCGCCGAATCGCTCACCGGCACGCCTGGCCCAGGCGATCGATCGTGCGCCGAAGGGTGCTCCCAGGCGGGCGATCTGGCGGGTGCGACGTTCCAGCAGCGACGCGTCCTCGGCCAGGAGCGCCTGCTGTCGGATGCCCCCGAGGTAGCGCACGGTCAGCGCCTTGGCGTCCGTGCCGTACGGCACCTTGACGTCGCGCACGGTGTGCCCGGCGTCGGAGAACGTCTGCGCGGCGCGGTCGAGCGCGGCCCTGACCTCGGGATCGAGCTTCTCGGCCCGGAGCGCCGCCGACGCGCTCGTGCTGACGCCCACCCGGAGCCGGGGAGGAGCGGTCGCGGCGGCGTCGACGAGCGACTCGCGGAACGTGCCGATCGTGTCGAGGTAGAGCGCGGCGTCGGCCACGGTCGGCACGACGCACCCCTGCGTGGACAGGCCGTGCCAGGAGCCGGAGCTCGGCATCGTGCCGTGGGTGGGCTTGAACCCGACGAGCCCGCAGCTCGCGGCCGGGATCCGGATCGACCCCGCACCGTCCCCGGCGGTCGCGATCCCGACGGCCCCCGCGGCGACCAACGCGGCTGAGCCGCCTGACGAGCCGCCGGGCGAGCGGTCCAGGTCGTGCGGGTTGCGCGTGATGCCCGTGGCGACGGACTCGGTGAACCCGCAGATCGCGAGCTCCGGCAGGGTCGTCGTCGCGACCGGCACCATGCCGGCGGCCCGGGCGGCCGCCACGACGTCGGCGTCCCGGGCAGCGACGGCGGTGAACGCACGGCTCCCCCGCCCCGTCACGTGCCCGGTGACCGGCAGGTCGTTCTTGACCGCGAGCGGCACGCCGAGGAGCGGTCCGTCCTCGCCGGCAGCGAGCCGCGCGTCCGCGTCGTCGGCGGCGTCGAACGCCTCGTCGGCGAGCAGCTCGACGACCGCGTTCAGGCGCGCGTTCTCGCGCTCGACCGCGGCCAGGGTCGCGATGGTCAGCGCTCGCGCGGTGACCTCGCCCCGTCGCAGGGCCGCGGCCTGCTCGACCGGCCCACGGCCCACGAGGTCCCTGACGTCCACGTGTCGCACGCTACGCCCGAAACTGTCTCGACATCAAGATTCTTGACCGATAACCTCGCTGCATGGGACACGAGGACGAGGTCGATCGCATCGTCGCCGCCTGGCGACGCGAGCGTCCCGACGTCGACGTCTCCCCCATGCACGTCCTCAGCCGTGTCAGCCGCGTGGCGCACCACGTCGACCAGGCGCGGAAGGCCTCGTTCTCGGCGCACGAGATCGAGCCCTGGGAGTTCGACGTCCTCTCGGCGCTGCGGCGCTCCGGCGACCCCTACGAGCTCTCGCCCGGACGCCTCGTCGCCGAGACGCTCGTGACCAGCGGCACGATGACGAACCGCATCGACCGCCTCGCAGCGCGCGGCCTGGTGGACCGTCGACGCGACCCGGCCGACCGACGCGGCGTGCTGGTGCGACTGACGGCCGCCGGGCGCAGCCGCGTCGATGCAGCGGTCTCGGAGCTCCTCGAGCGCGAGGCCGAGCTGCTGGCGGGCGTCGATCCCGCGGCGCTGGAACGCCTCACCGCCGACCTGCGCGACCTGCTCGGTCCTTTCGACGACTGAGCTCGACTCGACGCCGCGCGGACGGTGTGCTTCGATCGGTCCCGATCATCCAGGGGGACCGATGAAGACACGACTCACGTCCTGCGTCCTGGCGACGGCCCTCGTCGCCGCGACGGGCTGCTCCGGCACCGAGCCGGCGCGCACGATCTCGGACCCGCCGGCCCAGGTCACGACGAGTCCGCCCGAGATCCCTCGTGGTTCCGACGACGGCGACCTGGCCGGCTCGGTCGGTGATCGCGCCGTCTCCGGCGAGTGGACGGTGACGTGCGAGCCGCTGCAGGGCAACAACCTGCACGTCGAGGCGACCGGCCAGGGCGAGGACCGGCTCGACGTCTACCGGTCGTCGGGAGGGCGCCTCTCGGCGTTCGACCTGACCTACGGCGACCTGGAGACGACGATCCGCACGTCCGTCGACGACCTGCGGTTCGAGCCGACCGACTCGGGCTACCGCGTGAGCGGCTCGCAGTATGTGAACGGCGAGACCGAGGTCGATGTCGACCTGACGATCACGTGCCCGGCATGAGCAGCTCCCGCCGCGTGCTCGCGCTCGCCGCCACGACGGCGATGCTGGCCGTCCTCGCCGGCTGCGGCCCGTTCGCCCAGGACGACGAGCCCACGCCGTCACTCTCCGCGTCTGCCTCGGCGTCCTCGGACCAGGCCCCGAAGGGCACCGGCGAGGGCGACATCACCGGCACCGTGGACGGCAAGGACATGGCCGACACGTGGGTCGTCACGTGCTTCGACGACGCGGACACGTCGGTGAGCTTCAGCTCGGTCGGCACGCCGCCGAACACCATCCAGGGCAAGCTCGCCGGCACCGACCTCGTCCGCTTCACGGTCTCGGCCAAGGACGTCCTGGCCTCGGCCGACCCGGACGGCCTCGACCGGCTGAAGGTCGAGCGCACCCCCGACGGGTTCACCATCCGCGGCGACCTCGTGCAGGGCTCCTCGACGCTGCCGGTCGACCTGCAGATCGTGTGTGGCGAGTAGCTACTCGCTGATCTCGAGCCAGCGGTCCTCGAGCTCGCGCTGCTCGGTGACCAGCTCGTCGTGCTCGGCCGCGAGGCCGACCAACCGCTCCGCGTCGGTGGCGTGCTCGACCATCGCGAGCTCGAGCTCGGCCGCGCGGGTGGCGAGCCGCTCGATCTGGCGCTCGAGCCGGGCGACCTCCTTGCGTCGCTGCTCGCGGTCACGCTGCGAGACCTTGGGCTCCTCGACCGCCGCCGGCCCGGGCACGGGGGCCGAGGACGCGGTCGGCCCCGTCAGCCCGGCCTCGCTGATCCGCAGGTACTCGTCCACGCCGCCGGGCAGGTGCCGCAGACGTCCGCCGAGCACGGCGTACTGCTGGTCGGTGACGCGCTCGAGCAAGTAGCGGTCGTGCGAGACGACGAGCAGCGTGCCCGGCCAGGAGTCGAGCAGGTCCTCCATCGCCGCGAGCATGTCGGTGTCGAGGTCGTTGGTGGGCTCGTCGAGGATCAGCACGTTCGGCTCGTCGAGCAGGATGAGCAGCAGCTGGAGCCGCCGCTTCTGCCCGCCCGACAGGTCCTTGACGCGGGTCTGCAGCTGGTTGCTCGCGAACCCGAGGCGTTCCAGCAGCTGCCCGGGCGTCTGCTCCTTGCCGCCGGCGACGTAGGTGGCGCGCTGGCGGCCGACCAGGTCGCTGACGCGCTCCTCGGCGACGGGGTCGAGCTCGACGAGCGACTGCGACAGCGCCGCGACCCGCACGGTCTTGCCGCGCTTGACGCGACCCGAGGTGGGCTCGACGTCACCGGTGACGAGCCCCAGCAGGGTGCTCTTGCCCGCGCCGTTGACGCCCAGGATGCCGGCTCGCTCCCCCGGCGCGATGCGCCACTCGACGTCGCGCAGGACCTGACGGTCGCCGTAGGCGACGGAGACGTCGAGCAGGTCGACGACGTCCTTGCCGAGGCGCGCGGTGGCGAGCTGGGCGAGCTCGACGCTGTCGCGGATCGGGGGCTCGCGCTCGATGAGGGCGTTGGCCGCGTCGATGCGGAACTTGGGCTTGGACGTCCGCGCGGGCGCGCCGCGGCGCAGCCAGGCGAGCTCCTTGCGCATCAGGTTCTGGCGCTTCTCCTCCGAGGCCGCGGCCTGGCGGTCGCGCTCGACGCGCTGCAGCACGTAGGCCGCGTAGCCGCCGTCGAACGCGTCGACGACACCGTCGTGGACCTCCCACGTGCTGGTCGAGATCTCGTCGAGGAACCAGCGGTCGTGGGTGACGACGACCCACGACGACACGGGCGAGGCGTTGACGTGCCGCGCCAGCCAGGTGACGCCCTCGATGTCGAGGTGGTTGGTGGGCTCGTCGAGGAACACGACGTCGTGCTCGCCCACCAGGACGGCGGCGAGGGCGACACGTCGACGCTGGCCACCGCTCAGGGTGCCGACGGTGGCGGCGGGGTCGACGTCGCCGATGAGCCCGGCCATGACGTCGCGGATGCGCGCGTCACCGGCCCACTCGTGCTCGGGACGGTCCCCGACGACGGACGCCACGACGGTGAGCGTCGGGTCGAGCACGTCGGCCTGGTCGAGGAACCCGACGCGCAGGTCGCGCCGCCACGTGATCCGACCCTCGTCGGGCTCCTGTCGGCGGGCCAGCACGCGCAGCAGGGTGGACTTGCCGTCGCCGTTGCGGCCGACGACGCCGATGCGCTCGCGCTCGGCGAGACCGAGGGTGACGTCGTCGAGCAGGACACGGTCGGGGTAGGCGAGGTGCAGGGCCTCGCCCCCGATGAGGGGCGCCACGTCAGATCAGCCGGGCGCCGGCGACAGGGCCGCGGGCCTGGACGACGTCGGCCGCCGATCCCGCGCCGGCCAGCGCGATGGCGATGTCGAGGGCGTGCGGCTCGTCGCGGGCGAGGAACAGGCACGTGGGGCCGGAGCCCGACAGCAGCGCACCGAGCGCTCCGGCCTCGCGGCCGAGGTCGAGGGTGCCCTCGAGCTCGGGGCGCAGGCTGAGCGCTGCCTCGGTCAGGTCGTTGGCGAGCGTGGGGCCGAGCTGCTCGGCGTCCCCGGCGCGCAGGGCCGAGAGCAGGGTGTCGGGCACCTGCGGCTCGAGGATGCGGCGGTCGGCGTTGAGCCGGTCGAACTCCTCGTAGACCGACTTGGTCGACAGTCCCTCGGACGCCACGGCGAGCACCCAGTGGTACGAACCGCGCGCCAGGACGGGGCTGACCGTCTCGCCGCGTCCGCCGCCGACGGCGTTGCCGCCGTGGAGCAGGAACGGCACGTCGCTGCCGAGCTCGGCGGCGTAGGGCTCGAGCTCGAGCTTGGACAGCCCGAGCCCCCACACCTCGTTGCAGCCGACGAGTGCGGCGGCCGCGTCCGCGGACCCGCCGGCCATGCCGCCGGCGACGGGGATGACCTTGCGGATGCTCAGGTCGACGCCCCCGACCTGCGGGTGGTCGGCGCGCAGCAGCTCGGCCGCGCGGACGGCGATGTTGTCGTCTCCCAGCGGCACGTCGGCGTCCTCGGCGTCGGTGTGGACCGAGACCGCGACGACCCCGTCGTCGGTGGCCGTCAGCCGGACCTCGTCGTAGAGGTCGAGCGCCTGGTAGACCGTCGCGAGCGGGTGGAAGCCGTCGTCACGCACCGGTCCCACGCCCAGACAGAGGTTGATCTTCGCGGGGACCCGGACGGTGGCTGACGACACGCGTCCACCCTAGGGGTAGGGCACGAGCGCGCACGCCAAGTCGACGGACGGTCGGATGGGGCGGGCTGCAGCGCCCCGTCATGCCGGTCGCAGCTGGGCGGACGCCGATGCCGTCACCGTGGTGCCGGAGGTCCACCCGGAAGGGACGAGCACCAGGTCGAGCCGACGCTCCAGCCGCACGCTGACCTCGTCGTCCGCGACGTCGACGCCCACGACGCGGGCCCCGTGCCCACCGACGTAGTCGTCGACCAGGCGGCGGGCCTCCGCGGGGTCCAGCGTCACCGCGCGACCGCCGTAGAACGCCGACTCGTCGAGTCCGTCCGCCGCGGTGAGCGCGGCGCCGTCGGCCAGGTTCATGAGCTCCTGCCGGTCCAGGTAGGCGTCGGAGGCGTTGACCACCACCGCGCACAGCATGACCAGCACGATCACGAACCCGATGGTCATGAGGCTCACGTTGCCGCGGTCGGACCGGCGGCTCACCGCGCCTCCCGGAATCTTCCGAACGGCTCCGTGTGCTCGCTGTCGACCGCGATGCCGCCGAGCTGGTCGCCGAGGACCGAGGGTGTGAGCGGGAGCGGCTGGACCGAGCGGACGACCACCCGCACCGACGAGCCCGGCGTGAGGCAGTCGGACCGAGACGGCAGGCACACGACCTCGACCCGTGCGCTGACGTCGTGGTCGCCCAGAGCCACCCTCGCGGCGGACTCGGCCCGCTCGGCCCCGGTCTGCGGGTCGGGCGCGCGGACGTAGGCACGAGCCGCAGCATGACTCGCCGACGAGACGGCGTACGCCGCCCGCTGGGTGTCGAAGACGGCCAGCACGACGTAGACGAACGGCACGAGCAGCAGGATCGAGAGCCACACGAACTCGACCGTGGCCGATCCCTCCTCGCGGGTCACGGCGCCTGCTCCTTGACGGCGTGACCGGTCACGTCGAGCGGCACCGCGGGGCCGAGGAGGCCGAGCGCCGGCACCTCGGTCCGCACCCGCACCTCGACCACGTCGGTCCCGTCGATCCGACGGTCGGCGGCCGTCACGTCGGCGGCGTAGCGGTCGTCGAGGGCGGCACGGATCATCGTGCGCGTGCGATCCGAGGCTTGCACAGGGTCGGCACCCAGAGGCGCACCGGCGCGCGCTCCGTCGGTCGCCGCGGCGGTGATCGTGTTGCGCACGTGCAGCACCAGCCCCGCCTGCACGATGCCGAGCACGAGCGGCACGAGCAGCGTCAGCACCAGGACGAACTCGACGACGCTGGCGCCATCCTCGCGCCTCAGCCGCCGCCGACGGCGTTCAGCGCGTCGATGAGCATCGTGCGCAGCTGGGGTCCGGCGGCAGCCGTGATGATGGCGACGAGCCCGGCCGACATCACGGTGATCATCACCCAGCCCGGCACGTCGCCGCGCTCGTCGCGCGGTCCAGTTCGTCGTGTCCACGTCATGCGGTTCCTTTCGGTCCAGGACTACGACGTGAGTCGCAGCCCGATGTATCCGGGGAAGAAGGCGAAGACGACCGTCGTGGGGAGGATGAGGAACACGACCGGGAGCATCATCGCGATCTCGCGTCTCCCTCCCGACTCGATCAGCTCGCGCCTCGAGGCCTCGCGCACGTCGGCGGTCTGCGCGTGCAGGACGTCGACGAGTGGCGTGCCGCGCTCCACGGCCACGGCGATCGCCTCGGCGAAGCGAGCGATGCTCGGCACCCCGGTGCGGGCGGCCAGGGCGTCGAACGCGGCCGGGACGGGAGTCCCGGTGCGGATGTCGGCCAGGACCCGACCCAGCTCGTCCGGCATGGCTCCGTGTGCAACCGAGGTGACGCGCTGGAGCGCGGCGACGGGGCTCTCGCCCGCAGCGACGGCGATGGCCAGCAGGTCGGCGACGGCGGGGAACTCCTCGATCATCGCCCGCTCGCGGGTGCCGACCTCGGTCGACAGCCGGTGGTCACGCAGGATCACGCCGGCGACAAGACCGACGAGGCACAGCACGAGCAGCACCGGCCCCCGCGCTCCGGTCGACCAGAGGGCCAGCCCGAGCGCCGCAGCCGTGGCGAACCCGATCCCGCCCCAGACGAGCTGCTCGGCGCGGAACGCCTCGACATCGCCGCGCCGGCCGAGCCGGTCCAGTCGCCGCGACACGCTCGTGGCGCTGCCGACCAGGTCGCCCAGCGTGGCGATCCCTGCGGACAGCACGGGGCCGAAGACCGCAGACCACGCTGACGGACGGACGTCAGGGAGCAGATCGGGCCGGACGTCACGCACGTACGGCAGGACGCGCGACGCGACCGACGGCCGCCGGACCGATCGCCACCCGACCACCACGAGCACGACGCCGAGCCCCAGACCGAGGCCGACGAACGCGCCGCTCATGCCAGCACCCGTCGGGCGCGCGGCAGTCGGCCGATGCGCATCATCAGCTGGTAGGCGAGGACGCTGAGCACGGCACCTCCACCGAGGACCATGGCCCCGGCGAGGCTCGCGTAGCGCTCCACGACGTCGCGTTGCACGCTCATCATCAGGAGCACGAACCACGGCGCGGCGACCGCCAGGCGGGCACCGTTGACCGTCCAGGACTGGCGCGCCTCGATCTCGGCCCGGGTCCGTAGATCGTCGCGCAGGTAGGCCGAGAGCGTCCTGAGCACACGACCGAGGTCCCCGCCACCCACGTCACGAGCGACGCGCAACGACTCGACGACACGGTCGCCGACCGGATCGGCGAGCCGCGCCTTGAGCAGGTCGAGCGAGTCGTGGAAACGCCCCGTCGCCTGGTAGTCGCGTGCGAACCGGACGAACGGATCTCGCATCGAGTCGGGGCCGCGCTCCCCCACCTGGATGAGCGCCTCGGGCAGCGAGAGTCCGGCGCGCACGGCCGAGGCGAGGTTGTCGACGACGTCCGGCCACAGCTCCGCGTGCTCCCGGACGCGTCGCGTCGCCCTGGCCCGCAGCACCGCGTACGGGAGGCTCCCGGCCAGTCCCGCGAAGACGACGGCGATCGCCGCCACGCCGGAGGCTGCCAGCATCACGAGTCCGGCCACCGCAGCAGCAGCCGCGCTCAGCCCCACGAGGGCGCGCACCGAGACGTCGCTGGCACCCGCCCGTGCGAGGAGGGCGGCCAGGCGTCCTGGTCGGGACGCCCGGATCACCCGTGGCCGGCCCCATGACAGCCCGACGAGGGCCAGGCCCAGCCCGAGACCGAGTCCGATCAGGGCGCCCACGACGTCATCCTCCGCGGTCGGGACGCGTCGAGCAGTCCGACGACGTCGACACCGATCCGTTCGAAGTCCTCGCGTCTGGACGGGATCCCGTGCGATCGGGCCAGCACCCCGTCGACACGCCTGAAGACCGGTTCGGTCTCGATGTTGCCGTTCTCGACGCGTCCGGTCACCGTGAGCAGCTCGTCGACGCATCGGCGACCGTCGGCGTCGAGACGGGCGTGGACGACCAGGTCGACCGCGGTCGCCACGGTCGGCACCACGAACGATGCACCGATGTTCTCGCCCGCCAGCAGGGGCAGCGTGCAGAGCTTGGCGAGCGCATGGCGCGCGGAGCTTGCGTGGATGCTGGCCATGGACGGCAAGCCTGAGTTGAGGGCGAGCAGCAGGTCGAGGCACTCCGCCCCGCGGACCTCACCGATCATGAGCCTGGTCGGCCGCATCCGCAGGGCTTCCTTGACGAGCGCCCGCAGGTCGACCTCTCCCGTGCCCTCGAGCCCGGCCTGCCGCGTCTGCATCGGGACCCAGTCCGGGTGGGTGAACCGGAGCTCGAAGACCTCCTCGGCCGAGATGACCCGCTCGGTGCCCGGGATCGCGGCGGCCAGGCAGTTGAGCAGGGTCGTCTTGCCCGCCTGCGTCCCGCCGGAGACCACGATGTTGAGACCGGCACGCACGGAGGCGGACAGGAACTGGGCCGCGTGGGAGTCGAGGCTGTCGAGAGCGACCAGGTCGTCGAGCGAGGCGGCCCGCGCGACGAACTTGCGGACGTTGACGGCGCTGAAACCCCGCGTGATGCCGTCGAGCACGACGTGCAGCCGGTGCCCACCCGGGAGCATGGCGTCGACGAACGGCTGGCTGACGTCGAGTCGACGCCCCGACGACTGCAGCATCCGCTCCACCAGCTCGCGGACCGCCTCCGTCGTGAGGACCGTGGTCGTCAGCTCGTGGACACCCCCGCGCGCGACGAAGACACGGTCCGGGGCGTTGATCCAGATCTCCTCGACCGCGTCGTCCTCGAGATAGGGCTGCAGCACGCCGAACCCGGAGACGTCGGCGACGATCTCGCCCACGACCCGCTCGGGCTCCTCCAGCGGCCGCACGACTCCGCTGAGCGAGCGCCGTTCGTGGTCCGCGACCGCGTCGACAGCCAGGCGGCGCACCTCGTCCACGTCGGCGCGCGGGTCGATCCGGCGCTCGCGCACCAGGTCCCGCACCCGCGACGACAACCCTGACGACGGATCCACGCCCGGCCCTTCCCCCGAGGAACATCGATTGACGCGCCAGGATCCCCAGGGCCGTCGGCACGGTCAAGGACCGGCCGCCCCCACCTGTGGACGACGGGAGAAACACTCATGTCCATGAGCGTGTCGTGCGTGGTACGCCCTGCTTGACTGGTCTCACCCCCAGCTGGAGAGGAACCCATGGCCTTCACGACCCCCGACCTCTGCGACGAGCACGGCGACGATCCCGAGGCCGGACTGCGGGTCCTCGAGCCCGGGCTCCGCGGCTTCGGCGGACGCGAGGTCTTCAGTGGCCCGGTGCGCACCGTCTCGTGCCTCGAGGACAACTCGCGCGTCAAGGAGCTGCTCGCCGCACCCGGCGAGGGCCACGTGCTGGTGGTCGACGGCGGAGGCTCGCTGCGCTGTGCCCTGCTCGGCGACCTGATCGCCGCCGGCGCGGTCGAGAACGGCTGGGCCGGCGTCGTGATCCGCGGTGCGGTCCGCGACGTCGAGATCCTGCGGACGCTCGAGCTCGGCATCCTGGCGCTGGACTCCGTCCCGTTGCGCTCGACCCGGCGCGGCGTCGGTGAGGTCGACGTGCCCGTCACGATCCAGGGCGTGCGCATCGAGCCGGGCGACCACCTCTACGCCGACGCGACGGGCGCGGTCGTCGCGTCCCGAGCGCTCGCCTGATCTCTGATTCCCCCTCCGGCTCGGCGTCGGATCCCTAGGCTTCGGCCATGTCGCTCCGCGCGCGCACCGCTGCCCTCACCGCGATCCTCGGCTGCCTCGGTGCCCTGCTGGTGTCCTCGCCGGCCGAGGCTGCCCAGCGAGCCTCGGCGTCGGACCCGGCGAGCACGAACATCCCTGCGACCCATGACATCCGCAGGATCGCGATGTCGGTCAGCGACACCAAGGTCGTGCTGACCACCACGCTGCGCAAGGTCAAGAAGAAGGGTGACGTGCAGGTCTACACCCGGCTCGTCGACGGGCGCGGCGCCCCGAGCGAGATCACCGTCTGGCGGATCCAGGGCAAGCCACGCTCCACCGTCCACGTCGAGTTCAACCTCGGTGATCGCGAGCGGGTCTCGTGCCCCGGCCTGCGCCAGAAGTGGCGCACGAAGGCACGCACCGTCACCGTCGCGGTGCCGCTCTCGTGCTTGACGGCCAGCGCCTTCTTCGAGGCCCGGTTCGTCGTCGGGAGGATCGGAGCGTCCGAGGGCAACGACACGGCGACCTTGAACCTGCCGTTCCCTGACTGACTCCCTCGGCGACCCAAGGCACCGCTCGATCGACGCTCCTCGGCAGGGTTCGCACGCTGGTCCCCGCGTGTGGACGACGACCGCCCTCAGAGCAAGGAGTTCGCTACAGTTTCCTTGTTTCCGACCGTTGTCCCGGGGGTCAGTCCGATGAATCGTCCGCGCACGCTCGCGCCGCTCGCTCTCTGCCTCGTCCTCGCGACGGGTGCTTGCAGTGGAGGTGACGAGCCGGAGGCGAAGCCGACCAAGACCTCGGCCACGCCGGCGCCGACCGTGCCGGTTCAGCCTCAGGGCGAGTTCGGTGTCACGTACGACGTCCAGAACTGGGACGAGATCGCGAAGGACGACGACAAGCTCGAGGTTGTCGCGGCATGGAAGAAGGCCAACGAGGCTGCTGCGGCCTCCTACAACGAGCGGAAGCTGCTTGGCGCCGTGCGAGAGTCCTACAACCGCAAGATGCAGCGCGTGTATGCCAAGGCACTCAAGACTGGGTGGTCAAAGAAGTACACCGTGAGAGAGACCGGCATCGTGGACGTCCAGTCGGTGTCTGTCGACGGCTCCAACGCGACCCTGGTGGCGTGCAACTGGAAGCCATCGACGGACCTTTACCAGGGACGGAAGATGGTCGGCGGGCTGGAGCAGTCGTGGCGCAAGCACACAGCCAAGCTCACGAAGAGTTCCGACAAGTGGACCGTGGTCGACGTCGTCGAGACGAGCGACTGCAAGGGTTTGAGGGCGCCATGAGGCGTCTGAGTGTGATCGTTGCCTTGGTTGCGACGCTTCTGGTCGTGCCTGCGTCGATTGAGCCGGCTGCAGCCTGCCCGCCTACTGGCTGTCCCGAAACGAGTGAGCCCAAGCCTCCTGCGGATGATGGTGTGCAGAGTTCTCCGCAGCGGGAGAGGCAGTACACGACGCCGAAGCGTTCGTGCACGGTGTATGCCTCGGGTGCGGGGATGGGGTCGTACTGCACGACGATCGGTGGTGGTGACGCCAAGACGTTGCGGGAGCGTTTTGGTGATCAGAAGCTTCAGCTGTGTCGTTATCGTGACATTCCGCCGAACATTCCGGCGCCGCGGAACAACCGTCCTGATGAGGGTCGGTTCATGTTGATGACGTGTCTGGGCAACATCAACTTCGACACCTATTCGGGTGGTCGGCAGAAGACGTTGGACATCTCGGTGGTGTTCGTGCCGAACGGGACGGATGTCGATGACATCCGTAACGGGATCACGGACTTCTTGTGGAATGTGGTGGATCAGGCTGAGCAGCTGCCGGTGCCGGTGATGGTGCCGCAGCCGTCGCAGGTGCCGTTGGTGGGGATCCCGACGTACTTCACGTTCAAGTGGATCGATCCGGGTGAGAACGACGCCACGGTCGCGCAGGGCCCGTACGCGGGCAAGGCCAATGGTGGACCGTACAAGGAGGTCACCACGAACGGGATGCGGTTGCGGGCCGAGGCCCGCTCGATCTCGATCGATCCGAACCAGCAGGGCATCAAGGGCACCACGTGTGTTCCGGGCACGCCGTATCGCGAGGGCGCGAAACCGGCCGACCAGCCAGCTGATGCGTGCTCGATCACGTTCCCGCGTTCGAGTGCCTCGGCGCGCAAGCTCGCCACCGAACCGATCCCGGGCAACGTCGACGAGGCGTTCTGGGCCACGGTCGAGGTCGAGTGGCGCATCTCCTACGGCGAGCAGGGCGATGCCATGACGAACTTCGGCAACGGGTTCACGATGCGCCTGCGCCAGGCCATCCCCGTCCAAGAGGTCCAGGCCCCCAACCAGCCACCCGCCGTCATCTACTGAC
>JALRCA010000112.1 GCA_023257515.1 Aeromicrobium sp.
GGCCGGGGGGGGGTGCGGGGCCAGGGGCGGCGAACGGTGCCGCGCCACACCCCTGCGCGGAGAGGAGTCGTCATGGCGCTCGTGGAGCTGCGTGACGTGCACAAGACCTTCCCGGCGACGAGTCGCCGGGCCCGGCCGGTCGAGGCGATCCGGGGCGTGGACCTCGACGTCGAGGCGGGCGACATCTATGCCATCGTCGGCTACTCCGGCGCGGGCAAGTCGACGCTCGTGCGCCTGGTCAACGCCCTGGAGCCCGTCACCTCGGGCAGGGTGCGGGTCGACGGCGTCGAGCTGTCCGGACTGCGCGAGCGCGAGCTGCGCCGCGTGCGGCTGAGCATCGGGATGATCTTCCAGCAGTTCAACCTGTTGAGCAGTCGCACCGTGTGGCGCAACGTCGCCTACCCCCTCGAGGTCGCCGGCGTCCCCCGGGCGGAGCAGGCGAGCCGGGTCTCGGACCTGCTGCACTTCGTCGGGCTGGCCGACAAGGCGCACACCTACGTCAGTCGGCTCTCGGGCGGGCAGAAGCAGCGCGTCGGCATCGCCCGCGCGCTCGCGACGCAGCCGAAGATCCTGCTCGCCGACGAGGCCACGAGCGCCCTCGACCCGGACACGACGCAGGAGGTGCTGGCCCTGCTGCGCAAGGTCAACGCCGAGCTCGGCATCACGATCGTCGTCATCACGCACGAGATGGACGTGGTGCGCCAGCTCGCCAACAAGGTCGCGGTCATGGAGGACGGCCGGATCGTCGAGCAGGGCTCGGTGGTCGAGGTCTTCACCCGCCCGCGCGAGGCGGTCACGAAGCGGTTCGTCGGCACGGTCGTCGACGGCGCACCCAGCGGTCCGGCGCTCGACTCCCTGCTCGCCCGCCACCCCGGTCGCCTCGTGACGCTCGAGGTGCACGACGACGGCGCCCGCCAGGCGGACGTGTTCGCCGAGCTCGTGCAGCGCGACGTGCGCTTCGAGCTCGTCCACGGCGGCATCGAGTCCGTGCGCGGCGCGACGTTCGGCAACCTGACGCTCGCCCTCGACGGCGCGCCCGAGGCGGTCGACGCGGCGGTGGCCGCCGTCGGTGCCCTCGTCCCGGTCACGGAGGTGCAGCGATGATCACGCGACCGACCCAGATCGGCGAGCTCTGGCCGCAGTTCTGGCAGGCGACCTACGAGACGTTCTACATCGTCGCGATCGTGCTGCTGATCGGCGGCCTCCTCGGGCTGCTGCTCGGCCTCGCCCTCGACGTGACCCGTCGGGGCGGCCTCTACCAGCAACGGGCGGTCAGCGCGGTGCTCAACCTGTTCGTCAACATCTTCCGCCCGATCCCCGTCGTCATCTTCATCGCGGCGGTGCAGCCGCTGGCGCGCGTCGTGGTCGGCATCGGGATCGGCAACAAGGCGATCATCTTCGCGTTGACGCTCGCGGTGATGTTCTTCGCCGCGCGCATCGTGGAGCAGAGCCTGGTCGCGGTGCCGCCGGGCGTCGTCGAGGCGGCGCGGGCCATGGGAGCGAGCCGAGCCAGGATCGTGCGCACCGTGCTGATCCCCGAGGCCCTCGCCCCCCTGGTGCTGGGCTACACCTTCGTGTTCGTCGCCCTGGTCGACGCCTCGGCCATCGCGGGGGTCATCGGCGGCGGCGGACTCGGCAACTTCGCCCAGCAGTACGGCTACCGCCAGTTCGACACGGTCGTCACGTGGGTGACCGTGCTGGCGATCGTGGTGTTCGTCCAGGCCGGGCAGCTCGTCGGCAACGTCGTGGCGCGACGCATCCAACGCCGCTGACAGGTCAGTCGTCGGTCGGCCGCAGGTGGCGGAAGGCGTCGAGGTTGCGGGTGGACTCCCCCCGCGCCTCGCGCCACTGCCACTCCTTGCGGATCGACGAGGCGAACCCGAGCTCGAGGATCGTGTTGAACGACTCGTCGGCGTAGGTCAGCGCGGATCCCAGGACGCGATCGACCTCGTCGGGCGTGACCGCGTGCAGCGGCAGCCGGCCGTCGAGGTAGATGTCGCCGGCGGAGTCGATCGCGAACGCCATGCCGAACAGCTTGAGGTTCTTCTCCAGCAGCCAGCGGTAGACGGCCTCGTGGTTCTCGTCGGGGTGCCGCGCGACGAACGCGTGCACGCCCAGTGCGTGACGCCCGACCTCGAGCCGGACGTTCGTCTTGAGCTTGCGCACACCCGGCAGGTCGACCTCGAACACGCCGGGCGCGTGCTCGACCCACTCCAGGTCCGACGCCTGCAGGACCTCGCGGATCGTCGTGGCAGCGGCGTGCGTCGAGGACTCGGGACTCATCGGTGCTCCTGACGGGCTTCGCGGTAGACCTGGAGAGTGCGCTCGACGGTGGCGTCCCACCCGAACGACGCGGCGTGCGCGACGGCCTTGACCGACAGCGTCTCGCGCAGCGCCGGGTCGGAGACGACCCGCCAGAGCGCGTCGGCCCAGTCGTCCGGATCGTGGCCGTCGACGAGGATGCCCGAGACACCGTCCGCGACGGCGGTCGAGAGACCGCCGACCCGGGCGGCCACGACGGGCGCACCACAGGCCTGCGCCTCGATCGCGACGAGTCCGAAGGACTCGTTGTACGACGGGACGCACACCGCGTCCGCCGCGGCGTACCAGTCGGCGAGGCGCCGCTGGTCGACCGTCGGCACGAAGTCGACGACGTCGTCGAGGCCCAGCTCGTGGACCAGGTCGGCCAGGGCGGTCGGCCGGTCGAGCCCGCTGCCGGAGGCGCCACCCACGATGGCGACGCGCAGGCGTGCGCGCTCTCGCGGGTGCCGCTGCAGCAGTCGGGCCGCCGCGCGCACCAGCACGTCGGGCGCCTTGAGCGGCTGGATGCGACCGGCGAACAGCAGCAACCGCGTGGCCGGGTCGACGCCGAGGGCCGAGCGCGCCTCGTCGCGACGGCCGTCGCGGAACACCTCGAGATCGACACCGGGGTGAACGACGTCGACGTGCGACGGCCTGGCGTCGTAGAGCTCGATCAGCTCGCGCCGCTCCTCCTCGGTGTTCGCGATCAGGCGGTCGGCGAGCCGCACGACCTCCTGCTCCCCCGCGATGCGGCCGGCCGGCTCCGCCCGGTCACCGGCGGCGAGTCGTGCGTTCTTGACCTTGCCCATCGTGTGCATCGAGTGCACGAGCGGCACGCCCCAGCGCTCCGCCGCCACCGTGCCCACCTGCCCCGACAGCCAGTAGTGGCTGTGGACGAGGTCGAACCAGCCCGGCTCGTGCTCGGCGTCGACCCGCAGCACGTCGCGCACGAACCCGCACAGCTGCGACGGGAGGTCGTCCTTGGTGAGGCCCTCGAACGGTCCGGCGGGGACGTGGTGGACGTTGACCCCGGGGGCTGCCTCCACCACGGGCGGCTGGTGGCGACTCGTCGCGCGGGTGAACACCTCGACCGCGACGTCGCGCTCGGCGAGTCGCCGCGACAGCTCGAGCACGTAGACGTTCATGCCGCCGGCATCCCCCGTGCCGGGCTGCTCAAGCGGCGAGGTGTGCGCCGACAGCATCGCGATGCGTCGCGGGTCGGCGGGGGTCCTCACCCGCCCATCCTCTCGCACCGGACCACAGCGGCAACCGTGACGCCCGCCGCACGGACGCTCGCCGAGCCCCTGGAACCACTCAAGTCTCACCTTCGGGTCACTACCGCACTTCGAAGTGCGTACTTGTCGATGGGCGAGGCCGGCGCGAGCGTGGTGGCATGACCACGCACCAGGACACCACCACCGTCGCCGTCCTCGGAGCCGGCCCCATGGGTCAGGCCCTCGCCGGCGCCCTGCTCGACCGCGGCCACGACGTCGTCGTCTGGAACCGCACGGCGACCCGGCTCGAACCCGTCGTGGCGCGCGGCGCACGCCCCGCCACCACCCCGGCCGAGGCCGTCGCGCAGGCGACCCTCACGCTCGTCAACGTCATCGACAACGCCGCAGCGACGGCGATCGTCGACCAGGTGGGTGAGGCCGCCAGCGGTCGCACGATCATCGGCCTCGCCTCCGACACGCCCGACTCCTCGCGCGAGCTGCAGTCCCGCGCGACGGCACTCGGCGCGCGGTACCTGGGCGGGGCGATCATGACGCCGGTCGCCACGATCGGCACGGAGCACGGCAGCATCCTGCTCGACGGCTCCGAGGACGTCGTCGAGCGCCACCGGACCGTTCTCGAGGGGCTCGGTGCGATCAGCTGGGTCGGCGAGCAGCCCGGCACCGCCGCCGGCTACGACATGGCGCTGCTCGACTTCTTCTGGACCTCGATCGGCGGCTACCTGCACGGCGCCGAGGTCGCCCGCAAGGCCGGCATCGACGCCGCGTCGCTGCTGCCCCACGCCCTCGGGATCGTCTCGATCCTCACGCCCATCGTGACCGACCTCGCCGGCCGCCTCGACCAGGGCACGCACGACGACGCCACGTCCGACCTCGAGTCGATCTCGGCCTCGCTCGACCACCTCGTCCACGCCGCGCACGACGCCGGACTCGGCGCCGACGCCCTGGAGGCGCTGCGCCGGGTCACCCGCCGCGGCGTCGACGCCGGTCACGGTAAGGACGAGATCACGCGCGTGAGCTTCGCGGAGGCCGCTGCACTAGCGTGAGCGCATGGACCGTGGAACCGCCGTCGTCACCGGAGCGAGCAGCGGGATCGGAGCGGCGACCGCCCGCCGCCTCGCGGCCGAGGGGTACCGCGTCGTGTGCGTCGCCCGGCGCACCGAGCGGATCGAGGCCCTGGCTGAGGAGATCGCCGGTCTCGCCGTCACGTGCGACGTGACCGACGCCGACCAGGTCGCTGCGCTCGCCGCTGCCGCCGGTGACGAGATCGCCCTGCTGGTGAACAACGCCGGCGGGGCGATCGGTCTCGACCCGGTCGAGTCCGCCGACCCGGACGACTGGCGCCGCATGTTCGAGGTCAACGTCATCGGCACGCTGCAGGCCACGCGTGCCCTGCTGCCTGCCCTGGAGGCGAGCGGGGCCGGCACGATCGTCAACATCGGCTCCACCGCTGGCCGGATCGCCTACGAGGGCGGCGGCGGCTACACGGCGGCCAAGCACGGCGTCGCCGTCATGACCGAGACGCTGCGACTCGAGCTCGTCGGCCGTCCCGTCCGCGTGTGCGAGGTCGCGCCCGGCATGGTGCAGACCGAGGAGTTCTCGCTCACCCGCTTCGGCGGTGACGTCGATCGGGCCGATGCGGTCTACGCCGGTGTCGACGAACCGCTCGTCGCCGACGACGTCGCCGACGTCGTCGGATGGATCGCGACGCGACCCCAGCACGTCAACGTCGACCTCGTCGTGGTCAAGCCCATCGCCCAGGCCGCCCAGCACAAGGTGCACCGAGGCAGCTGAACCCCACCCCAGCCCGGCACCCGTGCACCCTCACCGTCCCGCCCCCGCCATGACGAACGCCCGCCGGACGCATCCGGCGGGCGTTCGTCGTGCTCAGGCGATCAGTGCACGATGACGGGAGGCTTGCCCTCGTCGTCGAGCAGGTGCGACGCCTCCTGCTTGCGGGGCAGGAAGGCGACCGGGATCAGGGCCACGACGATCAGCGCGAGCGCCACCAGGTAGGTGTGGTGGAACGCGTCGGCCATGTCCTGCAGGACCGTGGACTGGAAGTCCTGGCCCAGGCGCTGGACCGTGGCGAGCGCCTCGGACGGCGGGTTGGTGCCCGCCTCCTTCGCCTTCGCGATCGCCTGGCCGGCGCTCACGGCCGCCGAGTCCTTGAACCCGTTGGTCAGCAGCACCGTCATGAGCGCGACGCCGATCGAGCTGGCGACCTGCTGCACCACGTTGATGAGCGTGGAGCCGCGGGCCACGTCGTGCGCCTTGAGCGTCTTGAGCGCCGAGGTGAAGATCGGCATCATCGTGCCGCCCATGCCGAGGCCCATGATGAACAGCCAGACGATGATCTGCCAGTACGGCGTGCTGGGGTCGGTCGTGAACGCCAGCCCGGTGACACCGGCGATGATGCCGACGAAGCCGAACGGGACGATGCGGCCGACGGGCATCTTGTCGACGAGCGAGCCGGCGATCGGCATCGTCAGCATGGCGCCGATGCCCTGGGGCGCGACCAGCAGGCCGGCCTTGAGGACGCTCTCGCCACGGACCTGCTGGAAGTAGGTCGGGACGAGGAGCAGCGCACCGAAGAACGCGCCGACGAACAGGAACATCGTGATCGTCGCGACGGCCAGGTTGCGGTCACGGAACAGCCGCAGGTCGAGCAGCGGGTGCTTCGGGCGGAACGCCCAGAACACGAAGCCGACGATGAGCGCGGCACCGATGATCGCGGGCACGAGCACCCGGGTCGACTCGAGCGTGCCGGTCTCGGGGATCGAGGAGACACCGAACAGGAAGAGCGCCAGGCCGGGCGACATCAGCAGCATCCCGACGAAGTCGAACGACTCGCTGGGCTGGGCCGAGTCCTTCGGCAGGATGACCTGCGCGTAGACGAGCGCGGCGAGGCCGAGCGGCAGGTTGATCAGGAAGATCCAGTGCCACGAGGCGACCTCGATGAGCCAGCCGCCGAGGATCGGGCCCATGATCGGGCCGAGCAGCATCGGCACGCCCAGGATCGCCATCAGGCGACCCATGCGCTGCGGACCCGCGGCCTTGGTCATGATCGTCATGCCGAGCGGCATCAGCATGCCGCCACCCAGGCCCTGCAGGACGCGGAAGGCGACGAGCGACTCGATGCTCCACGCGGTCGCGCACAGGACCGAGCCGATCGTGAACAGCGCGATGGCGGTCATGTAGAGGCGCTTGGTCCCGAAGCGGTCGGCCGCCCACCCGGTCAGCGGGATGACCGCAGCCAGGGCGAGCGTGTAGCCCGTCACCGACCACGCGACGGTGGACAGCTCCGAGACGTCGAAGGCCTGCTGGAAGGTCGGCAGGGCGACGTTCACGACGGTGATGTCGAGGATGGACATGATCGCGCCGAGGACGACCACACCGGCGATCTTGAGGATCTCGGGAGTGATCTTGTCGTCGTCGTCGACCGTCTGGGTCTGGACGGAGTCAGTCATCGTTCTCTTTCGGGGCAGACCCGCAGGGCGTCTCCTGCGAGGACGGACCGCAGCGCCTGGGTGAGGGCCACGGCTTGTTCATCGGGGACGCGTCGCACGAACTCCTTGACGGCGCGCCTTTTCTGGTCGAAGTGCTGGTCGGCGATCTGCCAACCACGCTTCGAGAGGGACACGAGCTTGACCCGACGGTCGTCCGGGCTCTCGTGCCTCTCGAGGATCTCGAGCTTGACCATCGCGTCGACGTTGCGGCCGGCAGCGGCGACGGACAGTCCGAGGCGCTTGGCGATCTCGTTGATCGGCAGCGCCCCCTCGGAGTGGCCCAGCACGAACATGAGTCGGGCCTGTGTGATGGTGAGGTCGAGCTCCACCAGCAGATCCGCAGCATCGCCCTCGGCCAGGCTGAAGATCCTCTGGAAGAAGGACTCCAGGCACTCGAAGAGCTCGTCTCGGACTGCAACCACCCGAGAATGCTAACGCCTGCGCAACGATTGCGGAAGTGAAATCTTTGTGACGCCGCAAACAACTTCGTGTTGCCGGCTCGGGCTGCGCACCGGACGGCGAGAGCAGCGCCGTAGACTGGCAAGGCTGCGCGTCGCGCACCTATTCCCCCAGCACCAAGGACGAGTTTTTCGCATGCCCGCCATCCGTGAAGATCTGCGCAACGTCGCGATCGTCGCCCACGTCGACCACGGCAAGACCACCCTGGTCGACGCCATGCTGCAGCAGCAGGGTGCCTACGCCGAGCACCAGGAGGTCACCGAGCGGGTCATGGACTCCGGCGACCTGGAGCGCGAGAAGGGCATCACGATCCTCGCGAAGAACACGGCCGTCCGCTACGAGGGTCCCGGCGCGCCCGAGGGCGGCGTCACGATCAACATCATCGACACGCCGGGCCACGCCGACTTCGGCGGCGAGGTCGAGCGCGGCCTCTCGATGGTCGACGCCGTCGTCCTGCTCGTCGACGCCTCCGAGGGACCGCTCCCCCAGACCCGCTTCGTGCTGCGCAAGGCGCTCAACGCCGACATGCCGGTGATCCTGGTCGTCAACAAGACCGACCGCAGCGACGCGCGGATCAGCGAGGTCGTCGACGAGAGCTACGAGCTCTT
>JALRCA010000136.1 GCA_023257515.1 Aeromicrobium sp.
ACATGCCGCAAGACTATGTCGGCGCGGTCATGACCCTGGCCAACCAAAAGCGCGGCGTGCAACTGAACATGGCCTACCACGGTCGCCAGGTGATGCTCACCTACGAAATGCCTTTGGGTGAAATCGTGCTGGACTTCTTTGACAAGCTCAAAAGCGTCAGCCGAGGCTACGCCTCGATGGACTACGAGTTCAAGGAGTACCGCGCCTCCGACGTGGTCAAGGTCGACATCCTGCTCAACGGCGACAAGGTCGATGCGCTGTCGATCATCGTGCACCGCAGCCAGTCGGCCTACCGCGCGCGCGCCGTGGTCGCCAAGATGCGCGAGATCATCAGCCGCCAGCAGTTCGACGTCGCGATACAGGCCGCCATCGGCGCCAACATCATCGCGCGCGAGACCGTCAAGGCGCTGCGCAAGAACGTGCTGGCCAAGTGCTACGGCGGCGACATCAGCCGCAAGCGCAAGCTGCTCGAGAAGCAGAAGGAGGGCAAGAAGCGGATGAAGAACATCGGCCGTGTCGAGGTCCCGCAGGAGGCGTTCATCGCCGCGCTCTCGACCGGCGAGTCCCGCAGCGACTGAGAAGGAGACCGACCGTGCTGGAACGGATGAAGCGATCGGCCCGCGAGAAGCTCATGAGCGCCGTGCGCGAGGCCCACGACCCGCAGGTGGAGCAGCTGCGGGCTGCGCTCGAGGACTCGCGCCGCCGGGTCGACGAGCTCGGGGAGCAGGTCGCCGAGCTCCACCGCGAGGTCGTCGCGAGCGAGATCCGTCAGCGGCGTGACCTGATGGCGGCGGGGGAGCGGGCGGCGGTCGCGTCGAGCGCCGCCTACGTCGGCGAGCACTTCCTGCACGCGCACCCCCTGCCGTTCCCGCACGACACCCTGCGCCACGTGCTCGGGCTGGCGCCGACCGGTGGGCTCGCGATCGAGCTCGGCGTCGCTTCCGGCACGACGCTGCAGATCATCGCGGACGCCCGCGAGGAGACGGTCTACGGCTTCGACGTGTTCACCGGCCTGCCCGAGACCTGGCGCCCCGGCTTCCCCGAGGGCATGTTCGCCCAGGACGACCTGCCGCAGGTCGACGGTGCCGAGCTCGTCGTGGGCCTGTTCGAGGACACGCTGCCGGGATTCCTGGCCGAGCACGAGGGCCCGGTCGACTTCCTGCACGTCGACTGCGACCTGTACAGCGCGACCGTCACGTCGCTCGAGGCCGTCGGGCCTCGGCTGCGACCGGGCTCGATCGTGCTGTTCGACGAGTACTTCAACCACCAGAACTGGGAGTCGGGCGAGGCCAAGGCCTGGGCCGAGCACGTCGCACGGCACGGCCTGACCTACACCTACGTGGCCTACACGATCGACAACGAGCAGGTCGCGGTCCGCATCGACTCCGTCGGGGACGTGCCTCAGGACTGAGCCGGTCGCTCGTCGAGCTGCACGACGACGTCCGCGGCCGTGAGTCGCAGGGTGCCGGCGCCGCTCTCGACGACGTAGACGTCGCCGTCGACCGTCAAGGCGTCGACGTGGTCGTAGTCCTCGGTACCGTCGGGGTTCGTGGTGGGCGGCTGCTGGTCGGTCCACTCCAGCGAGCTGACGCCCTCGAACCGGATGACGCCGGGGAGCCAGAAGAATTGCTCACCGGGACGGGGCTCCTGCAGGAGCGGACTGCCCTTCGCGATGACGGCCTCGACGAGGAGCAGCACGGTGCCCGGCGAGGCGATGACCTGGCGGATCCAGCTCTCCTCGAGCACCACGTCGCTGAACGCGGGGAGGGACTCGTACGACCTGCCGCTCACGAGCCGGCCTCCGCCTCGGGGTGGAGCGTCACGACCAGGGATCCGGCGGTCAGCGAGATCGTGCCGGCGCCGCAGTCGATCTCGTAGTCGTCGCCGTCCCGGGTGAAGGAGGAGAACTCGTCGTAGTCGATCGTCCCGTCGGCGTTCCTCGACGGCGGCCGCTGTCCGTCGACCCAGTGCGTGCGGGTGACCGAGGTGAACGCCATGAGGGCAGGGACCCACGTCCACGCCTCGCCGACCCGCGGCTCGTGCCACGAGGGATGGTCGCGGTGGAGGTAGGCCTCGAAGGCGATCGTGACGGCGCCTGGCGTGGCCACGACCGACCTGACGATGCTCTCCTCGAGGTGGACCTTCTCGAGGCCCTCGATCTCGTGGTACCCGCGCATCTGGACGTCCTGCTCCTCCCGGAACGACGTGCCGCAGTCTAGCGCGCGGGGGGCGACGGGCGATCCTCTCGCGCCCTTCCCGGTGCGCACCGCAACGACCGTCGTGACGTGGCCGCAGCGTCGGCTAGGGTGATCGCCACCACATACCGCCGGAACGTGACGTGAGGACCCCCCACATGCCGACGACCGCCACCCCCGAACAGCTCGAGCTCGTCGAGAACCGCGCCCGCAACGTCGCGCGCATGTTCTACGACCGCGTCGAGCAGACCCCGAACCGCGAGGCCTACCGCTTCCCCGACGCCGACGAGACCTGGCACTCGATGACCTGGGCCGAGACCGGCGAGCACGTCACGCGCCTCGCCGCCGGGCTCGTCGCGCTCGGCATCGAGCCCGAGCAGCGCGTCGCGATCGTGTCGGGCACGCGGTACGAGTGGATCTTCGCCGACCTCGCGATCAATGCCGCAGGTGCCGCGACCACCACCGTCTACCCGACCACGACGGTCGACGACGAGGCCTACATCCTGTCGGACTCCTCGTCGCGGATCGTGTTCGCCGAGGACGACGAGCAGGTCAAGAAGCTGCTGGAGAAGCGCTCGGAGCTGCCCGAGGTGACCAAGGTCGTCACCT
>JALRCA010000174.1 GCA_023257515.1 Aeromicrobium sp.
GGATGCCCCTGAACTTCTTGCTGAAGCAGCCAACATACGAGACGAAGGCCGATGCGATGAGCACGTCGCCCGGCAGCAGCAGCGAGTCAGCCTTCATCTGCGTCACGTTGATGGCCCAGCGCTCGCGCTCGTCATTGCCGCCGCCGAGGCCGGCGCCGCGATGGCGGCCCACCGCGTCGATCTCGTCGATGAAGATGATGCAGGGGGCGTTCTTCTTGCCCTGCTCGAACAGGTCGCGGACGCGCGAGGCGCCCACGCCGACGAACATCTCGACGAAGTCCGAGCCGGAGATCGAGTAGAACGGCACGCCGGCCTCGCCAGCGACCGCGCGCGCCAGCAGCGTCTTGCCGGTGCCGGGCGGGCCGTAGAGCAGGACACCCTTGGGGATCTTGGCCCCGACGGCCTGGAACTTGGCCGGCTCCTGCAGGAACTCCTTGATCTCGCCGAGCTCCTCGATCGCCTCGTCGCAGCCCGCGACGTCGGCGAACGTCGTCTTGGGCGTGTCCTTGGTGATGAGCTTCGCGCGGGACTTGGCGAACTGCATGACACGACCGCCGCCACCCTGGATGTTGTTCATGATGAACAGGAACAGGAGGACGAACAGCAGGATCGGGCCGAACTGGAACAGGATGGTCGTCAGCAGGCTCGTCTTGGGGACCTCGACGTTGTAGGTCTTGAGCTTCTTGTCGTCGACGGCCTGCTGCGCGGCATCGGCCAGGTCGGCGCCCTGGGAGCCGATCCAGTTGGCCCGGACCTTCTTGCCGTTGTCGAGCGTCGCCTGGATCTCCTGCTCGCCGCCGTCCTTGAAGGTGACCTCCTTGACCTTGTCGTCCTGCAGGTACGTGATCATCGTCGACGTGCGGACCTCGCTGAAGCCGCCGGCCGAGCCGGAGAGCTGGATCGCGAGGATCACGGCCAGGGTGATCAGGGCGATCCAGATGTACGGGCCGCGGAAGATGCGCTTGAGGTTCATGTCGGCGAGGGGCTGGGACCCGCTCCTGTTCGGTCGATGACGGGGTACGTGACGGGGTAATGGAAACCTACACGCAGCGCGTGCACCATCTGAACGTGTTCACCGAGGGCTTAGTGCCCGTCCGTGGGCACGTCACACGGCTCAGCTGTAGACGTGGGGGGCGAGCGTGCCGATGGAGCGCAGGTTGCGGTACTTCTCGGAGTAGTCGAGGCCGTAGCCGACCACGAACGCGTTGGGGATGTCGAAGCCCACGTACGTGACGTCGACGTCCATCTGCAGGGCCTCCGGCTTGCGCAGGAGCGTGGCGATCTCGACCGAGGCGGGCCCGCGCGAGCGCAGGTTCGCGACGAGCCAGGACAGCGTCAGGCCGGTGTCGATGATGTCCTCGACGATCAGGACGTCGCGACCGCTGATGTCGGTGTCGAGGTCCTTGAGGATCCGCACGACGCCGGACGAGGTGGTGCCGGAGCCGTAGGACGAGACCGCCATCCAGTCCATCTCGACGTGCCGGTCGAGGCTGCGGGCCAGGTCGGCCATGACCATGACCGCACCCTTGAGCACGCCGACGAGCAGCAGGTCCCTGCCCTCGTAGTCGGCCTCGATCTGGGCCGCGATCTCGCGCAGCCGGTCCTGGATCTGGTCCTCGGTGTACAGGGTCTGCGAGAGGTCGAGGTCGTCCTCGACGTGCTGGCGATCCACCTGCTCAGCGTGCCACAGGGCGGGGGGCGAGCACGAGCCGAGCCCCGGACCTGGTCGCGTGCACGCCGCCGGGCAGCTCGACGCGGGTCTGGCCGTGCCAGTCGACGACGAGCCGGTCGAGCTCGCGGACGTGCCGGGCCGACAGCTCGCCGGCCCGGGCGCCGGCGTCGATCGCGAGCCGGCGCAGGACGCGCGAGCGCAGCGCCGGACCGAGCCGGCCGAGCACCTCGACGTCGTCGGTCAGCAGGTCCGCGGCCATCGCGTCGAGCAGGTCGGCGTCGTCGCGGACCAGGTCGGCGGTTCGGGCGAGCGCCTCGGCGACCCCACCGCCCAGGACGTCCTCGAGCACCGGCAGGGCCTCGTGGCGCACCCGCACGCGGCGGTACCGCGGATCGGTGTTGTGCGGGTCGGTCCAGGGCTCGACGTCGTGGGCTCGGCAGATGGCCTCGGTGTCGGTGCGCCGCAGCGTCAGGAAGGGGCGCAGCCACGGGTCGTCGACGACGCGCATGCCGGCGAGGGAGCGGGGGCCCGAGCCGCGGCCGAGGCCGAGGAGCACGGTCTCGGCCTGGTCGTCGAGGGTGTGGGCGAGCAGCACGACACCGCCACCGACTGCCTCGAGCAGGGCCCGGCGGCGTGCGGTGCGGGCAGCCGCCTCGGGGCCGCCCTCGTCGCCGACGCGCACGGCGACGACGTCCGCGGGCAGGCCGAGGTCCCGCACCTGACCGGCGGCGCGTCGGGCGACGGCGGCGGATCCTGGCTGCAGGTCGTGGTCGACGACCAGGGCCCTCGCCGATCGACCGTCGCGGTCGGCGACGAACGCGAGGCACGCGGCCAGGGCGAGCGAGTCGGCTCCCCCGGAGACGGCGACGACGACGGGGCGCGCCGGGTCGACCTCGGCGAGCGCGGCGCGGACCGCGGCCCGCCCCCGCGCGACGACCGGCTCCACCCTGCCCACGCGCCGATCCTCCCACGCCCGGCGGGGCGCCGGTCTCCCTCGCCATCCACCTCGCCCGGGAACCACTCGCCGCGCGGGCGTTGCAACCCGCGCATCGTGCGGAGAACCGTGGTCCGCGCGCTGGTTCCCTGGCGAGCCTGGGAATCAGCGCGGGCCGACGGGCCGGGGACCCGGGTCAGGCGTGGACGCGGCGGACCCAGGCGTCGGGGTCGAGGATCTCGGCGGCGGTCGGCAGGTTGGCGGGCTCGGCCCACACGGCGTTGAAGCCCTCGAGGCCGACCTGCTTCTCGACACCACGAACGAACGCGGCGCCGTCGCGGTACTGACGCATCTTCGCCTCCAGCCCCAGCAGCCGGCGCAGCAGCCGGTCGAGGGCGCCCTGGCCCTGACGGCGCTGGTCGAAGCGACGGCGGATCGTCGCCACGCTCGGCACGACCTCGGGCCCGACCCCGTCCATGACGACGTCCGCGTGCCCCTCGAGCAGCGACATCACGCCCGTCACCTGGGCGACCAACTCGCGCTGCTCCTCGTTCTGGAAGAGCGATCCGAGCGAGACGTCGCCCTCGCCCTTGACCGACTTGATCACCGCGTCGGTGGCGTCGCCCAGGAAGCGGTTCATCGCCTCGGAGCCGACGTCGGTGGCCTCGATGAACCGGTCGAGCAGGGACCGCACATGACCCCGCATCCACGGCACGGCCGTGAACTGCACGCGGTGCGTCTCCTCGTGCAGGCACACCCACGCCCGGAAGTCGCGCGGGTCGACGCCGAGCTTCTGCTCGACCTGCACGATGTTGGGCGCCACGAGCAGCAGTCGGCCGGGCTCCCCGGCGGGTCCGTCCCAGAAGGGGTCGAACTGGCCGAGCACCCGCGAGGACATGAAGGCGAGCAGGCCCCCGACCTCGGCGCCGCTGATCCGGCTGCCGACGGCGCGTCCCACCGGACCGGCCCCACGACCGGCGGTGAGCTTGTCGACGACGGGGTCCATGAGCGACTCGAAGGTCGCGAGGTTGGCCTCGGTCCAGCGTCGTCGGTCGACCACGAGCGCCGGACCGGGGTCGTCGGCCACGAGCCCCGTGTACTCACGGACCGGCCCACCGGCCTCGTCGGCGAGCTCACGCAGCTGCGCGACGGCCTCCGCGGCCTCGGCCTCGCCGATCTCCGGTCCCGTGCCGGAGAACCGTCCGGCGGTCCGGCGGGCGACGTCCCAGTCGATCATGCACCCAACCTACGGGGCCGGGCCCCGCGCGGCGCGTCAACGGCTGCAGGTGCACCCGGCGATCGCGGAGGCGACGTCGTCGAGCGCGGCCTGCGTCACGAACGGGTTGATCGCGCGCGTGCGATCGGTCATCACGGCGAACGCGATCGGCGTGCCCCGCTCGTCCGTCGCGACGCCGGCGATGGAGTGGACGCCGGTCAGGGTGCCGGTCTTGGCGCGGACGGCGCCGCGGGTGGCGGCGGGCTCGGTGAACCGGTCGTCCAACGTGCCGCTGAAGCCGCCGACCGGGAGATCGGCCAGCAGCGACGCCGTGCGGTCGCGCGACCCGGCAGCGGCGAGCACGTCGACGAGCATGCGCGGCGCGATGCGGTTGTCGCGCGAGAGGCCGCTGCCGTCGTACAGCGCGAGGGCCGTCACGTCGATGCCTGCGTCCTCGAGGGTGCGGCGCACCGTCAGCGCCCCTGCGGCGAAGCTGCCGGGCCGTCCGGCAGCGATCGCGGTCTGGCGCAGCAGCACCTCGGCCGCCTCGTTGTCGCTGACGTTGACGAGGTGCTCACCGATCTGGGCGACCGTCGCGCTGCGCACCACCCCGAGGCGGCGAGCGTCCGACGGCGCCCTCACCGACGACGCCTGCCCCTCGATCCTGATCCCGCGGTCCCGCAGGAGCCCGGCGAACGACGCCGCCGCGGACGCAGCCGGGTCGGCGACGCGCACCCCACCCTCGGAGCCGCGCGCGACCCACAGCGCCGTGATCGGGCTGACGATCTTGTCGCGGACGTAGGACGCCTCCCAGTTCGGGCTCGCCGCCGGTCCGCTGAACAGCGACGTGTCGTAGCCGAGGCGCACGGAGCTGCGACCCGTCGCCTTGACCGCCCTCGCGGTCTGCGCGGCGAGGCGGGTCAGCTGCGCCCGGTCGACCACGGGGTCGCCAGGGCTGCGTCGCACGACGAGGTAGGGGTCGCCACCGCCGACCAGCACGACGCGGTCACCGTCGAGCACGGTCCGCGTGGCGAACCGGTGCTCGGGATCGAGGTGGGTCAGCGCGGCGAACGTCGTGACGACCTTCGTGGTCGAGGCGGGGGTGAAGGCCGCGGAGTTCCCCGACGTCACGACGTCGCCCTCACCGACGGGACCGGCGGCGAAGCCGACGCGCGAGCCCAGGTCGCCGTCGCGCAGCGGTCCCTCGACGGCACGCCGCACGGCTGCGGCGTCGACCCGACGCGACCCGACCGTCCTGACGTCGGACTCCCCTGCGGGTCCGTCGGTCGTCAGACCCTCGGGCGCGACGACGTTCTCGGGACCGCACTCGCCCCCACAGATGATCGGATTGAGCGTTCCCCGGCCCCAGGCGACCACGCCCCCGACCGCGATCACCGCGACGAGCACGAGCGCGGTGACCCACGCCACCGCGTCGACCCTGCGTTTCGTCCGATCGCCCACGTGCGCCAGACTATGCAGTCGAGGCGCCGGAGCCGTGTCCGGCTCGCGCCTTCTCAGCGCATCCCGAACGAGAGGCGGCAACCCCGTGATCTTCGACGTCACCGTGGAGATTCCCAAGGGCGAGCGGAACAAGTACGAGGTCGACCACAAGACCCACCGCATCCGCCTCGACCGCACGCTGTTCACGGCCACGCAGTACCCGGCCGACTACGGCTTCATCGACGACACCCTCGGCCTCGACGGCGACCCGCTCGACGCCCTCGTGCTGCTGCCGTCGCGGACCTTCCCCGGCTGCGTCATTACGTGCCGCACGATCGGCATGTTCCGCATGACCGACGAGGCCGGTGGCGACGACAAGGTCCTGTGCGTCCCCGCGACCGACCCGCGCCAGGAGCACCTGCGCGACATCCACCACGTGGCCGAGTTCGACCGCCTGGAGATCCAGCAC
>JALRCA010000192.1 GCA_023257515.1 Aeromicrobium sp.
GCATGCCCTTGCCGCCGCCACCGGCGGCCGCCTTCACGAGCACGGGGTACGCGTCGGGCGGCACGTCGTCGACGTCGTGCCGCGGGGTCACCGGCACGCCGGCGCGCTCGGCCACGTCGCGGGCACGGTCCTTGCGGCCCATCAGCTCGATCACGTCGGGCGACGGGCCGACGAACACGAGGCCGGCGTCCTGCACGGCCCGCGCGAAGCCGGCGTTCTCCGACAGGAAGCCGTAGCCGGGGTGCACGGCGTCGGCGCCCGTGGCGAGAGCCGCGGCGATCACGAGGTCACCGCGCAGGTAGGTGTCGGTCGCGGCGCTGCCGGTGCCGAGCCGCACGGCGACGTCGGCCTCGGCCACGAACGGCGCCCCGGCGTCGGCCTCGGAGTGCACGGCGACCGTGCCGATGCCGAGGTCGCGGCACGTGCGGAACACGCGGCGGGCGATCTCGCCGCGGTTGGCGACCAGGATCGAGCGGATCACAGGCGGAACACTCCGTAGCCTCGGGCGCCCTCGACGGGCGCGGTGTGGATCGCGGACAGGCAGATGCCGAGGATCGTGCGGGTGTCGCGCGGGTCGATGACGCCGTCGTCGTAGCCCATGCCCGACGTGAAGTAGGCGAGCGACTGCTCCTCGATCTGCTGCTCGATGTAGGCGCGCATCGCCTGGTCGCCCTCCTCGTCGTAGGGCTGGCCCTTCGCCTCGGCGGCGCCACGGGCGACGATCGAGATGACACCGGCGAGCTGGGCGGGCCCCATGACGGCGGACTTGGCGCCCGTCCAGCTGAACATGAAGCGCGGGTCGTACGCCCGGCCACTCATGCCGTAGTGCCCGGCGCCGTACGACGCGCCCATCACGACGGACAGGTGCGGCACGCGCGAGTTCGAGACCGCGTTGATCATCTGGGCGCCGTGCTTGATGATGCCGCCCTGCTCGTACTCCGCGCCGACCATGTAGCCGGTCGTGTTGTGCAGGAACAGCAGGGGCGTGTCGATCTGGTTCGCGAGCTGGATGAACTGCGCCGCCTTCTGCGCCTCCTGGCTGAACAGCACGCCCTGGGCGTTGGCCAGGATGCCGATCGGGTAGCCGTGCAGCTGCGCGAAGCCGGTCACGAGGCTCGATCCGTAGAGCGGCTTGAACTCGTCGAACTGTGCTTGTCCGGTTGGGCTCCCGTCGACGAGGCGGCCGATGACCTCGCGGGGGTCGAACGGCACCTTCAGGTCCGTCGGGACGATGCCGAGCAGGTCCTCGGGGTCGAGCACGGGCTCGGCGTAGTCGGTGCGGGCCGGGCCACCGGCCTTGCGCCAGTTCAGTCGGCGGACGACCTGGCGTCCCAGGCGGATCGCGTCGTGCTCGTCGACCGCGAGGTAGTCGGCGAGCCCGGACTGGCGCGCGTGCATCTCGGCACCGCCGAGCGACTCGTCGTCGGACTCCTCGCCCGTGGCCATCTTGACGAGCGGCGGTCCGCCGAGGAACACCTTGGCGCCCTCCTTGACCATGACGACGTAGTCGCTCATGCCGGGGATGTAGGCGCCGCCGGCCGTCGAGTTGCCGAAGACCAGCGCGACCGTGGGCGTGCGGGCGGCCGACGCGCGGGTGATGTCGCGGAAGCTCTGCCCGCCGGGGATGAAGATGTCCTTCTGCGTCGGCAGGTCCGCGCCGCCGGACTCGACGAGCTGGATCGTCGGCAGGTGGTTCTCGGCCGCGACCTGCGCCGCGCGTCGGCCCTTCTTGAGGGTGACGGGGTTCGACGAGCCGCCCTTCACGGTCGGGTCGTTCGCGACGACCATGCACTCGACACCCTCGACCACCCCGATGCCGGTGACGAGCGAGCCGCCGACGGTGAAGTCGGTACCCCACCCGGCGAGGGCGCCGAGCTCGAGGAACGGGGTGTCGGGGTCGAGGAGCAGCTCGATCCGCTCACGCGCGGTGAGCTTGCCGCGCTTGTGGTGGCGCTCGACGTACTTGTCGCCGCCGCCGGCGAGGGCCTTCGCGTGCTGCTCGGCCAGGTCGGCGACCCGCTCGAGCATGGCGTCGCGATTCTCGGCGTAGGCCGGCGCGGCGGGGTCGATCGATGTCTTCACAGGTGTCCCTTCAGTACCCGAGGAGCTTGGACGCGAGGTCGGTCAGCACCTCGGTGGCGCCACCGCCGATGCCGAGGATCCGGGCGTCGCGGTAGTGGCGGTCGATCTCGGACTCGCGCATGTAGCCGGCGCCGCCGTGGATCTGGACGGACTCGCTCACGACCCACTCGACGGCCTCGACCGCCGTGTTCTTGGCCATGACCGCGGCGAGGATGACCTGCGGGTCGGTCGTCGAGCCGGCGAGCGAGCGCTCGATCGCGTCGCGCGTCACCACCCGGGCTGCGTCGGTGCGACGGTGCATCTCGACGAGCTTGTGCCGGATGACCTGTCGTGCCGCGAGCGGCTTGCCGAACGTCTCGCGCTCCCGCGCGTAGCGGGCCGCCAGGTCGAGCGCGCGCTGCGCCGTCGCGTACGCCTGGACCGCCAGCCCGAGGCGCTCGTTGACGAACTGCTGCATGACCAGGACGAAGCCGCCGTCCTGATCGCCGACCAGGTTCTCGACCGGCACGCGCACGTCGGTGAAGCTCAGCTCGGCGGTGTCGGAGCAGTGCCAGCCCATCTTGCGCAGCGGCCCGGCGACCTCGAAGCCAGGCGTGCCCTTCTCGATGACGAGCAGGCTGATGCCGCCGTAGCCCTCGCCACCGGTGCGCACGGCCGTCGTCACGAAGTCCGCGCGGACGCCGGAGGTGATGAACGTCTTGGCACCGTTGACGACGAAGTGGTCGCCGTCGCGCACCGCCCGCGTCGTGAGCCCGGCGACGTCGCTGCCGCCGCCCGGTTCCGTGACGCCGAGGGACCCGATCGTCTCGCCCCCGAGCGTGGGCCTGACGAACCGGTCGACCAGGTCGGCGTTCGCGGCAGCGACCATGTGCGGTAGAGCGATGCCGTGGGTGAACAGGGACGCGATCAGCCCCGTGCTGCCGCCGGCCTGGACGATCGCCTCGGTGACGATCGCGGAGTCGATCGTGTCGCCGCCGTCGCCGCCGACCTCCTCGGGGAACGCGACGCCCAGGATGCCGGCCTTCGCGGCGGCCGCGTGCAGCTCGCGCGGGAGCCGGCCCTCGTCCTCCCACTGGGCGAGGTGCGGCACGATCTCGCGCTCGGTGAAACGGGTGACGCTCTCGCGCAGCGCCTGGCGCTCGGGCGTGGTCCACAGGTCGCTCATGCGAGAAGCCCTTCCGGGACGTCGACGACGCGGGCGCGCAACCACTCGCCGAGCGCCTTGGCCTGCGGGTCGAGGCGCGTCGACGACGCGACGCCCTCGCCCAGCAGGCCGTGGATCACGACGTTGACACCGGCCAGCTCGGGGAACGGGTGCACCTCGACCTCCAGGTCGGCGGCCTCGGGCAGGAGCTCGCGGAGGCGGTCGGGCGTCAGCTCCGCCATCAGCCACGCGGCCGCGGCGGCGCGACGCGGGTGGTCGGCCGGGACCCATACACCGACGTTGGCGTCACCGCCCTTGTCGCCCGAGCGGGCGTGCGCGAGCTCGCCGAGCGGCACGCTGCGCGTGCCGGCCTCGCCCTCGGGGGCATCGACGAGCCCGGCCGTCGGCGTCGCGTCGGCGTCGCTCGTCACCGTCGGGGGTGCGATCTCCTCGCGTCGTCCGTCAGCGTGGACGACGACGTGCGGGACCTCGGACTGCGGCACGTAGGCGGCGCGATAGACGCCGTACGGCGCACCCTTGCCGGGCGGGGCGGTCAGCGTGAACCCCGGGTACGACGCCAGGGCGACCTGCACGAACGCGTCGCTGAAGGCGCGACCGACCGGGTCGGGCTGGGCGCTGCGCACGTGGCAGCGCAGGGACGACGTGGCCTGGGCCTGCGTCGGCGGGTCGAAGGTGTCGGTCCGGTCGAGCTGCCACTCGACGACCTCGGGCGGTGCGGCGGCGAGCGCCGTCTCGACCTGCTCCCGGACCCAGGCGGCCTTGGCGGGGATGTCCAGGCCGGTGAGCAGCAGCTCGACGCTGTTGCGGAACCCACCCAGGCTGTTCAGGCAGACCTTGGTGGTCAGCGGTGGCGGGGTGCCGCGCACGCCGGTGACGGCGACGCGGTCCTCGTCCACCTGCTCGAGGCGGACGGAGTCGAGGCGGGCGACGACGTCCGGGTTCAGGTACTCGGGTCCGCCGACCTCGTAGACGAGCTGGGCGGTGACGGTGTCGACCGTGACCGCGCCGCCGGTGCCTTCGTGCTTGGTGATGACGCTCGAGCCGTCCGCCGCGATCTCGGCGATCGGGAAGCCGAGCGGGCGGGTCAGGTCGAGGTCGCGGAACCCGCTGAAGTTGCCGCCCGTCGCCTGGGTGCCGCACTCGATGACGTGGCCCGCCACGAGCGCTCCCGCCAGCTGGTCCAGGTCGTCGCGACCCCAGCCGTGCGCGTGGATCGCGGGACCCATCACGACCGAGGCGTCGGTGACGCGACCGGTCACGACGACGTCGGCGCCGGCGTCCAGAGCGGCGGCGATCCCGAAGGCCCCCAGGTAGGCGTTGGCCGTCAGGACCGTGCCCGGCAGGTCGACCTGGCGCGCGAGCTCCTCGGCCCGCTCGCGCAGGTCGTCGCCCTCGACGTGCGCGACGGCCACCTCGACGCCCTGCTCCGCCGCGACCTCGCGGATCCGCTCCGCCAGGCCCGCGGGGTTCAGTCCCCCGGCGTTCGCGACGATGCGCACGTCGCGCTCCTTCGCCAGGGCCAGGGTGTCGGTCAGCTGGCGCAGGAAGCTCTTGGCATAGCCCGTGGCGGGGTCCTTCATGCGGTCGCGACCCAGGATGAGCATCGTCAGCTCGGCCAGGTAGTCACCGGTGAGGTAGTCGAGCTCGCCGCCCTTCAGCATCTCCCGGAACGCGGTGGGCCGGTCGCCGTAGTAGCCGGAGCAGTTGCCGATGCGGACGGTCACCTCGGCAGCATCGCACCGGACGTAACAAACAGTCAAGCCTGCTTGTTAATTCGACGAGCACCGACGCCCGGCCCGCCGAGGTGGCTCTCGCTACGCGTTCTGCTCCGGGCGGCTACGGAAGTCCTGGTCGGTGCCCCTCCGATCTCGCCTCGACGCGCGCAGGGTGGGGAGGAGCGCGGCGGCACCGGGACCGCCGCGCCCTCCTCGGAGCAGGGACCCACCGATGACACCTCACGAGATCGGCGACCGGTCGACGCACCAGGCCGCCAGTGCGGACGGCGGCGAGCCGTCATGAGCAGCCTGGTCAACGAGCAGCCGGCGCCCACCACGGACGTCGTGCCACTCCCCCAACATCATCGAATCAAAATCTTGGAAACTTTATCTAAATAGCTTAAATAAT
>JALRCA010000207.1 GCA_023257515.1 Aeromicrobium sp.
CCTCGTCGCCCAGGGCGCCGACGTCATCGAGCCCGACCTCGTCAGCACCAAGGACGGCGTGCTGGTCGCCCGCCACGAGAACGAGATCAGCGGCACGACCGACGTCGCCGACCGCCCGGAGTTCGCCGGCCGCAGGACCACGAAGCAGATCGACGGCGTGCCCGTCACCGGCTGGTTCACCGAGGACTTCACCTTCCGCGAGCTGCGCACGCTGCGCGCCAAGGAGCGACTGCCGCAGCTGCGACCGGGCAACACGGTCTACGACGGCCGGTTCCAGATCCCGACCTTCGACGAGGTCGTGGCACTGGCCAAGTCCGAGAGCAAGCGGCTCCACCGGCGCATCTCGGTGGCACCCGAGACCAAGCACCCCACGTACTTCCGCTCGATCGGGCTGGGGCTCGAGAAGCCGCTGCTGGCGTCGCTGCGGCGGGCCGGCTGGACGAGCTCGCGCTCCCCCGTCGTGGTGCAGTCGTTCGAGACGACCAACCTGAAGGAGCTGGCGCGTCACACGCGCGTGCCCCTCGTGCAGCTGACCTCGGCCAAGGGCGCGCCCTACGACCTCGTCGCCCAGGGCAAGGCCACGACCTACGCCGACATCATGTCGCCCTCGGGCCTGCGGGCGGTCCGCCGCTACGCAACCTGGCTGAGCCCCGAGAAGAACTCGGTCATCCCGCTCGACGCGCAGGGCCGACTCACCCGCCCCACATCGGTCGTCCGCGACGCCCACCGGGCCGGTCTCAAGGTCACGGTCTACACGTTCCGGGCCGAGAACTCGTTCCTGCCGACCGAGCTCCGCAGCAGCGCGAACCCGGCCGAGCACGGCGATCTGGCCGCCGAGCTGCGCGCGTTCTTCGACGCGGGCGTCGACGGCGTGTTCTCGGACTTCCCGGACATCGCGGTCGAGACGCGCCGCGACTGGACCGCGGAGCAGCGCCGCCACCAACGCGTGCGCTGACCGCTCGCCGCCGCGCCCGCTCTCCCTCCTGGGCCCGGCACGCAGGCGCCGGCCGTGGACGCCCCACGGCCGGCGTCGCTGCGTCAGGCCGCCCTGGTCGACGACTGGGCGCGGCATCTTGTCACTTGGCGCGGTGAATTCACCGCGCCGAGTGACGGTTTACCCGGCCGGCCGGGTAAACCGTCACGCGTCGCTGCGTCAGGCGAGGGCCTCGCGCAGCGCCGCGAGGACGAGCAGGGCGGCGTCGGGGCGGGCGTTGTGACCCATGAGACCGATGCGCCACACGCTCGCGGCGTAGGCGCCGGCGCCCGCGCCGATCTCGAGGCCGTGCCGCTCGAGCAGCTGTGCGCGGACCTGGGCGGAATCGACGCCTTCGGGCACCGTGACCGTGGTCAGCTCGGGCAGGCGGGACCCCTCCTGCGCGAACAGCTCGAGCCCGAGGTCCTGGAGCCCGTCCTGGAGGATGCGCCCGGCCTCGGCGTGGCGTTCCCAGACCGCCGGGAGGCCCTCGGCCCGGATGCGACCGAGCGCGGCGTGCAGGCTCGCGACCATCGCGGTCGGCGCCGTGTGGTGGTAGGTGCGCTGGCGACCGCTGGCCTCGCCCACGTAGCCCCCGAGGAGCCCGAGGTCGAGGTACCACGAGCGCGGCTTCTCGACCCGGCGCTCGAAGGCGCGCTCGCTGATCGTGAACGGCGCCAGACCCGGAGCGACACCGAGGCACTTCTGGGTGCCGGCGTAGCCGATGTCGACGCCCCAGTCGTCGGCGCGCACCTCGATGCCGCCGATGCTCGTGACGGCGTCGACCAGCAGCAGCGCGTCGCCCTTGCCGGCACCGAGGGCGGCGACGTCGGAGCGCACGCCGGTCGAGGTCTCGGCGTGGACGGCGGCGATGATCGCCGGCGACGGGTGCGCGGACAGGACCCGGTCGACGTCGACCGGAGTGCCCCACTCGTGCTCGACCGCCACCACCTCGGCACCGCAGCGCTGCGCGACGTCGACCATGCGCTGGCCGAACAGGCCGTTGACGGCGACCACGACGACGTCGCCCGGGTGCACCGTGTTGACGAAGGCGGCCTCCATGCCGGCGGACCCGGTCGCCGAGAGCGGCAGGGTGCGCCGGTTGGACGTGCCCCACACCTCGCGAAGGCCGTCGCACGTCTCGTCCATGAGCTCGAGGAACACCGGGTCGAGGTGCCCGAGGAGCGGCTGCGCGAGCGCCGTCGTGGCCTCCGGGTAGGGATTCGACGGGCCGGGTCCGAACAGGTGCCGCTCGACGATCGTCATGGCTGCGACGTTAGCCGAGATCCAGCACGGCGCCCGGGTTGAGGATGCCGTCCGGGTCGAGCGCGGCCTTGATCCGACGGTTCAGGTCCATGACGTCGTCGCCGAGCTGGTCGGGCAGTGCCGCCTTCTTGGCGCGTCCGACGCCGTGCTCGCCGGTGATCGTGCCGCCGAGCTCGATCGCCGCGGCCATCACGTCCGCGAATGCGGCCTGCGCCCGCGCACTCGAGTCGGCGTCCGCCGCGTCGAACACGATGATGGGGTGCGTGTTGCCGTCGCCGGCGTGGGCGACGACGGGGATCTCGACGGCGTGCCGCGCGGCCACGTCAGCGATGAGGGCGAGCAGCTCGGGCAGCCGCGGCACGGGGACCCCCACGTCCTCGAGCATCAGGTCGCCCCGTGCCTGGATGGCCGGGAACGCCACCCGACGCGCCTCGACGAACAGCTCGCCCTCGTCGGGGTCGTCGGTCGAGAAGACCTCGGTGGCACCTGCGGCGGTGCAGGCGGCCTCGACGACCGCAACCTCCTCGGCTCGCGCCGCGCCCGGTGCGTCGGACTGGGCGACGAGCAGCGCGCCGGCCGTCCGGTCGAGTCCCATCGAGCGGTGGTCCTCGACGGCGTTGATCGAGGCCCGGTCCATGAGCTCGAGCATCGACGGGCGCAGGGTCCGCCGGATCGCGACGACGGCGCGGGCCGCGGCGTCGACGTCGGCGAACGTCGCGACGAGCGTCGAGGCGACCGGCGGCGTCGGCACCAGGCGCAGCGTGGCACGCGTGACGACACCGAGCGTCCCCTCGCTGCCGACGAAGAGCTTGAGCAGGCTCAGGCCTGCGACGTCCTTGATGCGGCGGCCACCCAGCGTCACGAGGCGACCGTCGGCGAGCACGACATCCAGGCCGAGCACGTAGTCGGTCGTGACACCGTACTTGACGCAGCACAGGCCGCCGGCGTTCGTGGCGACGTTGCCCCCGATCGAGCAGATCTCGTACGACGACGGGTCCGGCGGGTACCAGAGGCCGTGCTCCGCGGCCGCGAGCTTGACCTCGCGGTTGAGCGCACCGGGCTCGACGACCGCGACCTGGCAGTCGGTGTCGATGTCGATCGCCCGCATGCGCTCCAGGCTCAGGACCAGCCCGCCCTCGACGGCGGTGGAACCGCCCGACAGCCCGCTGCCGGCGCCGCGCGGCACGACCGGCACCCCGTGCCGCGCCGCCCACCGCACCGCCGCCTGCACCTGCTCGGCGTCCTCGGCCCGCACGACGGCGACCGGACGGCCGGCAGCCAGGTCGTGCGACCAGTCGTAGCGATACCCCTCGACGACGTCGGGATCGGTGAGTACCACGTGGTCGGGGAGCTCCGACCGCAGCTCGGCCACGAGCGACGGGTCCGGCGCGGGCACGGCGGTCACGGGGTCGTCGGTCAGGCTCACCCGACCATGCCACCACACATCGTGGCGCGCGTCACACCTGGGTCGGGACCGGACCGGAGGTGCTGCGGGGGATCAGCGTGGGGGCGACCGTGACGTCTCGTGCCGGAGCCTGCGCCCGGGCCTCGTCGAGCAGCTCGAGAGCCGCGGAGGCGATCTGGTCGAAGGGCACGCGGACCGTCGTGAGGGGCTGGGGCAGACGCGCGGACACCGGGACGTCGTTGTAGCCCACGACCGACAGGTCGTCCGGGACGGAGAGCCCCAGCGCCTGGGCGGCGGCCAGCACGCCGATCGCCGTGTTGTCGTTGACCGCGAACACGGCGGTCGGGCGGTCGGTGCCGGCCAGCACGCGGCGGGCGACCTCCTCGCCCGACTCCATGCTGAACGCCGACTCGTGCACGAGGTGGTCGACGTCCTCGACGCCGGCCTCGGCCAGGGCACGGCGGAACCCGGCCCGGCGACCGAGGGCGCTCGAGGCGTACGCCGGTCCGGCGACCAGCGCGATGCGCCGATGCCCGAGGTCCACGAGGTGGCGCGTGGCCAGGTAGCCGCCGAGCTCGTCGTCGCCCGCCGCCGACGGGGTGGTTCCGTCGGAGCGGAGGGCGAGCACGACGGGCACACCACGCTCACGCAGGCCGGAGGTGACGTCGTCGCCGAGACGTGCGGTGGTGAGCACGAGGCCGTCGACGCGCTGGTCGAGGAGCCGCTCGATCGCCTCGCGCTCCGTCGCGGGGTCGTCGTCGGTCGTGGCCACGATCGCGAACTGGTCGCGTCGCGCGCAGGCCGCTGCGATGCGCTCGAAGGTCATCGCCATGACGGTGTCCGTCAGGCGCGGCACGAGCACGCCCACGGTCCGCGTCTGCTGGCGCCGGAGCGCCGAGGCGAAGCGGTCGCGCCGGTAGCCCAGCCGCTGGGCCACCTCGCGGACGCGCTGCGCCGTGGGACTGTGCGAGGTGGGGAGCCGTTCGTCGAGCACGCGGGAGACCGTGGACTTCGACACCCCGGCCTCGCGGGCGACGTCGAGGATCGTGGGGGGACGCACGGGCGCCTCGCTCACGGTGTCCTCCACTCCTCGACCGGTCGGTTGCTGGCCAGCATAGGCCGCGACGGCCTCTCGCCCCGCGGCGCAGGCCTGGGGCGACCTCGCGAAACCGGTTGACACAGTGGCGCGCGTCACACAACATGGGAACGTTCCCGTGAACGTTGTCACATTCGGCGCGCCGACCTGCCAGCGTCCGTCCACCGCGGGAGCGCCGGCCGGACCTTCCGGCCGGATGGCCACCGGTGAGCCCACCCGTGGGGTAGACAGAGAAGGACGACCATGACCGACATCGCACCCGCCGGCACCGACCAGGCGCGACCCACCCCCGAGCCGCCGCGTCGGTCCCGCCGCGGCCTGGCCGCGACCCTCGCCCTCATGGGACCCAGCTTCATCGCGGGGGCCTGGCAGTTCGGGCCCGGCAACCTCGCCTCCGCCGTGCAGGCCGGCAGCGCCCACGGCTACACCCTCATCTGGGTCATCGCCGTCTCGACGCTGCTGATGATCGCGTTCACCGACATGAGCGTCCGTCTCGCCGTCGTCTCGCGCGGCTCGCTCGTGCAGACGATCAAGGACCGACTCGGCCTTCCCGTCGGAGCCGCGGCCGGCATCGGCGTCTTCCTCATCAGCCTGTGCTTCTCCGTCGGCAACGCGGTCGGGTCGGGCCTCGGCTTCTCGATGCTGTTCGGCGGCTCCCCCACGCTGTGGACGATCGGCTGCACGATCGTCGTCGCCGCCGTCGCCTGGGCCCCGAACTACTACAAGCTGTTCGAGCGGGCGATGCTCGGCATGGTCGTCCTGATGGGCCTGGGCTTCGTCCTCGGCGCCTTCCTGTCCAAGCCGGACTGGGTCGCCGCCGCCGACGGGCTCTTCCCGACGCTCCCGTCGGACGCGGGGCTGCTCGTGATCGCCCTCGTGGGCACCAACTTCTCCATCAACGCCGCCTTCTTCACCGGCTACGCCTCGCGCGAGCGCGGCCTCAGGGCCGAGGACTACCGCACGACCACGATCGCCGACACGATCCCCGGGATCCTCGCGCCGGGCATCATGACCGCGCTCGTGATCGTCACCGCGGCAGCGGCGCTGCAGAACACCGGTACGGGCGCGGCCACCTTCCCGGAGCTGGCGAACGTGCTGCGCCCCGTGGCCGGTGACCTGGGCGCCGTCCTCTTCGGCCTCGGCTTCTCCGCCGCCGCGTTCTCGTCGATGGTCGCCAACGCCACCGCCGGCGGCACGCTCCTGTCGGACGGCCTCGGCCGGGGCAACACGATGGACAAGGTGAGCGTCAAGATCGGCATGCTCGCCGTGCTGACCTTCGGCCTGGTCGTGACGCTCGTGTCGAACGGCTCGCCGGTCGAGCTCATCATCACGGCGCAGGCGCTCACGGTGGTGGTCGCGCCGCTGCTGGGGCTCCTGCTCTTCGTCATGACGACACGGCGCGACGTGATGGGGCGCTTCGTGAACCGGTGGTGGCAGAACGTCCTGGGCCTCGCCGGTCTCGTGGCGATCTTCGCCCTGTGCTACCGGCTGCTGACCACGCTGCTCTGAGTCCCTCGTCCTGGCACGACCGACCGGCCCCGCCCTCCTGGGCGGGGCCGTCGTCGCGCGTGGGCTCTTGACAGCGTGAGCCCCGTCACGCAGACTCGTACCTGTAAGTGGGAACGTTCCCGCAAACGTTCCTCTCCATTCGATCACTGCGAGAAGGACCCGCCATGACGCTCGACCTGCGCGGCCTCACCCCGGCCCCCGTCACCCCGTTCACCCGCGACCTCGAGGTCGACTACGACGCCGTCGCGTCGCTGACCCGCTGGTACGCGTCCGTCCCGGGCATCACCGGCCTCGTGTACCTGGGCCACGCCGGTGAGGGCACCTACCTGACGCCGGAGGAGCAGGTCCGCGTCATCGAGGTCGCCGTCGAGAACGCGGGCGACGTCCCGGTCATCGCCGGCATCACCGGCGAGGGGGACAAGGTCGCCGGCCTCGAGGCCAAGCGGGCGATCGACGCCGGCGCCTCGGCGGGCCTGCTGTACCCCTCGCACGGCTGGCTGCGCTTCGGCTACCAGCAGGGCGCCCCGCAGGAGCGCTACCGGATCGTGCACGAGGAGTCCGGTCTGCCCCTCATCCTCTTCCAGTACCCCGACGCCACCAAGGCCACGTACGACCTGCAGACCCAGCTCGAGATCGGCGCGCAGCCGGGCGTCTTCGCCACCAAGAACGGCGTGCGCAACATGCGGCGCTGGGACACCGAGATCCCGGTCCTGCGCCAGGAGCTGCCGGAGCTGCAGATCCTGTCGTGCCACGACGAGTACCTGCTGCACACGATGTTCGACGTCGACGGCCTGCTCGTCGGCTACGGGGGCATCGCACCCGAGCTGCTCGTCGAGCTCATCGCCGCAGGCAAGGCGCAGGACTACCCGGCGGCCCGCGCGATCCATGACGCGCTGCTCCCGGTGACCAGGAGCGTCTACCACCGCGGCTCCCACATGGAGGGCACCGTGGCGCTCAAGCTCGCTCTCGTCGAGCGCGGCAAGCTCGCGCACGCCGCCGTCCGGCCGCCGCTGCTCGACCTGGCTCCCGAGGCGCAGGGCGAGATCGGCCTCGCGCTGAAGCACGCCGGCATCATCTGAGGCACCTGATCGCGCGGCCGGTGGTCTCCGGCGCCGCGCTCCGACCCGCCGTGTGGACACGCGGGGTCGGACCCATCGGACGGGTCCGGCACGGAGCGCGGTCCCCGGGCCACCGGCCGTCGTCGTGCCCTACCCTGACGGGCATGGCCGCCGGTGGCATCACGACCCGTGTGTTCGACGTCCTCGCACGTCCCTACGACCTCCACTTCGTGCAGCGCCTCGGATACCGGCGCAACCACGACGTCGTCATGGCCGTGCTGCACGAGACCGGCCCGCGGCGGGTGCTCGACGTCGGCTGCGGCACCGGCATCCTGACGCACCGCATCCGCGAGGAGCTGCACCCCGACGTGCTCGTCGGCGTCGACCCCTCCCCCGGGATGCTCGCCCGGGCCCGTGAGCGCGACCCGGCGATCGACTTCCGCGAGGGACGGGCGGAGGCGCTGCCGATCGAGGACGCCTCGATCGACGCCGTCACGTCGACGGAGGCGTTCCACTTCTTCGACCAACCGGCCGCGCTCGCCGAGTTCGCTCGGGTGCTGGGTCCGGGGGGCACGGTCGTCGTCGTCTCGATCACGTCGCCCGCAGCCGACCTCATGCGCCGCACCACGCGGGGAGCGGTGTCGGCCCCGACGCGGCGCGAGGTGCGCGACCTGGTCGAGTCGGCCGGGTTCCAGGTCACCGACCAGCGCACGGTCCCCCGCGCGATCCCCGGCCTGTTCACGAGCATCGCCACCGTCGCGACCCGTCCCTGAGACCTAGGCTGGGCGCATGGACGTGAGCGACCTCCCCTCGGCCAGGCCGGCGGACGCCGACGAGCTCACCCTCGTCGAGTTCGCGCGCCGCACGATCGACGCCACGACGGACGCCGGCCCCGGCGAGGACGGCAACCACACGATGGGCGCCGCGGTCCGATCCGCCGACGGCCGGATGTTTGCCGGCGTGAACGTCTACCACTTCACGGGCGGGCCGTGCGCCGAGCTCGTCGCGCTCGGAACCGCGCGCGCCTCAGGCGCCACCAACCTGACGCACGTCGTGGCCGTGGGCAACGCCGGGCGCGGCATCTGCAGCCCGTGCGGGCGCGACCGTCAGGTCTTCGCCGACCTGCACCCCGCCGTGCGGTTCGTGCTCGCCGGCCCGGACGGCCCGATCAGCGTCGGCGTCGCCGACCTGCTGCCGGGCGCGTTCGAACGACCCGCCTGACCAGGCGACCTCAGTCGCGGCGGAGCTCCAGGAAGATCGAGGGGCCGAAGTCGGAGCCGGCGAGACGCTGCTGGAGTCGCTTCTCGACGGCGACCAGCAGACCGGTCGGCAGGGCCTTCTTGAGCTTCTCGCTGCGCAGGTTCGAGACCGAGAGCTTGCGCTGCAGGCTGAAGCCGGCCGTCGCGAGCTGACCCACGACGGTGTCGACGTTGTGGTTGACGAAGGCGATCGCGTCGGGCTCGTCGGCCGTGACGGTGCGGATGCTGACCGGCTCGGTGGGGAGGGACTTGCCCTCCTTCTTGAAGCGGCGACGGTTCTTGTAGTGGCCGTAGTTCGCGACCTCGATGAGCGCGGTGCCGCCCGGCTTGAGCACGCGGGCCAGCTCGCCGAACTCCTTGGTGGGCTCGGGGATGTGGTGCATGACGCGCACCATGGTGATGAGGTCGAGCGTGCCGTCCTCGAACGCCAGGTCGTCGGCCTGCGTGCGGACCTTCTCGATGTCGGTGCCGGCGAGGACCGTCTCCGCCGCGTCGAGCTGGGTCTGGCTGGGCTCGGCGAGCGTCACGTGATCGGCGTACTCGCGCAGCAGCAGGCACAGCCGGCCGAAGCCGCCCCCCACGTCGGCCGCGCGACCGAAGTGCCGGCCGTCGAGCAGCGTGCGGATCGCCGCCTCCTCGGCGGCGTGCTCGTAGTCCCGGTTGTCCCAGTACTTGGTGTAGTCGTACCCGCGGTCGTACTGGTCCGCGACCTTCTTGTCCGGCTGCTCGTCACTCACGTCCAGGAGCCTAACAACCGCCGATCCGCGACGAGTCAGCCGAAGGTCCGCGGGCCGTACTCCGGCGGTGTCCCGCGCGTGCCGGCCTTGCGGGCGGCCGCCGTGTTGGGGCTGCGGAACATGCGGAGCTGGTAGAGGCGCTCGCGCCGGAACGCCGATCGGAGGCTGCCGAGGCGGACCTTGTTCAGGAGCTTCTTGCCCGCGGCGACGGAGTCGGGCGAGCGTTCGACGATCGCGTCGGCCAGCTCGAGGGCGAGCTTCTCGGGGTCGGCGTCGACGCCCGTGGCGAGTCCGATGGCGGCCGCGTGCTCACCGGGGACCACCTCGCCGGTCAGCACGAGACGCTTGGCGACGTCGGCGCCCAGCAGCTCGACGAGCGGGACCGTGCCGCTCATGTCGGGCACCAGACCCCACTTGGCCTCGAGCACCGACCACTTGCAGTCCGGCGTCGTGAACCGGAAGTCGGCGGCGAGCGCGAGCTGGATGCCGGCACCGAGCACGTGACCGCGCGTGACCGCGATGACCGGGACCGGCAGCTCGCGCCACGCCCACAGGGCCTGCTGGAAGACGTTCGTGCGTCGCCACGGCGGGGCGACGAAGTAGCGCACGATGCGCGCCTTCTCGCGACCGGCGCTGGCGAAGTCCAGGCCGGAGCAGAACGAGTCGCCCTCGCCCTCGAGCAGCACGACCCGGATGCTCCGGTCGGCCCTGACCCGCTCGGCCGCGGCGAGCAGCTCCGCGAGCATGTCGAGGTCGACGGCGTTGAGCTTGTCGGGCTTGTTGAGGCTGACGCGCGCGACCGGTCCGTCGACGCGCACGAGGACGCGGGGGGCGTCGGTCCTGCTCTCAGTCATGCCACCGAGGGTATCGCCGCAGGTCAGGCGATGCGGTCGAGCACCAGCTCGGTGACCGATCGCACGTCGCTCGCGACCATCGAACGACCACGACCCGCGCCGACCCGCATCTCGTGCGGCCAGGCCGGCGCGAGCCGGACGACGGCGAGCTCGTGGGTGGAGGACGAGGGCAGCCAGGGCTCCTCGTGGTCCGACCAGATGATGAGGACACGCGGCAGCGGCTCGGTGTCCAGCGACGTCTGAACTTGTTCAGGCACCCCGTCGGCGTCGATGAACGCCGTGCGCACCTCGGCCGCACGGAGCGCGGTGTCGAGCGCGACGAGGGGGATCGAGTCGGCGCGGGTCGTCCGGGTCGCCAGCACGACCTCGGGCAGGCGGTCGTGACCCGGAGCCCGGGCGTCGAGGGCCTTGAGCACCGTCTGGATCGCCAGGTTCTGGCCCTCGAGGTCCAGCGAGCCCGCCGACCGCTCGCTCGAGACCCTGGCCAGGAACGGTGAGAGGACCCGGGTCCACGTGTCGACGAAGGTCGTGCGCGCGACGAAGGCCGAGACGAGCTCCTCCAGTCGGCCGGCGTCGAGCGTCAAGGCTGCGGAGACCAGGGTGTCGACGGGCTTCTCGGTCTGCAGCTGATGGTCTGCCGGTGCCTCGGACAGGGCCGCGGCGAGCTCGTCGCGGTCCATCTGACGTGCGACCCTGGCTGCGTCCTGCGCGGAGACGCCTCGACCGACGAGACGGCGGACGAGCTCCACGCGCTCGATGTCGCGCTCGGTGTAGCGGCGGTGGCCCCCCTGCGTGCGGTGGCTCGGGCCGACGCCGTAACGACGCTCCCACGTGCGCAGCGTGGAGGCGGCGATGTCGAGCCGGGAGGCCACGGCCCCCACACCCCACGTCAGGCCCGCTCCGTCCTCCGGGGGCGCGGTGTCGCGCGCCGTACGAGTTCGTCGTGCCGGTTCGCGCTGGATCGTCATCTGGCCTCCTTCTGGACCAATGAGTCCAGCCTAAAACTTGTTCAGAGCATTGCCACTCGGCAGAGGTTCTGGATAAGTTCCGAACAAGTTGATGGCCTGCTCCCGATCGGGGACCACGACCACAGCCATGCAGGACCCACCGGGAAGCTCCGCCGCCCCGCCGACGGACGACGAAAGGTCAGCACCATGGTCAACACCGCGCGACTCCCCATGCCACTCATGGAGTCCTACGACTGGCAGTACGAAGGTCTGTGTCGCACCGTCGACCCCGATGCGTTCTTCTCGCCCGAGGCCGAGCGCGGTGCGCCCAAGTCTCGCCGCGAGGAGGCAGCGAAGGCGATGTGCGCCCGCTGCCCCGTCATCGCGGAGTGCCGCGAGCACGCCCTGTCCGTCCAGGAGCCGTACGGCGTCTGGGGCGGGCTGAGCGAGTCCGAGCGGGCGGCGATCCTCGCCGGTCGCAAGGACACGCACGCAGCCTGAGCCATCAGCCCACGACAGCAACCGACCCCCAGGAAGGGAGCACCACGTCATGAGCACGCTCGACGGCAAGAAGATCGCATTCCTCACGTCGCAGATCGGTATCGAGAAGGCCGAGCTGACCGAGCCCTGGAAGACCGTCACCGATGCCGGCGCCACCGCCGTGCACCTCGCCCCGGAGACCGGTGACGTCCAGTCGATGGTGGGTGACGTCGACAAGGACGAGGTCTTCGCGGCCGACCGCACGATCGCGAGTGCCTCGGTCGACGAGTTCGACGCCCTCGTGATCCCAGGCGGCACGGTCAACGCCGACAACCTGCGCCTCGACGGCGACGCGGTCGCCCTCGTGACGGCGTTCAGCGAGGCCGGCAAGCCGGTCGCCGCGATCTGTCACGGACCGTGGGCCCTCGTCGAGGCCGGCGTGCTGCCGGGCAAGACGTTGACGTCCTACCCGTCACTGCAGACCGACGTGCGGAACGCCGGCGGCACGTGGGTCGACGAGCAGGTCAAGCACTGCACCGCCAACGGGTGGGACCTCATCACCTCACGCAACCCCGACGACCTCAAGGCCTTCGGCGACACGATCCTCGAGGTCGTCGCCGGCCGCTGATCACTCCCGGACCAACAGGCCCTTCGCCGCGCCGAGCGCTGTGGCGAAGGGCCTGTTCACGACCCCGAGCCCTCTCTGGACGAGCGCGCCGTCGTACAGCAGGACCAGGGTGTCCGCGACGTCCCCCGCGTCGGCGACCCCGGCCGCCCGGCAGTGCCGGTGCAGCAGGTCGCGCACCCACTCCTTCTGCCGAGCGACCTCGCGCGCGACGGGATGGTCGGGGTCCGGGGTCTCGGCGCGCGCGTTGATCGCGGCACAGCCGCGGGGCCCGTGCTGCATCGACCAGAGCTCGGCTGCGTGGAAGAACGCGAGGACGGACGGGACGCCCGGGGCGGCGGCGGCGAGCTCGGCGTCGAGACTCGCGCGCCACCGCTCGTCGCGCCTGCGCAGGTAGGCGACGGCCAGGGCGTCCTTGGACCCGAAGCGGTCGTACAGCGTCTTCTTCGTGACGCCGGCCTCGGCCGCGATCGTGTCGACGCCGACGGCATGGATGCCGTGCTGGTAGAACAGGACCGACGCTGCCTCGAGCAGACGTTCCGCTCCCGGGGTGAGGGTAGCTGGCTCGCTCATGACCTTCACTATACCGATCTGTTTACAAGACGCGTCGCGCCATGGTTGGCTGACCTCATGAGTAGACAGGTCGGTATACCGACGATCGCCCTGGGAGCCGGGTTCGTGATCGCCTGGAGCTGCGGCTTCTGGGGTGCCAAGCTCGGCACCGGTGACGCGTCGGCCTCCACCCTGCTGTTCTGGCGGTTCGCGGTGGTGGCGGTCATCCTCTGGACCTTCGTCGGCGTCCGCGGGCTCCGTATCCCTCGGCGGGAGCTGCGCCACCACGTGACCGTCGGCCTGTTCGCCCAGGCGGGCTACGTCGCCCCGGTCTACGCGGCCGTCGCGCTGGGCGTGAGCACCGGCACGACCTCGTTGGTCGACGCGGTGCAGCCGATCGTCGTGGCCACCTTGGCCGGACCGCTGCTCGGCCTGACCGTGCGCCCGGTCCAGTGGTCAGGCCTGGTGGCCGCCTTCGTGGGCGTGCTCATGATCGTGCGCGCCGATGCCCTGGGCGGTGCCGGCTCCTGGTGGGTCTACCTGCTGCCGCTGCTCGCCGTCGCGAGCCTCGTCGTCGGCACGCTCGTCGAGCGCGGCCACGCGACGACCGCGCCGGTGCCGGTCATGCTGGCGGTGCACGTGAGCGTGTCGACCGTCGTGTTCCTCGTGCCGAACCTGCTCAGCGGCGACCCCGTGCCGCAGCACGGTGGATTCTGGGCCGTCGTCGCCTTCCTCGCCCTCGTCCCGACGATCGCGGCGTACGCGCTCTACTGGATGTTGCTGCGGCGCGTCGACGTCACGTCGCTCAACACGCTGCTGCTCCTGGTCGTGCCGACGACGACGCTCGGCGGCGTGGTCATGTTCGACGAGCCGCTGACGCCTCTGACGATCGTCGGTGTCGGCGTCGTCGCCGCCGGCGTCGTGACCGTCCTGCGCGGCGAGCGTCGACCCGAGCCCGTGCCGGCCGCGTGAACGCCGCACGCCGCCCGGCCCGGCGGGTCCCGCTGACGGTCAGCTGCCGGGCCACTCACCCGTGGCCCGCTGGAACGCCTTCGCACCCTGGCGGTTGATGACGGTCCGCACCGCGGCGAAGATCGCACCCTGGAGCACGGCCGCGAGCAGGATCTCCTTGAAGGAGTACTCCGACTCCAGCGGGCCCGGGGCGTCCGGCTTGTCGCCCGAGCCCACGCGCTTCCAGACCTGCTTGAACACCAGGCTCGCGATGAGTCCGCCCACGATCGAGCTGACGACACCGACGGGGCGGTACAAGATCTTGGCCGACGTGCTCGGCGTCTTCTCGCTGGGCATGACTCGAACCTAGGCCGAGGTCGCGGTCGCCGCCACCCGGTCCTCGCGGAGCGGCCCGACGAGCCGGTAGACCGCGCACACGAACGCCCCGTTCGTGAAGGAGCGCTCGAGCGCGAGGTCCCACCGCCGCGGGAACAGCGGCCTCCCGCTGCCGAGGGTGACCGGTGCGTACGCCAGGCGGACCTCGTCGAGCATGTCGTCCTCGGCGAACTGCGCGGCCAGGTCACCGCCCCCGACCACCCAGACCGCCCGCGCGCCCGCCGCCTCCTCGAGCGCCACGCGGTGCGAGGCCGGCGTCCCGCGCACCACCTGGACGCTCGGGTGGACCGGCTCCAGGTCACGGTGCGTGAAGACGAGCGTGGGCTGGGCGTACGGCCACTCCTCGCCGGTGGTCGCCAGGTGGGTCAGGATCCACTCGTACGTCGTCGCACCCATCGCGAGCACGCCGATCCCGGCGATGAGCTCCGCGTACCCACCCTCACCGTCCTGGTCGACGTCCTGACGCAGCAGCCAGTCGAGCGAGTCCTCGTCGTCGGCCAGGAACCCGTCGAGCGTCGTGGCGGTGTAGTAGACGTAGTGCGTCATGGTCGGTCTCCTGCCGGGTCGTGGAGGCGGTCGTGCCACCAGGTGATGGGATCGCCCTCGTCGACCCGGTGGCCGAGCAGGCGGAGCGCGTGCCGCGCGAGCTGGCGCCGGTGGGCGGAGTAGGTGATGACGTGGGTCAGGACGCTGGAGAGCACGAACGACTCCGGAGGGTCGCACAGCGCGTCGATGAGGCGGTCACCCCACGCCCGTCGCTGGTCCAGGTCGCGCACGAGGGCGAGCCAGCGCGGCGCGATCGCGTCGTGACGCTCCAGCAACGTGGCGGCGTCATCGACCTGGGCCCGCGGCTGGTCCTCGCCCAGGATCGCCGCCGCCCAGACCTCCTTGCCCTGCACGTGCCGCGACAGGACGTGGGCCAGCGAGGGCTCCTCCCCGTCCCACGACAGGACGACGGTGCCGGCCAGGACCTCACGCCGCTGGTCCCGCACGTCGAGGCCCTCGGCGAGCTGGATCAGGTGGCGCGTGTCGTCGAGGTCGTGCTCGACGAGCTGGGCGAACACGACGTGCGCGGGCTCCTGCTCGCCTGCGATCCACAACGACTCCGGCGGGTGGAAGTGGATGCCGTTGGGGGCGGGGAGCCACGGACGGGGCGTGGCCGGTCGCTCGCTCGGTGGGTGTCCGAACGCGCGGCCGAACGCACGGGAGAACCCCTCGACGCTCTCGTAGCCGGACTCGAACGCGACGTCCGTGACGCTCGCCCCCTCGCCCAGGCGCCAGGCGGCACGCTCCAGCAGCACCCGCCGCCGCAGCGTCACGGGCGGCTCGCCCGCGCGGCGCGAGACCTGGCGCGTGAGGTGCTCGGGTGACGCCCAGGCCCCGGACGCCATCGCGCCGAGCGTCGGGTGGTCGTCGTCGAGCACCGCCTCGATGAGCTCGCGGAGGCGGTCACGTCCGGTCATGGGCGCAGCTCCTTCATGCGCCCAGTCTCACCCGGCACGACGCGTCGGCGCCCGACCGTTCTTGACCACTTCTCGGCTGGACCACTCCTAGGCTGACGCCATGGCGACCCCGGACTTCATCGTCGCGCTGCGGCGCAAGATCGGGAACGACCCGCTGTGGCTCTGCGGCGTCACGGCCGTCGTCACGCGCGACGACCGGGTGCTGCTCGTGCGACGTGCCGACACCCTCGCGTGGACCCCGGTCACGGGCATCGTCGACCCGGGGGAGGAGCCGGCCGACGCCGCTGCCCGCGAGACGCTCGAGGAGGCGGGCATCGTCGCGGAGCCGTCCCGGCTGGCGCTCGTGGGCGTCACGGACGAGATCGTGTACGACAACGGCGACCGCACGCAGTACGTCGACCTGGTCTTCCACCTGACGTGGCGCTCCGGCGACCCGCACCCCGCGGACGGCGAGAACGTCGCGGCGCGGTGGGCGGGCCCCGGGGAGCTCGACGTCCTCTCGCCCGACATGCGCCGGCGCGTCGACGCGGCGTTGCACGGCGGTCCGGCCGCGCAGTTCGGACGGACGCCGGACCCGTCGTGACCCCTTTCTGGACAGATCGGTCCAGAAACGGTTAGCGTCGGGTCGTGCCCAGGACCCGTTCGTTCGATCCCGACGTCGTCGTCGACGCCGCCGTCGAGCAGTTCTGGACCGCCAGCTACCGGGCCACCTCGACCGAGGACCTGTGCGAGTCGTCGTCGCTGTCGCGCAGCAGCCTGTACAACACGTTCGGCAGCAAGCGTGAGCTGTACCTGCGCGCCCTGCGGCGCTACGTCCAGCGCAAGCAGGAGCAGCGGGTCGACCTGATGGAGCAGCCGCTCACCGGTCGCGACCTGGTCGCGGCGATCGGCCACTCCCTCATCGTCGAGCAGTGGGACGACGCGTCACGCAGGGCCTGCCTCGGCATCAACGCCTGCATCGAGATCGGCCCCTCGGAGCCCGACATCACCACGATGCTCGAGACCAACGCCGCCGACTTCGACGCGATGCTCGAGATCGGGATCCGTCGTGGCCAGGCCGATGGCTCGGTGCGCGACGACCTCGACCCGCACGCCCTGGCCCGCGCGGTGCACGCCGCGTTCGACGGTCTGCAAGTGAGGGCCCGCGTCGCACCCAGCGACGACGTGGTGCACGCCGACGTCGAGACCCTGCTCGCCATGCTCGAACGCTGACGCCGTGCGGTCGGCTCCACCGCCTCGACCGGCCCCTGACCACCACCGACGTCCGTGCACGCCCTGGACTGATCAGCTCACTATCGGGAGGACCTGATGACGACCACGAGCACCACCACCGGCCCACCGCGCCTGCCCACGGCGGTCTACGTGCTGGCCCTGACGGTCTTCTGCCTCGGCACGTCGGAGTTCATGATCGCCGGGCTCCTGCCCGACATCGCCGACGACCTGGACGTCAGCGTCCCGGCCGTCGGGGGACTCATCAGCTCCTTCGCGATCGGCATGCTCGTGGGCGCACCGGTCATGACGCTGCTGACGCTGCGCCTGCCGCGCCGGACCATGCTGTTCGCCTCGGCGACGGTGTTCGCGCTGGCCCACCTCGTGGTGCTGGGCAGCGACGACTACCGGGTCCTCCTGGCCTCGCGCGTCGTGGCGGCCGTGGCCTGCGCGACGTTCTGGGCCGTGGGCGCGGTCACCGTCGTGGCCCTCGCGCCCGAGGGAACCACCGCCCGCGGGCTCGCGGTCCTCGTCGGGGGGCTCACCGTCGCCAACGTGGTCGGCGTGCCGGCCGGGACGTGGGTCGGCGACCACTTCGGCTGGCGCACCACCTTCGTCGCCGTCGCCGTCGCCACGGTGGCGACGCTGGTCGTCACGTGGCGTGCGGTGCCCGAGACCCGTGAGGCGTCCACGTCGAGCCTGGGTGCCCTCGCCCGCCGGGAGGTCGCCGCGCTCGCGAAGGTGCGACTGCTGGTCGCCCTCGGCACGACGGCGTCGTACCAGGCCGCCGTGTTCTGCACCTTCTCCTACCTCGCACCCCTGCTGATCGAGGTGTCCGGCCTGCGCGAGTCGACCGTGCCCGCCGTCCTGCTGCTGTTCGGTCTGGGCACGCTCCTCGGCATCACGCTCGGGGGCCGCTACAGCGACCGCAACCTGCTGGCCGCGGTGCTGATCTGCTTCGGCCTGCTCGCGGCCTCCCTGGTCGCCCTCGCGGCGAGTGCGTCGAACCCGGTGCTGGTGTGGGCGACCGTGTTCCTGTTCGGCGCCTCGGGCTTCTCGGCGGCCTCGGCCATCAACGCGCGCGTGTTCGTCCACGCCGCCGAGGCACCGACCCTCGCGTCGGCGGTCAACGTGTCGGCGTTCAACGTCGGCAACGCGGTCGGGCCGTGGGTCGGGGGTCTCGTGATCGCCGGCGGACTGGGCTACTCGGCACCCATCTGGGCGTCCCTCGGGCTCGTCGCGCTCGCGTCCGCGCTCGCGACCGTGTCCTGGGTGATGGAGCGCGAGCGGGTCACCGCCTGCGCCGACGTGGCGTGCGCGGCATGAGGCCGATCCATGGAGAGTTCGAGCTCGTCCGCGACGTGCCGGTCAGGCTCGAGCGGATCTGGCAGGCCTACACGGACCCCGCCGTCCGGCGCGGCTGGCGATCGGTGCCGGGGTCGTCCTCGACCTACGCTGTCGACGTGGTGCCGGGCGGCTCCGAGCACACCACTGGGCGCCTCGGCACCGAGGTCGTGACCTCCGACGCGACCTTCCTCGACGTCGTGCCCGAGCAGCGGATCGTCACCGCCTACGCCGTCAGCGTCGACGACGTCCGTCGGTGGGCCGGACTCGCGACCGTGACTCTCGAGGCGGACGGCGACGACACCCGGATCACCCACCACGAGCAGTACGCGTTCCTCGCCGTGACCGGCGACGGTGCCGACGACGTCGCCCACCTGCGCGGGGGCGTGCAGCTGCAGCTCAACCGGCTGCAGGCGGTCCTGGACTGAGACGCACGTACGCCCGGCGGGCGTGCCGGGCGTACGTGGGTCGGCGGAGGCTCAGCCGTGGAAGACCCGCATGGTCTCGACGCTGTCGTTCCAGGCGCCGATGTTGGCGACCGGCAGCGTGAACGTGCCGGCGGCACCGGTCTTCTGTCCGGTGAACTCGACGCGGTTGCACGCGCCGTAACCACGCGCCGAGCTCACGACGTCACCCCACGCGAACCAGTTGTCGTTGATGCCGAACTTCCAACCCCCGGCGTCACAGTCCTGGCTGGTGTAGAAGGTGTACGGGTAGGGTCCGCTCCAGCTGGAGTGCTCGTACAGGGTGATGATCGGTACGTCGCCCAGCGCATTCACTCCTCCTGCGAAGGCACTGCGGGCGTCTGCGGACCGCTTCGCCTCCTTGAGGGTCGACCCGCAAGCCTGCTCCTCGGGGCGGGAGACGCCGTCGGCTCCGGGCTCGCCCAGGAGGACGACGCAGTGCTTGGCTGCCGACTCCGGCGACGCGGTCACCCGGGTACCAGCCGTCACCCGCGTACCCGAGGTGACGCGCGTGCCGTCGACGAGGTCCGCCGCCGTCACCCGCGTGCCCGCCGTGACGCGAGTCCCCGCATCGGCCGGGGTCGTGGTGGTGGCCAGCAGACCGGCCGTGGCCACGGCGACGCCGAGCGCGGCGCCGACGCGGCGTAGAGAGAGATGTCCGAGATTCATGTGTTCCTTCCCAGGGTCGGCCCGGATCTCGGGCCGTGCCGGCATCGGAACGTGTGAGACTTTCACCTTTCTTTCATCGTCGGCGCAAGATTCTGCCAGTGGACCGACCGGCCGTCTCGGAGGCAGGACCCTCGGTCCCGCTGGACCGAGACGCACGGACGCCCGGCGGACCATGGTCCGCCGGGCGCCTCGGATCGTGCATCACCTGCCGTACACGCGTACCCGCTCGACCATGTCGCTCCAGTACCCGCCGATGTAGCTGGACGTCGACACGAAGGAGTCGTAGGCCGCGTTGTCCTGGCGCGTCATCCCCACGAACAGGCACTCGCCGTAGCCGCGCATCGACGAGATCATGTCGCCCACGTCGCCCCATCCGCGATTCAGGTCGAAGGGGTAGCCGTCCCGGTCGCACGTGCCGTCCCCGCCGGTGTACGTCCACACCCGGCCGCCGTAGTTCGCGTGCTCGTACGCGCGCCACAGGAGCGTCTCGGCGTAGACCGAGTACTGCCGCTTGCCGCTGGCCTGCGCCTGCGCCTTCTCCTGCGCCTTCTCCTGGGTGGATCCGCACGACTCACCCAGGACGGCGGAGTCCTGACCGGGCGCTGCCTTGCCGAGGATGACGTGACAGTACTTGTTCGCCGCCGTGACCCGCGTGCCGGACGTGACCCGCGTACCCGAGGTCACCCGCGTGCCCGAGGTGACCCGGGTACCAGCCGTCACCCGCGTACCGGACGTGACCCGCGTGCCCGAGGTGACCCGCGTGCCCGAGGTGACCCGCGTACCGTTCGCCAGATCGGCAGCGGTGACCCGCGTGCCGGCCGTCACCCGGGTGCCGTCGGCCAGGTCGGCCGCCGTGACGCGTGTACCCGAGGTGACCCGCGTGCCGGCCTCGGCCGACGTCGACGAGACGGCTACGAGCCCGGCCGCCGCCACGACCACGCCCAGAGCGGCGCCGGCGCGCCGAAGGGAGAGATGTCCGAGATTCATCGCATTCCTTTCGAAGACGGCCCGGATCTCGGGCCCGACCGTCATCTCACCCCGGCGGGCTTTCACCGCGCTCACCTCGCACTCACACGCGCCGCCCGTCGCCGTGACTGACGAAGGATTCTGCATCCGGCACGACCGGTCGTGCCGGATGCAGAATCCTTGGTGGTCCTGTTCACGGCCCGAGACGACGAACGCTCCCGACCCTGTCGTCACTGGGTCGGGAGCGTCTCGATCTGGGTGCGCGAGGGGGGATTTGAACCCCCACGCCCTTGCGGACACTGGCACCTGAAGCCAGCGCGTCTGCCGTTCCGCCACTCGCGCGTCGGTCGCGTGGACCGGTGCCCGACTCTACCAGCACGGATCCGCCGGTTCGCGCGTGCCCGGGTGGCCCGCGGGGTCCGGGCCGATACGATCACAGGGACCAGGCGAGCCGACGAGGAGGTGAGTCGCCATGGCCGGTGTGCTCCAGCGCTTCGAGCAGCGACTCGAGGGCGCCGTCACCGGCGCGTTCGCGCGCGCCTTCCGCAGCGCCGTCCAGCCCGTCGAGATCGCCGCGGCCCTCCAGCGCGAGATCGACAACTCGGCGCACATCCTGTCGCGCGAGCGCATGCTCGTGCCCAACGACTTCACGGTCGAGCTGTCGGCGCCGGACTACGAGCGGCTCACCCCGTTCGGCACCACCTTGTCGGACGAGCTCGGCAAGCTCGTCAAGGAGCACGTCGCCGAGCAGCGCTACACCCTCGCCGGGCCGCTCACCATCTCGTTCGTCCAGGCGCCCGAGCTCGGCACCGGCCGCTTCCGGGTCCGCAGCCGCACCCAGGCGTCCGTCACCCCCGTCGCCGGGCAGCGGATGACCGAGACGGCCATCCGCTCCTCCGACGTGCTGCTCGAGGTCAACGGCATGCGCCACCCGATCGAGGCGCCGGGCGTCGTGATCGGGCGCGGCAGCGAGGCCCAGCTGCGCATCGACGACCCGGGCATCTCGCGCCGTCACGCGCAGATCAAGATCCACGACACGCCGGACGGCTCGTCGGTCACCGTGACCGACCTGGGCTCGACGAACGGCGTCATCGTCAACGGCCACCGGGTGCAGACCGGCAAGGTGGGCGACGGCGCCGAGATCCGCCTCGGCAACACCACCGTCGTCCTGCGCGTCTGGCCACCTCGAGAGAAGGCGTGATGTCCGAGCTCACCTTGACCCTCATCAAGCTCGGCTTCCTCGCCGTGCTGTGGATGTTCGTGCTCTCGGCGGTGTCCGTCATCCGCTCCGACATCTTCGGCACCAAGGCGCCCGCGGGCGCCGGCAAGGCCGCGGCACCCGCGCCCAAGCCCAAGAAGGAGCGCTCGCGCGCACCCCTGCCGACCGCCAAGCGCAGCAAGGCGCCCCGTGGCACGCCGACGAAGCTGCAGATCGTCTCCGGTCCCAACGCGGGCCAGAGCGTCCCGCTCACCGACAAGCCGATCCTGCTCGGGCGCGGCACCGACGCCGCGATCCGGTTGAACGACGACTACGTCTCGACCCGCCACGCCCGGTTCGCCACCAACGGCGAGCAGTGGTTCGTCGAGGACCTCGGCTCCACCAACGGCACCTACCTCGGGAGCCAGCGCATCACCAGCCCCGTCCCCATCGCCCTCGGCACCCAGGTCCGCCTCGGCAAGACCATCGTCGAGCTCCGGAAGTGACATGACGTCGCTGAAGCTGAACTACGTCGCCCTGACCGACGTCGGACTCCGCCGTTCCACGAACCAGGATTCCGGCTACGCCAGCGACCGCATGCTCGTCATCGCCGACGGCATGGGTGGCGCCGCCGCGGGCGACCTCGCCTCGGCCGAGACCATGAACATCGTCCGCCAGCTCGACCGCGACCTCGGCGACATCGATCCCCTCGACGCGATGGAACGGGCCGTGGCCGCGTCGAATCGCCGACTGGGCGAGCTCGTGGAGGCGGACCCGTCCGTCGAGGGCATGG
>JALRCA010000101.1 GCA_023257515.1 Aeromicrobium sp.
CTTGGGCGGCAAGAAGGCACGGCAGGGGTGCCGGGCCTTGGGCGGCAAGAAGGCACGGCAGGGGTGCCGGGCCTTGGGCGGCAAGAAGGCACGGCAGGGGTGCCGGGCCCTGGGCGGCAAACAGGCACAGCCGGCAAGAGATGCGGCATTCTTCGTGCCATGACTGACGCGCCCGACATCGCCGGACTCGAGCACCACCACGTCGAGGTCGACGGGGTGGACCTGCACTACGTCGAGGGCGGGGTGGAGCACGGCGGCACCCCGCTGGTGCTGGTGCACGGGTGGCCGCAGCACTTCTGGATCTGGCGGCACGTCGCCGAGGACCTCGTGCGCGACCACCACGTGATCGCGCTCGACCTGCGGGGCCATGGGTGGAGCGAGGTGCCGGACCCGGAGGGCGATGCGTACGACAAGCGTCGTCTGGCGGCCGACGTCGAGGGCTTCGTCGAGGCGCTCGGGCTCGATCGGCCGGTGGTCGTGGGCCACGACTGGGGTGCGTTCGTCGGGCTGCTCGTGGCGTCGCGCCGGCCGGAGCTCGTGGGCGGCGTCGTGGCGGTCGCGATCCTGCCGCCGTGGGCCGCGCTGCCGGTCCGGGCGCTGCCGCGCTTCGCCTACCAGCTCGTCGCGGCCGGGCCGTGGGGCCGGTTCGCGCACCAGGGCCTGGACCAGCGCTTCCTGCGCACGGTCTACAAGCTCGGCGCAGGACGCGGGCCGCAGCTCCAGGATGCCGAGGTCTACCTGGAGCGCTACCGCGACCCGGCGCGGGCCCGCGCGGGCGTTGCGATGTACCGACGCTTCCTGACGCGCGAGGTCCCCGACAGCCTGCGTGGTCGCTACGCCGACCAGGCGAGGTCGGTGCCGATCCTGCTCGTGCCGGGCGAGAGCGACGGCGTGCTCCACCCGAGCCTCGTGTCCGCGGGCGCGACGCTGCCGAACGTCTCGCTCGAGACCGTGGGCGCAGGCCGGGCACTGGGTGCCGGAGCAGCAGCCCCACGCCGTCGTCGAGAAGGTCCGGCGCTTCGTCGCGAGCCTGTCCTGAGCCCGCCTCACCCAAGATTCGCGCCACCATGCACCGTTCGCACCGCTCAGACGGTGCATGACGGCGCAATTCTCGTAAGGTCGCGGCATGGGCGCGTCAGCCGTGGAGCTCGAGGTCGAGGGACGGGTCGTCCGCGTCTCGAACCCTGACCGCGTCTACTTCCCCGAGCACGGCTGGACCAAGCTCGACCTGGTCGAGTACTACCTCGCGGTCGCCGACGGCATCGTCAACGCGCTGTACGAGCGGCCGTGCATGCTGCACCGGTTCCCGAAGGGGCTGGACGGGCCGAAGGTCCACCAGAAGCGGCTGCCCGCCGGCGCGCCGGACTGGGTCGAGACCGTGCGGCTGCACTTCCCCCGCTACGACCGGTGGGCCGACGAGCTCTGCGTCACCGAGCCGGCCGCCGTGGTGTGGGCCGTCCAGATGTCGACGGTCGAGTTCCATCCCTGGAACAGCCGGCGCCACGACACCGAGAAGCCCGACGAGTGGCGCATCGACCTCGATCCCGGCCCGGAGAGCGACTTCGCCACGGTGCGGCGGGTGACGCACGTCGTGCACGAGGTGCTCGACGAGCTCGGGGCGACCGGTTGGCCCAAGACGTCGGGCGGCTCCGGGATGCACGTCTATGTCCGCATCGCGCCCGAACACGGGTTCGCCGACGTGCGTCGTGCCGCGCTGGCGTTCGCGCGCGAGGTGGAGCGGCGCTCGTCCGAGGTGACCACCACCTGGTTCCGTAAGGACCGCGACCCCGCGCAGCTGTTCGTCGACTACAACCAGAACGCGCGCGACCACACGATCGCGGCGGCCTACTCGGTGCGAGGCCTGCCCGACGGACGCGTCTCGACGCCGATCCGCTGGGACGAGGTCGACGACGTCGACCCCCGCGACCTCACGATCGCGACGGTGCCGCGGCGCTTCGCCGAGCTGGGCGACCTGCACGCCGGCATCGACGACGCCGTCTTCGACATCTCACCCCTGCTCGCGTGGGCGGACCGCGACGGTCTCTGATCCTCGCCCGCCGCAAATCTGGGGACACGGCCGGGTCGAGGGTGGGGCGTCAGGATCGCGTCAAGACGTGTCAGGGGGGCGTCAGACGGCGATCCTGCGCGCCATCACGGGTGTGCGATGTGGCCATGTCCTTCGATCACGTCGTCGTGCTGGTGATCGTGGTGGGCCTGGTCGGGTACCTGGTCGCCACGCTCGTCCGGCCCGACAAGTTCTGAGCCGCACATGTCCGACTCCCTCTCCGGGCTGCTGACGATCGCAGCCCTCATCACCCTGCTCGCGGTCGTGCACGTGCCCCTGGGCGACCACATGGCGCGCGTGTTCACCACGACCCGTCACACCCGGCTCGAGCGCGGGATCTACCGCCTCGTCGGCGTCGACCCTGACGGCGCCCAGACCCCTCGTGCGTACACGACGAGCGTCCTGGCGTTCAGTGCCGTCGGCATCGTCCTGCTGCTCGCCGTGCTGATGGCGCAGTCGCTGCTGCCGGGCTCACGCGGCCTGTCCGGCATGCCGTGGGACATGGCGGTCAACACCGCGGTCTCGTTCGTGACCAACACGAACTGGCAGTCCTACGCGGGCGAGTCGACGCTCGGCTTCGTCGCGCAGATGAGCGGACTGGCCGTGCAGAACTTCGTGTCCGCCGCGGTGGGGCTCGCCGTCGCCGTCGCGCTCGTGCGCGGGTTCGTCCAGGTCCGCTCCGGCACGCTCGGCAGCTTCTGGGTCGACCTCGTGCGCGGCACCCTCCGCATCCTGCTGCCCATCGCGCTGGTCGGCGCCGTGCTGCTCCTCACGCAGGGCGTCGTGCAGAGCTTCTCCGACACGACCGTCCGAGGCGTCACGGGTGCTCAGCAGGTGCTGACGGGCGGTCCCGTCGCGAGCCAGGAGGCGATCAAGGAGCTCGGCACCAACGGCGGCGGCTACTTCAACGCCAACTCCGCCCATCCGTTCGAGAACCCGACCCCGCTGTCGAACCTGCTCGAGATCTTCCTGCTCCTCGTCATCCCCGTGAGCCTGACGCGCACGCTCGGCACGTTGCTCGGCAACCGCAAGCAGGGCTACGCCGTGCTGGGTGCCATGACGGTGCTGTTCGGCGCCGCCCTGAGCCTCGCCACCTGGGCCGAGGTCGGCGGTCACGCCGACTCCGCGCGGGCCGCGGGCGCCGCGATGGAGGGCAAGGAGACGAGCTTCGGCACGTGGGCCTCGGCCCTGTTCGCCGTCGCGACGACCGGCACCTCGACCGGCGCGGTCAACGCCTCCCACGACTCGCTGACCCCCGTCGGCGGTGGCACGACGATCGTCAACATGATGCTCGGCGAGGTCTCGCCCGGCGGCGTCGGCGCGGGCATCTACGGCATCCTCGTCATGGCGATCCTGACGGTGTTCGTCGCCGGTCTGCTGGTGGGACGGACACCGGAGCTTCTGGGCAAGAAGATCGGCCGGCGCGAGATGACGTTCGTCGCGCTCTACGTGCTGGTGACGCCCGCGCTCGTGCTCGTCGGCGTGGGGACGGCGATCGCCCTCTCGTCGACCCCGGACGCGATGGGCAACCCGGGCGGCCACGGCTTCAGCGAGGTCGTCTACGCCTACACGTCCGCCGCGAACAACAACGGCAGCGCTTTCGGTGGTCTGACCGTCACCTCGACGTTCTTCCAGCTGACGCTCGCGGTCGCGATGCTGCTCGGTCGTTTCGTGCCGATCGCGCTCGTGCTCGGCCTGGCCGGCTCGCTCGCTCGCCAGAACAGGGTCCCGGCGAGCGCCGGCACCCTGCCCACCCACACACCCCTGTTCGCCGGCCTTCTGGTCGGGATCGTCCTGCTCGTCACGGGCCTGACGTACTTCCCGGCGCTGGCCCTCGGCCCGATCGCGGAGGCCCTCGCATGACGCTCTCGATGATCCTCTCGCAGCTGCCGACCGCACTGCGCAAGCTCGACCCGCGCCACCTGTGGCGCAACCCCGTGATGTTCGTGGTCTGGGTCGGCTCGCTCGTGACGACGGTCTCGGCCGTCGTGGACCCGAGCGTGTTCGCCTGGAGCGTCGCCGTGTGGCTGTGGCTCACGGTGGTCTTCGGCAACCTCGCGGAGGCCGCCGCCGAGGGCCGCGGCAAGGCGCAGGCCGACTCGCTGCGGGCGGCGCGCACCGACGTCACGGCCCGACGCGTGGTGTCCCTTCGACAGGCTCAGTCGGCATCGGGTCCCGGAGGTGTCGCCACCGAGGAGCTCGAGACCGTGCCGGGCACCGCGCTGCGCGTCGGCGACCGCGTGGTCGTCGAGGCCGGCGAGGTGATCCCGGGCGACGGCGACGTCGTCGAGGGCGTCGCGTCGGTCGACGAGTCGGCCATCACCGGTGAGTCCGCGCCGGTCATCCGCGAGGCGGGCGGCGACCGCTCGGCGGTGACCGGTGGCACGCGCGTGCTGTCCGACCGCCTGGTCATCGAGATCACCGCCGCGCCGGGCGAGACCTTCCTGGACCGCATGATCGCGCTCGTCGAGGGCGCGGAGCGCCAGAAGACCCCGAACGAGATCGCGCTGTCGATCCTGCTCTCGAGCCTGACGATCGTGTTCCTGCTCGCCGTGGCGACGTTGAGCCCCATGGCCGACTACGCGGGCGCGCCGCAGTCCACGCTCGTGCTCGTCGCGCTGCTGGTGTGCCTGATCCCGACGACGATCGGCGCGCTGCTCAGCGCGATCGGCATCGCCGGCATGGACCGGCTCGTGCAGGCGAACGTGCTCGCGACGTCGGGCCGAGCCGTCGAGGCCGCCGGCGACGTGAGCACCCTGCTGCTCGACAAGACCGGCACCATCACGTTCGGCAACCGGCAGGCGCGCGACCTCGTGACCGCCGCCGGCATCGAGGACGACGAGCTGCGCGACGCCGCGCGCCTGGCGAGCCTCGCCGACCAGACGCCGGAGGGACGCTCGATCGTCGAGCTCGCGATCGAGCGCGGCGCCGGTGACGAGGGCGCACCCGTCGGCGCGGAGTTCGTCGAGTTCACCGCCGAGACCCGACTCTCCGGCGTCGACCTGCCCGACGGCACGAGCATCCGCAAGGGCGCGGGCGCAGCCGTGCAGGAGTGGGCCGGCGTGGAGCTCCCGCCCACGGTCCGGACCGCGGTGGACGAGGTCTCCGGCGCCGGCGGCACGCCGCTCGTGGTCGCGCAGCGCAGCGGCACCTCGGTCAGCGTCCTCGGCGTCGTGCACCTCAAGGACGTCGTCAAGCCCGGCATGCGCGAGCGCTTCGACGAGCTGCGCGCCATGGGCATCCGCACCGTCATGATCACCGGCGACAACCCGCTGACGGCGGCGACCATCGCCCGCGAGGCCGGGGTCGACGACTTCCTGGCCGAGGCGAGGCCCGAGGACAAGATGGCCCTCATCCGCAAGGAGCAGGAGGGCGGGCGGATGGTCGCGATGACCGGCGACGGCACGAACGACGCGCCCGCGCTCGCGGCGGCCGACGTCGGCGTCGCGATGAACAGCGGCACGTCGGCCGCGAAGGAGGCCGGCAACATGGTCGACCTCGACTCCGACCCGACCAAGCTCATCGACGTCGTCGGTATCGGCAAGCAGCTGCTCGTCACGCGCGGTGCCCTCACGACGTTCTCGATCGCGAACGACGTCGCCAAGTACTTCGCGATCATCCCCGCGATGTTCGTGGTGGCCTACCCGTCGCTCGACACGCTCAACGTCATGCGGCTCGCGACGCCGGAGTCGGCGATCCTGTCGGCCGTCGTCTTCAACGCCCTCGTGATCCTCGGTCTCGTGCCGCTCGCCCTGCGGGGCGTCCGCTCGCGCGCCTCCTCGGCGTCGGCCGTGCTGCGCCGGAACCTGCTCGTCTACGGGGTCGGCGGCGTGGTCGTGCCGTTCGCCGGGATCAAGCTCATCGACCTCGTCGTCTCCCAGCTCCCCGGAATCAGGTGATCCGCGTGTCCACTGCACGTCAGCTCCTCGTCGGCCTGCGCGTCATGGTCGTCATGACGGTGCTCCTCGGCGTCCTCTACCCCCTCGCGGTGTGGGGCGTGGCCCAGGCCTCGATGCCGGGTCGTGCCGACGGCCAGCAGGTGCGCGCGGAGGGCCGGGTCGTCGGCTCGGCGATCATCGGTCAGCACCGGCCCGTCAAGGACGACGGCTGGTTCCACGGCCGCCCGTCCACGAACGACTACGACTCCCTGGCGTCGGCCCCGTCGAACCTGGGTCCCTCGAACCCCGACCTCCTGGACGCGATCCGCCAGCGTCGGGCGGCGATCGCGAAGGTCGAGAGCGTGACTCCCGCTGCCGTGCCCGCCGACGCGGTGACGGCCTCGGCGTCGGGCCTCGACGCCTACGTGTCACCGGCCTACGCGGCTCTGCAGGTCGACCGGGTGGCCCGCGTCCGTGACCTGCCGCGCGCCCGCGTGCTGGCGCTCGTCGAGCGTCGGACCAGCGAGCGTCAGCTCGGGTTCCTGGGTCAGCCGCGGGTCAACGTCCAGCTCCTGAACGTCGACCTGCTACGCCTCTGCGGGCAGGGTGCGTGCCCGACGCGAGACTGGTCCCGTGACCGGCGCCCCGTCCCCCACCCACCGTGGCACGCTGCGGGTGTTCCTGGGGGCGGCACCGGGTGTCGGCAAGACCTACCGCATGCTCGACGAAGGGTGCCGTCGACGGGCCCGCGGGACCGACGTGGTGATCGGGCTGGTCGAGACCCACGGTCGGCGCCACACGATCGATCGGATCGGCGACCTCGAGGTCGTGCCACGACGCGTCCTGCGCCACGGCGACGTGGAGCGCGAGGAGATGGACCTGCCGGCGCTGCTGGAGCGCCGGCCGGCCGTCGTGCTCGTCGACGAGCTCGCGCACAGCAACGCGCCCGGCGCCGAGCACCCCAAGCGCTGGCAGGACGTCGAGGACCTGCTGGCCGCCGGTATCGACGTCGTGACGACGGTGAACGTCCAGCACCTGGAGTCCCTCGGCGACGTCGTCGAGTCCATCACCGGCATCCGGCAGCGCGAGACCGTCCCCGACGTCGTGGTGCGGCGGGCCGACGCGATCGAGCTGGTGGACATGAGTCCCCACGCCCTGCGCCGACGCCTCGCCCACGGGAACGTCTACCCGGCCGAGCGCGTCGACGCCGCGCTCGGGCAGTTCTTCCGCGAGGGCAACCTGACCGCGCTGCGGGAGCTCGCGCTGCTCTGGCTGGCCGACCGGGTCGACGAGGGCCTGGCGCGCTACCGCGACCAGCACGGCATCGACTCGACGTGGGCCACGCGCGAGCGCCTGGTCGTCGCCGTGACGGGCGGACCGGAGTCCGTCGCGCTGCTGCGTCGTGCCGCGCGGATCGCCTCGCGGGTCGGGGGAGCGGAGTGGCTCGCCGTCTACGTCAGCCGCGGCGACGGCCTGGCCCCGGTGGACCCCGGGGCGCTCGAGCGGCTGCGGACCACGACCGAGGACCTCGGGGGCACGTTCCACACGGTGACGGGCGACGACACCGCCAGTGCGATCCTCGCCTTCGCGCGGTCCCGCAACGCCACGCAGGTCCTCGTCGGTGCGAGCCGGCGCGGTCGCCTCTCGACCATCGCGCGCCCCGGCGTGGGCGAGATCGTGATCGCCGAGTCCGGCGACATCGACGTGCACATCGTCACCCACCAGCAGGCTCGTCGGCGGATCGGCTCGGTGCGGGTCGAGGACTCCCTGCTGGGTCGACGGCGCGAGTGGGTCGGCTACGCGATCGGCACCGTCGGCTCGGTGCTGCTGACCCTCCTGCTCGTGCTCACCCCGGACCTGCACAGCCTCGCCGGCGAGTCGATGCTGTTCATGACCCTGGTCGTCGTGACGGCCCTCGTCGGCGGACAGCGCCCGGCGCTCCTCGCCGCGCTCGTGACGGCGCTCGAGCTCAACTTCTTCTTCACCGACCCGCTGCACTCCGTGGCCGTCGCCAGCGGCCAGAACCTCGTCGCGCTCGCGCTGTTCCTGCTGGTCGGCACCGGCGTGTCGTCGGTCGTGAGCCTCGCGGCCCGGCAGACCCGTCGTGCGGAGGCGGCCGGGCGCGAGGCCGACGCCCTGAGCGCCCTGTCGCACCGGCTGCTGCACGCGGGTCACGTCCCGGAGGCCGTGCTGGCCTCGGCGGTCGAGATGTTCGGCCTCGAGGGCGGCCGGCTGCTCGAGGACGGTCGCGTGGTCGCCGAGGTCGGGGTCGTCGAGGGCGAGCCCGGCGTGAACGCGCCGGCCGTCGGCTCCGACCCTCCCGTGGTGCTCGAGCTGCACGGTCGCAGGCTCCCGGCCCGCGACGAGCGGCTCGTGGCGTCGTGGGCCGCACACGCCGCCGTCGTCCTGCAGCGACGGCGCGAGGCGGTCGGTGCGGCCAAGGCCAAGGCCGAGGCGGCATCCGCCGGCACCAGGTCGGCGCTGCTCGCGGCCGTCTCGCACGACCTGCGCACGCCGCTCGCGGGCGTGAAGGCGGCGGTCAGCAGCCTGCGAGCGCCCGACGTCGCCTGGTCGCCCGAGGACGAGGACGCGCTGCTCGCGACGATCGAGGAGGGGGCCGACCGGCTCGAGGCGCTCGTCGACGACCTGCTCGACCTGAGTCGTCTGCGAGCCGGGGCGGTGGTCCCGCGTCGTCGTCCCGTGCCCGTGGCCGACGTGGTCTCGCGCGTCGTCGCGGAGTCGGGCGGCGCCGGTCGGGTCCGCGCCGCGGTCGACGACGAGCTCGTCGTCGCGCTCGACGCCGGCCTGGTCGACCGGGTGCTGGCCAACCTGGTCGCGAACGCCCTGCGGCACGCCGGCGGTGACGTGACGGTCGACGCGGCCCTCGTCGGCAGACGGCTCCTGCTGCGCGTCGTCGACACGGGTCCCGGCGTGCCCGACGCGCTCAAGGGCGGGCTGTTCGAGCCGTTCCGGCGCCTCGGTGACGTGCCGTCGGGCGCCGGGGTCGGTCTCGGCCTGGCGGTGGCCCAGGGCCTGACGGAGACGATGGGCGGCACCCTGACCGCCGAGGACACGCCGGGCGGCGGCCTGACGATGGTCGTGGACCTGCCCGCCGACCCCGAGGAGGAGGCATGACGTTCGTGCTGGTCGTCGAGGACGACCCTGCGATCGTGCGGACCCTCACGATCAACCTGCGCGCCCGCGGCTACGACGTCGAAGCCGTCGGTGACGGGCGCTCGGGGCTGCAGGCCGTCGACGAGCGTCCGCCGGACCTGGTCCTGCTCGATCTCGGGCTGCCCGACCTCGACGGCGTCGAGGTCCTGCGCCGGATGCGGGCGGGCTCGCGCGTGCCGGTGCTGGTGCTCACCGCGCGCCACGAGTCCGACGACAAGGTCGAGGCGCTCGACGAGGGCGCCGACGACTTCGTGACCAAGCCGTTCGACATGAACGAGCTGCTCGCGCGGGTCCGGGCGCTGCTGCGCCGGGCGGGCGGGTCGGACGAGCCGCTCGTCGTCGAGACCGAGCACTTCCGCCTCGACGTGACCGAGCGCCAGGCGACGGTCGGCGGCGAGCCGGCCCACCTGACTCCGACCGAGTGGCAGATCCTCGAGGTCCTGGCCCGTCACGGTGGGCGTCTCGTCCGGCACCAGGAGCTGCTGCGAGAGGTGTGGGGCCCGGCCTACGCGCGCGAGACCAACTACCTGCGCGTCTACATGTCGCAGATCCGTCGCAAGCTCGAGCCGGACCCGGGTGCGCCGCGCTACCTCTTGACCGACCCGGGAATCGGCCACCGCCTGCGCACGACCTGACGTCCTGGCAGGTGGGACGGCGTGTCCGGGTCGGACAGCGCGCCCCGGTCGTGCCATCCTGGCCGGACCAATGACCAGGAGGGGGATCGGTGGCAGAGGCGATCGACGAGAACGTCGCGACGGTGCTCGCCGGGTGGCGGGCGGACCCGCCGCCGCGGGTCGAACCCCTCGTCGCCGTCGACCGCCTCGAGGCCCTGCTCGACGCCCAGGTGCAGTCGCGACACCTCGACCTCGCCGCTCGCCTGCTGCAGGCCGTGGGCGAGGTGTTCTACACGATCGGCTCGGCGGGCCACGAGGCGAACGCGGCCGTCGCGATGGCCCTGCGTCCGACCGACCCGGCGCTGCTGCACTACCGCAGCGGCGGCTTCTACGCGGCGCGCGCGGCCCAGGTCCCGGGCACCTCGCCGGTCGACGACGTGCTGCGCGGGGCGATGGCCTCGACCGACGACCCCATCAGCGGCGGCCGTCACAAGGTCTTCGGCAACCGCGCCCTGAGCATCATCCCGCAGACCTCCACGATCGCGTCCCACCTGCCGCGTGCCGTCGGGCTCGCGTGGGGCATCGGACGGGGACTGCCCGAACCCAGCTGGCCGTCGGACTCCGTCGTCGTGGCGAGCCTGGGTGACGCCTCGGCCAACCACTCGACCGCGGTGGGCGCGTTCAACGCCGCGGGGTACCTGGCGCACCAGGGCGTGCCCCTGCCGCTGCTGCTCGTGTGCGAGGACAACGGCATCGGGATCAGCACCCGCACGCCGCAGGGATGGACCGAGCGGTCGCTGACGAGGTTGCCCGGGATCCGCTACGTCGCGGCGGACGGCACCCGCCCGGACGAGCTGCTCGCCACCTGTGCGCAGCTCGCGGCCGACGTGCGCGAGACCCGTCGCCCGACCGTGCTGCACCTGGCGACGCGGCGGTTCATGGGGCACGCGGGATCCGATGCCGAGATCGCCTATCGCAGCCGGGCCGAGATCGCCGCCGACCATGCGCACGACCCGGTCCTGGCCACGATGCGTGCGCTCGTGGCAGCGGGCGCCCGCACGCCGGACGAGCTGCTCGAGCGCTACGAGGCGACGCGGGCGCACGTCATGGAGCGTGCCGAGGCGCTGCTGCCGGTCTCGCGGCTGCGGTCCGCGTTCGAGGTCGTGCGACCCGTCGTCGCGACGCGTCCCGACGCCGTGGCGCGCTCGGCCCGGGCCACGGCGCCCGACCGCTCGCTCGTGCACCGCGCCGGTCGTCTGCCCGAGGACGCCGGGCCCCTCACGCTCGCACAGACGCTCAACGCCGCGCTGCACGACGCGCTCGGCACCTATCCGCAGGCCGTCGTCCTCGGCGAGGACGTGGCCCGCAAGGGCGGCGTCTACGGTGTCACGCGGGGACTCCGCCGCCAGTTCGGTGCGAGCCGCGTCGTCGACACGCTGCTCGACGAGCAGACCGTCCTCGGCTCCGCGCTGGGCCTGGCGCTCGGCGGGCACCTGCCGATCCCCGAGATCCAGTACCTCGCCTACCTGCACAACGCCGAGGACCAGCTGCGGGGCGAGGCGGCGACGCTCTCCTTCTTCAGCGACGGCCGCTACACCAACCCCATGGTCGTGCGCATCGCCGGACTCGCCTACCAGAAGGGCTTCGGCGGGCACTTCCACAACGACAACTCGCTCGCCGTGCTGCGTGACGTGCCGGGTCTCGCCGTCGCGGTGCCCAGCCACCCCTCGACCGCCGCCGGGCTGCTGCGGCACAGCCTCGCGCTCGCCCGCGAGGAGGGCCGGCCCGTCGCCTTCGTCGAGCCCATCGCCCTGTACCACCGCCGCGACCTCGTCGACGGCGACGGCGCGTGGCTGGCGTCGTACGCGCCGCCCGACCAGTGGGACGACGTCGGCGCGCCAGGGACGGTCTCCACGTGGGGCGACGGCGGTGACGTCCTGCTCGTCACCTTCGGCAACGGCGTGGCGCTGAGCCGGCAGGCCATCGAGCGCCTGGCCGACGACGGCGTCCGCGCGACCGTGGTCGACCTGCAGTGGATCACGCCGCTGCCGGTGGCGGCGCTGCTCGACCTGGCGCACCGGTTCTCGCACGTGCTGGTGGTCGACGAGACGCGGCGCAGCGGCGGCGTGTCGGAGTCGGTGCTGACGGCGTTCGTCGACGCCGGGCTCGAGGCACGAATGGCACGCGTCACGAGCGAGGACAGCTTCGTGCCGCTGGGCCCGGCGGCGGCCGAGGTGCTGCTGTCGGTGCAGGACGTCGTCGACGCGACGCGCAAGCTGCTGGCCTGAGCCCTGCGTCGACGGTGCTCGGCTAGGACGTCGACCGGTCCGAGCAGGCCGCGTCCTGCTTGTCGCGGGGGGCGTCGTCCTGGTCGTCGTCGCGCCCGAAGTCGGTCCACCGGCGGCGGTCACGGGCGGCGTCGAGGAACCCACGCAGCGAGCCCAGGTCGGCCAGGCCGCCCGGTGTCGCCTCGTAGCGACCGTCCTCGTAGAGCGTGCAGTCGTCGATGCCCTGGACCACGGTGTAGTGCGCGAGGGACGGCCAGGAATCGGCGGACCGCGGGTTCCCGGAGAGCTGGAACCAGCGCGCGACCACGACGGGCAGGAGCCGGTCGCGGGACCCGACGCGGTACAGCACGATCACCTGCAGGGCCACGCGCTGGAAGAGGCTCCCGTCGGCGCGACGTCCCTCCTGGGTGCGCCACGCGGCCTTGACGACCCGGGGTGCGGTCACGGGCTGCTGGTCCGGGGCGAAGATCGACACGAGGTACTGGGCCGAGGGCAGGGCACCGTTGCGCTGCTGCACCGAGCGCAGGTACTCGCGGCGCGTGCGGGGGTCGAGGTCGGTCAGGAAGCGGCGTGTCGTGGCCGCCGTCGGCTCGGCGTCCCACCAGCGCGGGTCGAGCACCGAGCTGCTGACCAGGTCGCGCACGGGCTCGGCGTAGGCATGCGTCTCGGAGACGGAGAAGCCCGGGACGCTGCGCGGCAGGCCGGCGAAGGAGGTCGAGGCGGAGCTCGAGAGGGAGGGTTACGCTCGCTTGCCCGCGACGAGGAAGGCCGGGCTCGCCGCGGCGCAGGCGCTCGCGGCGGCCGCCGCCGCGGAGGTCGAGGAGGACGACTCCGGCCCGGCCGACTCGGGCGTGACCGGCGAGGAGGCCGCCGCTCTGTCCGTCGGCCGCAGCTACGAGTACCTTCTGTCTCTCCCGATCTCGTCGCTGACGGCCGAGAAGGCCGCCGACCTCGCCTGCGCCGCGGCCGACGCCGAGGCCGAGGTCCTGCGCCTGCGCGCGATGACGCCGACGGCGATGTACTCCAGCGACCTCGACGCGCTCGACGAGGCTCTGTCGGTCAGAGAGGCCGAGCTCGAGGCCGACGCCGCCAAGGCCGCGGCGCAGCGGTCGAGGGCTGTCAAGGCCGCGGCCAAGGCGAGGAAGGAGCGGGCTGCTGGCAAGGGCAAAGGCAAGGGCAAGGCGAAGAAGAAGGCGGCGTGGTCTGAGGACGACGAGAGCGAGGACGACGGCCACGACGACGACAGCGACGACGACGAGGGTTTCGAGTCTTTCGACGACGACGAC
>JALRCA010000121.1 GCA_023257515.1 Aeromicrobium sp.
CCACCTGTTGCCCCTTTGCTCGGCTTTCACTCTTCTTCCGTTCCATAGACCACCCCCGCCACCCCGCAATCCCTCTCGTTCACTGGCCTCATCGAGGGTGCGCCCCGCTTTCGCCGTCCCGTCAAAAAACACAACACAAAACGGTTGTGTTTGTGCGTCATCCGCGCGCTCACGCATCTCACAAATAGGCGCCCACACCATAACCCTGTCCCGCTCCTCCTCCCCTGTTCAAGTCGGTCTGCCGCGAGTGGCAGCAGCGCGGGACGCTCACGCGCGCGGAGGCCGCGGACCTGCTCACCGACACCGTCCTGCTGTTCGCGACCAAGGAGACGACCCGATGACCTCGATCGGCATCATCGGCTCGGGCTTCGGCGCCATCGCCGTCGTCCACGAGCTGCGCGAGGCCGGCCACGACGACATCCGCCTGTGGGAGCGGGCCGACGACATCGGCGGCGTCTGGCGCGACAACTCCTACCCCGGCGCCGGTTGCGACGTGCCGTCGCCGCTGTACTGCTTCTCGTGGGCGCCGAACACCCACTGGTCACGGCGCTACGCGCTCCGCGACGAGATCCTGACCTACCTGCACCGCGTCGCCGCCGCCGAGGGCGTGACCGACCGGGTGCAGCTGGGCCGCGAGGTCGTCGCGGCCGCGTGGGACGACGACACGTCGTCGTGGACGGTCACGTTCGCCGACGACTCGACGCAGACCGTCGACGTGCTCGTCACGGCCGTCGGACAGCTGTCCCGACCGCAGCTGCCACCCGTCCCCGGCATCGAGGACTTCGGTGGCGACTGGTTCCACTCCGCCGAGTGGGACCACGATGTCGACCTGCACGGACGACGCGTCGCGTGCGTGGGCGTCGGCGCGAGCGCCGTCCAGTACGTCCCCCACGTCACCGAGCAGGCCTCACAGGTGACGCTCTTCCAGCGGTCGGCCAACTACCTGCTGCCCAAGCCCGACGGGCCCTTCGCGCGCTGGTACCGCCCGCTGGTCACGGCCGAGCGTCCGCTCTGGTGGTCGCTCGGCGAGCGGTTCTCGCTCGGTCTGGAGTCGGGCACGCGCACGGCGCGCGTCGAGCAGGCGGTCGCGCTCAGGCACCTGGAGCGTCAGGTGTCCGACCCCGCGCTGCGTCAGGCCCTCACGCCCGACTACCCGATCGGGTGCAAGCGGATCCTGTTCTCCAACGACTTCTACCCCGCCGTCGACCAGCCGCACGTCTCGCTCGTCACCGACCGGGTGGCGCGCGTCGTCGAGGACGGCCTCGTCACGCAGGACGGCACCCACCACCCGGCCGACGTCGTCGTCTACGGCACCGGCTTCGAGACGCAGGACTTCCTGGCCTCGATCGAGATCACCGGCCGCGGCGGACGCAAGCTCGCGACGCAGTGGTCCGACGGGGCGCACGCGCACCTCGGCGTCCACGCCCCGGGCTTCCCGAACCTGCTCATCTCCTACGGCCCCAACACCAACCTGGGCGGCGGGTCGATCATCTACATGCTCGAGGCGCAGGCCCGGCACATGCGCGACGTCCTCGACCGCATGCGGACCGGCGGCTACGACGCCGTCGAGGTGACGCCCGAGGCCGAGGCACAGTGGGACCGCGAGGTCCAGCACGAGCTCGAGTCCTCGGCCTGGGCGCACTGCGACAGCTGGTACCGACACCCGTCCGGACGCATCACGTCGAACTGGCCGGGCGCCACCCACCCGTACGCCAAGCGCGTGCGCGACCTCGAGCCCGCGGACTTCGCGTGGACCTGACGACCTACCCGCCCTCGCCCTGGGACCTGCACGGCCACGCGCTCGCCGCGGTGTTCCTCCTCCCCCGGTCCACGATCGGCGACCCGCCGCCCGGCACGCACGTCGTGACGGTGGGCGGCCGCGCCGTCGTGACGACCGCGTTCTTCCGCTACGCCGAGCCGAGCCCGCTGCAGTACGACGAGGTCATGGCGACCGTGCTCGTGCGGCAGGGCCTGCGACTGCGGGTGTGGATCACCCACATCTGGGTCGACTCCCCCGCCTCGCGCGACGGCGGGCGTGCCCTGTGGGCGATCCCGAAGGACCTGGCCGCGTTCGACGTCGACCCCGAGGACACCTACGTCGCGCGGGGCATCGCGTCGGCGACCACGGGCGCCGTCCGCACGATCGTTCCTCGCCTGCCGCTGGCGTTCCGCATCGCGCAGGAGCGCGACGGACGGGCGCTCGTGACACGCGTCCGCGGGTCCATCAGGCCGGGCCTGGCGCGCTCGCGCTGGCGCTTCACCGGGCCGTTGGCGCACCTCGGTGAGCGCAGGCCGCTCCTCACGCTCGTCGCCCGCCGCTTCCACCTGGTGTTCGGCTCCCGCTGACGGCCGGGATGCGGGCACCCGCGACCCACGCCACGGTGGACCCATGCCTGACTACCGACTGATCACGGACGAGGGACACGTCGTCGCCGAGGCGACCCACGAGCACGACCAGGCGGCCGTCACGTGGCGCTCCACGCACCCGTTCGAGGCACCGGGCGTCGACGAGGGGCGCCAGCTCCGGCTCGAGCGCGAGACCGAGGACGGCTGGGTGCGCCTCGACCCGCTCGGGACGTCAGAGATCGACTGACGGCTCCTTCGCCACGTCGACCCAGCCGAGGGGCTCGGCGACCGTCTCCAGGTCCTCGAGCGTCAGCCCGATCCCCGACGCGGCGTCGCCCACGGCCGGGAAGACCGTCGTGAACCGGCGCAGCGACGCGTCCAGGTGGACCTGCGCACCCTCGGGGTTGGCGAACGGGCACACGCCGCCCGGCGCATGCCCGGTGAGACGCTCGACGTCCTCCGCCCCCAGCATGCGGGCCTTGACCCCGAACGCGGCCTTGAACTTCGCGTTGTCGATGCGTGCGTCGCCCGCAGCGACGACGAGGATCGCCGTGTCCGGCTCCCTGCCGTAGAGCGCGATCGTCTTGGCGATGCGCTCCGGCTCGACGCCCAGCGCCGCCGCGGCGAGCGCCACCGTCGCGCTGGACTCCGTCGTCCTGATGATGTCGCCGTCACGACCGTGACGAGCCAGGTGCTCCCGGGCGGTCTCGAAGGACATGGCCACAGCGTAGTGAGACCGGAGCACGACGAAGCCCCCGGCCGCTGACCGGGGGCTTCGTGCTCAGGGTGGGCGATACTGGGTTCGAACCAGTGACCTCTTCGGTGTGAACGAAGCGCGCTACCACTGCGCCAATCGCCCGAGCGGCTGCCAGTCTAGAGCACGCCGCTCGTGGATCTCGAACCGGTCGTCACGGGTCGATCGACGTCGCCGACTCGCGCGCCCAGATCTCCTGCGCGCGCTGCGTGACGGGCCCCGGGGCGGCGATCTCGCGGCCGTCGACGGTGCCGATCGCCTGCACGTTCCGGGTCGTGCCGACGAGCACGACCTCGTCCGCGCGCTCGAGCACGTCGATCGGCTCGTCGCGCTCCACGACGTCGAGCTCGGCGCCGACCCACTCGATCACGAGTGCGCGCGTGATGCCCGCGAGACAGCCCGAGGCGAGCGTCGGCGTGACGAGCTGTCCGTCCAGCACGTACATGATGTTCGAGCCCGTGCCCTCGCACAGGTGACCGAGCGTGTTCGCCATGACGGCCTCGGAGCCGCCGCGGGCGAGCGCGTACTCCACCATCCGTGCGTTCTCCGCGTAAGACGTCGTCTTGAGCCCGGACAGCGCTCCTCGCTCGTTGCGCACCCACGGCACCGTGACGATCGACGAGACCGACGGCGGGCGCTCCGCGGGCTCCGTGACGACGACGAGCGTCTGCGGACCGTCACCGCGCGGCGAGCCCAGCGGACCGCGGCCGGAGGTGACCGTGATCCGCACCTTGCCGAACGCGAGCTCCTGGCCCTCGATCGTGGCCGCGACCCCCTCCCTCAGGGCGGAGACGTCGGGCTTGCCGATGCCCAGCCCGTCCGCCGACCGGCTCAGCCGCTCGAGGTGACGCGTCAGGGCGAAGGGCCGACCGTCCTCGACGGCGATCGTCTCGAACACCCCGTCTCCGACGACGAGCCCGTGGTCGAGCACGTCGAGGACCGGTTCGTCCGGCGATTCCAGCAGTTGTCCGTTGACCCATGCCTTCATGCCGCCACCGTACGCCACGCTCGACGACCCCCGGTTTGGGCCGATCGGACCCCATCGGTTAATGTTTCGTGTCGCCCCGGTTGAGGGCAACGCGGACGTGGCTCAGTGGTAGAGCATCACCTTGCCAAGGTGAGGGTCGCGGGTTCAAATCCCGTCGTCCGCTCAAAGAGAGCAAAGGCAAATGATTGAGACCTACTGGTCGCTTGTTAGCGGCGGGTTGGGCGAGGGATGAATCCTGAGGTTGTGGCGACGTAATTTTCGTAGCCGGGCTTGCGCTTGAGCATTGCGCGGTCGAGCATCGCAGCACCCGAAACTTTGACCAGCAAAAAAGTCATCACGGCTGGGCCGATTAATCCGTAAATACCGAGTGATGATTCGGCGGCGATTAAACCCAGACCCCACCAAACACATGAATCGCCAAAATAATTCGGGTGGCGTGTGTAGCGCCACAGACCTTGATCCATGATCTTGCCTGTGTTGGCTGGGTCACGCTTGAACCGCGCGAGTTGCGCATCGCCAACAGCCTCGAAATAAATGCCCACGCCCCAGACCAAAACTCCGAGCACGCCGATAATGCCAAAGCCAGGCTCTTCGCGCACTTGACCAAGTTGCACAGGCAACGAAACGATGAACATCAGTAAGCCTTGCAGTCCGAAAACGGTGTACAAACTTATGATTGCAAAACGATCACCGTGTTTGCGTCGCATTGATTGGTAGCGAAAATCTTCACCGTGGCCGAGGTTTCGCTTAGCCAAATAAAAAGCAAGGCGCAAACCCCAGATTGTCGTTAATACTGTCAACAACAAACTTCGCGTCGAGTTACCATCACTCAACCAAT
>JALRCA010000212.1 GCA_023257515.1 Aeromicrobium sp.
CTGCAAATACCACGACGAACGCTGCGCGCACGCCGCGCGGAAGAGGACCGCCATCTGGATGGTGGGCTGCGTCTTCCGACCCGCGCGGCCGTTGTGCGCCAAAGACTGCGGGCACTGTGTGGGAAACAGACACGCCGAGCGGGATCGATAGGGTCGCGGCATGGTCGCCGAGCTCCTGATCCACGGGGCCGCCTTCGCCTTCGGGGTGGGATCGGCGATCCTCCCGGTGTTCCTCAACGCCGAGGTCTACGTCGTCGCCATGGGCGCGACGATGCAGGACTGGATGCTGTTCTGGGGCGTCATGGCGCTCAGCGTCGGCACGGTCGCGGGCAAGGCGCTCGTGTTCGTGCTGATCCGCGGTGGGTCGCAGCGCTTCCGTCGCGAAGCCCGCCGCTCGGAGCCCCGCTACCGGTTCACGGCCTGGCTGCGGCGGGTCGGCGACCTGCTCCTGACCTGGCTCGACCGCCCGGTGCTCGGCGCGGCCACCGTGCTCCTGTCGTCCCTCCTGGCCGTGCCGCCGCTCGCGGTGGTGACGATCCTGGCGCCGCTGTCGCGGCAGCGTCTCTGGGTGTTCCTCACGATGGTCTTCGTCGGTCGGACGGCGCAGTTCCTGGCCCTCGCCTTCCTCGTCCACGGGCTCGACCTGCTGGACGCCGTGCACGACCTGTGGTGACCGGCGGGCCCACCCGTGCCCGCTAGGGTGGTCCGGTGAGGTACGACTGCGCCGACGAGGAGATGCGCCGCACCGGCGTCGACGCCGCCCAGGCGGCACTGGAGGCCGGCGAGCTCGCCGTGCTGCCCACCGACACCGTGTACGGCCTGGCCGCCGACGCGTTCTCGCCCGAGGCCGTGCAGTCCCTGCTCGACGCCAAGGGGAGGGGCCGGCAGATGCCGCCACCGGTCCTGATCGGCCACGCCGGGACCCTCGACGCGCTCGTCGAGGGCGTGCCCGGCTGGTTGCGGGCCATGACCGAGGAGCTCTGGCCGGGGCCGCTCACCGTCATCTGCCGGCAGCAGGCCTCGCTCGTGTGGGACCTGGGGGAGACCCACCACACGGTGGCCGTGCGCGTCCCCGACGACGAGCGCGCCCTCGCGCTGCTGCGCCGCACCGGTCCGCTGGCCGTCAGCAGCGCCAACCTGAGCGGCCGGCCGGCCGCGCTCACGGCCGACGACGCCGAGGGCATGCTGGGCGACTCCGTCGCGGTCTACCTCGACGGTGGCACGAGCCCGGGCGGGCACGCGTCGACGATCCTCGACGCGACCGGTCCCACGCCGCGCGTCGTGCGCCAGGGCCCGATCGACCTGGGCACGCTGCACCGGTTCAACAACACGATCGAGGGGCCCGACGAGCGAGGCGACGCCGGTGCGTGAGTACCTCGTCGTCTTCGGGGTCGCGCTGGGGGTCACGTACCTGCTCGCGTCCATCGCCCGCCTGCTGGCACAGCGCTTCGGCGCCGTCGCGCGCGTCCGCGACCGTGACGTCCACTCCATCCCGACGCCGTACTTCGGCGGTGTCGCGATGCTGGGCGGTCTCGTGTCGGCCTACCTCGTGGCGACGCACCTGCCGTTCCTCTCCACGTCCGAGGAGGCGGTCTTCGGCGACGCCCGGGCCGTCATCATCGGCGGTGCGGTCATCTGTCTCGTGGGCGTGGTCGACGACCTGTTCGAGCTCGACGCGCTGAGCAAGTTCGCCGGTCAGGTGCTCGCGGGTCTCGTGGTCGTCGCGCTGGGCCTGCAGTTCCTGTACCTGCCGCTCTACAACAACTTCCTCGGTCTCGACAACATCCAGTCGATCATCTTCACCATCGTCCTGATCGTCGGCACGGCCAACGCGGTCAACTTCGTCGACGGCCTGGACGGTCTCGCCGCCGGCATGGTCGCGATCGGTGCGGTCGCCTTCTTCAGCTTCGCCTTCTTCCTGGCGGTGCAGAACGGCGAGTCGCGCGCGATCGCCGCCGCGCTGCTGACGGCAGCTCTCGCGGGCGCGTGCATCGGCATCCTGCCGCACAACTTCTTCCCGGCTCGCATGTTCATCGGCGACTCCGGCTCGATGCTCATCGGCTTCGTGCTGGCGTGCTCGTCGATCAGCCTGACGGGCCAGTACCCGGCCACGCGCATCAGCGAGGGCTTCGAGGGGGCGCAGGTCTCGTTCCTGCCCACCTTGCTGCCGCTGTTCCTGCCGTTCGCGATCCTCATGGTCCCGTTCGTCGACCTGGGGCTCGCCGTCGTCCGACGCACGCGGGCGGGGCGGTCGCCGTTCAGCCCCGACAAGATGCACATCCACCACCGGCTCCTCGAGATCGGCCACTCGCACCGGCGTGCCGTGCTCCTCATGTACGCCGCCGCCGGTCTCGTCGCGTTCGGCAGCGTCGTGGTGAGCGTCTTCAGCGGCTGGCAGTCGTTCGCGGGCTTCGGCGTGCTGGCGGTCCTCACGGCAGCGGCGGTGTTCCTGCTGCCTCGCCTGGAGTCCAGGGTGTGGCGCTGATGAGGCTCGTGCGCGCCGTGGTCGTCCCGATCCTGCTCGTGGTGCTGGTCCTGGTCGCCGTCGCGGCCGCGTGGCGCGGGGGCGAGGGTGCGCTCGGCGCCGGCCTGGGGGGTCTGCTGACCGTCGCGTTCCTCGGGTCGAGCCCCACGGTGCTCACGCCGGTCGCGCGCCGCAGCCCGGTCGCGTCGCTCCCCGTGGCACTCGCGTTCTTCGTCGTCAAGGCGGTCGTGGCCGTGGTGCTCCTCGGGGTGCTCCTGGCTCCGGACGGCGTGGGGCGTCACCTCGACGTCGGCAGCCTCGCCGCCGCCATGGTCGTGGTCGCGCTGGCGTGGGTGGTCCTGCACCTGCGGGCGCTCCGCAACGACCGGACACCCACCTATGACCTGCGTAACAACTCGTGAGTAGCGCCTGATAGCCTCGGAACCGCAACGGACAGATCCCACCTGGTCAGTTGCAGATGACGCTGGCCGTACGCCCGGATCGCGACTCAAGGTCGCGCGACCGCGCCATAACACGAAGGTGAACGAGTGACACTCGCCTCCACGCTTGCCGCCGCCTCCGGACCGCCGCAGCCCGGGCCGGGCAGCTTCCTGCTGCCGCCTGCGTTCTCGATCGGTGGGTGGGAGATCAACAAGCCCGAGATCTTCCTGGCGCTCTCGGCCGTGATCGCGTTCGGCTTCGTGTACGCCACCTCGCGCAAGGCCGCCGTCGTGCCGGGTCGGCTCCAGTTCGCCGGGGAGCTCGTCTACGACTTCGTGCGCAACAGCATCGCGCGCGACAACATCGGCGGCCACGACTTCATGAAGTACGTGCCGTACCTCTTCACGGTGTTCCTGTTCGTGCTGGTCAACAACTTCTACGGCGTCTTCCCGGGCATCCAGTTCCCGTCGATGTCGAAGTTCGCGTTCCCGGTCGCCCTGGCCCTCGTCACCTGGTTCATCTACAACATCGCGGGCATCGCGCGTCACGGTGTCTTCGGCTACCTCAAGCACCAGACCGTGCCGGCGGGCGCCAAGGGTCCGATCCTGATCGCCCTGGTGCCGCTGGAGTTCCTCTCCAACATCATCGTGCGGCCGTTCACGCTCGCCCTGCGACTCTTCGCCACGATGTTCGCCGGGCACCTGCTGATCCTGCTGTTCTCGCTCGGCGCGGCCTACCTCGTCACCGACTACGCCAACGCCGTCGTCGGCGTCCCCGCCGGCATCCTGTCGTTCATCCTCGGGATCGGCGTCAGCTTCCTCGACATGCTGATCATGTTCCTCCAGGCCTACGTCTTCACCCTGCTCACCGCCATGTACATCGGCAGCGCCATCGCTGACGAGCACTGATCCGCACGACCCCCAGCTCCACCGACTCCCGCAAATGACGCGCACGCGTCACCAGGAAAGGAAAAGAACCGTGGAAGGTTCCATCGCAACCGTCGGCCTCGGACTCGCAGCCGTCGGTCCGGCCATCGCCGTCGGCCTGATCTTCGCCGCGTACGTCACCGGCGTCGCCCGCCAGCCCGAGGCCCAGGGCAAGCTCCAGGGCATCGCGATCTTCGGCTTCGTCCTCGCGGAGCAGTTCTTCATCATCGCCCTGGCCCTGGCGTTCGTCTTCGGCTACTGATCCGACTCGAAGGAGCTCACTATGAGTGCGTCGCTGCTCGCGGCCGCGGAGGAGGAGCACAACCCCCTCGTCCCGGAACTCCCCGAGGTCGTCCTCGGCCTGGTGGTCCTGTTCATCCTCTTCCTGCTCGTGCGCAAGTTCGTGGTGCCCAACTTCGAGAAGGCGTACGCCGAGCGGACCGCCGCGATCGAAGGCGGCATCGAGGAGGCGCAGTCCGCGCAGAAGGAGGCCCAGGCAGCGCTCGAGAAGTACACCGCGCAGCTGGCCGAGGCCCGTCACGAGGCCGCGCAGATCCGCGAGGAGGCCAAGGAGCAGGGCGCGCAGATCATCGCCGAGCTCCGGGCCCAGGCCCAGGCCGAGGCCGAGCGCATCACCTCGACGGCGCACGCGCAGGTCGAGGCCGAGCGTTCGCAGGTCCTGGCCCAGCTCAAGTCCGAGGTCGGCTCGCTGGCCACGGACCTCGCCGGCCGGATCGTCGGTGAGTCGCTGGAGGACGAGGCCCGGCAGAAGCGCACCGTCGAGCGGTTCATCGCCGAGCTCGAGGGGTCGGCCAACTGATGTCGACCCAGCAGCTGCGCGGCGCCTCGGCCCGCTCCCTCGCCGCCACCCTGGAGGCCGTCGACGGTCTCACGGGCGGTCAGGCCGAGGTGGGGCGTGAGCTGTTCGGTGTCGTGAGCGTCCTCGACGGGGCCCCGGCCCTGCGACGGGTCCTGACCGACCCGTCGACCGAGAGCGCCGCCAAGGAGCAGCTCGCCGCGTCCGTCCTGGGCGGCAAGGTCGCCGACGCGACGCTGTCGGTGGTCAAGGCTGCCGTCGCGGGCCGCTGGTCCGCAGGTCGCGACCTGACGGACGCGCTCGAGACCGCGGGAGTCGCGGCGCTCGTCGTCTCCGACGGCGACGCGTCGACGCTCGAGACCGAGCTGTTCGAGCTCGGTCAGGTCGTCGCCTCCGACGACGAGCTCCGAGCGATCGTCAACGACCGCACGGTGCCGGCCGATCGCAAGGCGACCCTGCTGGCCTCGATCTTCGAGGGCAAGGTCGGTGGGTCGACGCTCGTGCTCGCGCAGCAGGCCGCTGCGGGTCGCACGGGCTCGTTCGAGAAGGTGCTCGGCGCGTTCGGCGACCTCATCGCCTCGCGTCGCGACCGGATCCTCGCCCACGTGCGCGTCGCCTACGAGATCGACGCCGACGAGAAGCAGCGGCTGGCCGCTGCGCTCAGCGCGAAGTACAGCCGCGACGTCCACCTCAACATCGTCGTCGACCCGTCGGTCGTCGGAGGCATCTCCGTCTCCGTCGGCTCCGACGTCGTCGACGGCACCATGTCCACTCGCCTCGAGGCCGCCCGCCGGCAGCTCGCAGGCTGAAGCCCACGACTTGACGTCTAGTCCACACCCAGAGAAGGCAGGCACCCACATGACGGAACTCTCGATCCGTCCGGACGACATCCGCGACGCGCTGCAGCAGTTCGTGTCGGACTACTCGCCGTCCGCCAGCAAGACCGAAGAGGTCGGCATCGTCTCCGACGCGTCCGACGGCATCGCCCACGTCGAGGGCCTGCCGTCGGCGATGGCCAACGAGCTCCTCGAGTTCGAGGACGGCACGCTCGGCCTCGCGCTCAACCTCGACGTCCGCGAGATCGGCGTCGTGATCCTCGGTGACTTCGCCGGCATCGAGCCGCTCGATGACGTCGAGGTGCCGTGCGGGCGCGACGGTGCTCATGCGGCCACCGCGCGCAGTGCGGGCACCTCGTGCAGCTCGCCGGCCGCGCGCGCCATGTCGAGGAACGCCTCGAGGCCCGCCCGCTCGGCGTCGCCGA
>JALRCA010000240.1 GCA_023257515.1 Aeromicrobium sp.
CACCGCTCGAACCTCATCGGCATGGGCGTCCTGCCCCTGCAGTTCCCCGAGGGCCAGAACGCCGAGTCGCTGGGCCTGACGGGCGAGGAAATCTTCTCGGTCACCGGCGTCACGGAGCTCAACGAGGGCACCACGCCGCGCACGGTCAAGGTCGTCGCGACGAAGGACAGCGGCGACACCGTCGAGTTCGACGCGGTCGTGCGCATCGACACCCCCGGCGAGGCGAACTACTACCGCAACGGCGGCATCATGCCGTACGTGCTGCGCTCGCTCCTCTGAGTCAGCGCTGACGAGGGCCCCGGACCGCCTGGTCCGGGGCCCTCGTGCGTCCAGCCCCCGCTGGGCGTGACGTTTCGACCACGACACGCTGGCGTGTCGCGTCAGATCGTCACGCCCAGCAGGGGTTCCGCTGGCCTGCGGCTGGCAGGTCAGTCCTCGGGCGCTGTTGCCAGCAGGACCAGCGCCGCCGCGAAGGACGCGACGCCGACAGCGAGCCCGCCCCACAGGAGGACCGACTCCGCGGTCCCCGGGGACGTCCCTTCGGCGTCGACGCGCAAGCCCATGAGGACGAGACCCACGGCCGACCACAGGCCGACCCCCACCGCGAGGCCGCCGAGGGCGGACGACGCGACGACGCGGAACGGGCGGCGGGCGACGGCACCGCCGCCGGGCCGCGGTGATCGGTCCATGTCGTCAGCTCCTTCGTGGTCGACCGTCCGGAGGCACCCACCCTAGGCCCGTGGGACGTTGCCCCGACCCGTTCTCCGGTGACGGCTCACGCGGCACGTGTTCGGCCGGCCGATCCGTGGAGGTCAGGAACTGTTCACCCGAGGCCGCTGGTCTGAAGGCATGCCCACCCGCAGAGACCTGATCCGCACCGGAGCCGTCGTCGGCGCCGCTGCCGGAGCCACCGCCATGTCCCCGGTCACCGCCGCGAGCGCCTCGGGGGCGCCCGCGTCGGACACCCGGGCCCACGCGACGCGCCTACGTCGCAACCCCTTCACCCTCGGCGTCGCGTCCGGTGATCCGTGGCCCGACGGCTTCGTGCTCTGGACGCGCCTCGCGCTCGAGCCCACCGCCCCCGACGGTCTCGGGGGCATGCCGTCCCGTCGGGTCGAGGTGACCTGGCAGGTCAGCACCGACGAGCGGTTCCGCCACGTGGTCGCCCACGGCCGCGCCGTCGCACGCCCGGAGAGCGCCCACAGCGTCCACGTCGAGGTCTCGCGACTGCGACCCGGGCGGGTGTACTGGTACCGGTTCCGCGCGGCCGGTCACGTGTCTGCTGTCGGTCGCACCCGGACCGCGCCCGCCGGCGGTTCGCTGCCTCGCGACCTGCGGCTCGCCTTCGCCTCGTGCGCGCAGTACGAGCACGGCTACTTCACGGCCTACGGCCATCTCGCGGCCGAGGAGCCGGACGTCGTGCTCCACCTCGGTGACTACCAGTACGAGTACAAGGCCAACGACTACGTCGCACCCGGCGGCAACGTTCGCAACCACGAGGGCCCCGAGACGGTCGACCTCGCGTCGTACCGCCAGCGCCATGGCCAGTACAAGGCCGACGAGGACCTGCAGGCCGCGCACGCGATCGCGCCGTGGCTCGTGACGTTCGACGACCACGAGGTCGACAACAACTGGGCCGACGACGTGCCGGAGAACGTGGACGAGACACCCGGGTTCATGGCCCGGAGGGCCGCAGCCTTCCAGGCCTACTACGAGAACATGCCCCTGCGTCGCTCGTCCTTGCCGCGAGCGAGCCACATCCAGGTGTACCGGCGTCTGCACTGGGGTCGTCTCACGACGTTCCACGTGCTCGACACGCGACAGTTCCGGGACGACCAGGGATGTGGCGACGGCTACCAGACCGACTGCCCGGCAGCGGTCGACCCGAAGCGCTCGATCACGGGTGGTCGGCAGGAGAAGTGGTTGCTCGAGGGCTTGCGACGCTCCGACGCGCGGTGGGACCTGCTCGCCCAGCAGGTGTTCTTCGCGCAGCGTGACAGCGACAAGGGTCCGCTCAAGACGGTGTCGATGGACGCGTGGGACGGCTACCAGGCCTCACGCGACCGCATCACCCGCGGATGGGTCGAGGCCAAGGTCCGCAACCCCGTCGTCCTGACCGGCGACGTGCACGCGCACTGGGCCAGCGAGCTCAAGCTCGACTACGACGACCCCACGACTCGCTCGGTCGGCACGGAGCTGGTGTGCTCGTCGATCACCTCCGGCGGCAACGGCTCAGACTCTGCCGCGACCGCCCACCCGTGGCTGCAGTGGAACCCGCACCTGAAGTTCCAGAACAACCTGCGCGGCTACGTCAGCGCACGCATCACGCCGGAGGAGCTCACGGCGGACTTCCGGTGCGTCCCGCAGGTGCGTACGCGCGGGGCCGACGTCTTCACGCGGGCACGCTTCGTGGTCGAGGACCGCGTGCCGGAGCTGAACCTGGTGCAGGAGCAGGCCGCGCCCAGGACGCTGCGGGCGCCGTCGCGCTCCGACGCCGACGTCACGCGCGACACGATCCGGTGGGAGACCGAGCGCCCCTGACGCTGGTCTCTGAGCGCCAGCCCTGGACCCTGAGCTTGTCAGGGTCCGGAACGGGAGGCTCGGAACGGATTCAGAGCTTCTTCGTCTGGTCCTTCGCGGCCTTCTGGACCTTGTCGACCTTGTCGGCGTACTCGCCCTGGGTCTTGCGGTCGACGAGGTCGCCCGCCTTGTCGACGGCCTTGTCGATCGTGTCGGAGTTCTTGCGCGCCAGGTCCCTGGCCTTGCCGGCGTTGTCCTTCGCCAGGTTCTTGGCCTTGGAGAAGATGCCCATGGTCGTGCCTCTCGTGCGGTCGATGGATCATCAGCGTCCCATGCCCGCCAAGCAGCACGCCTAGGCTGAGGGAGTGACGATCCACACGACGCACCCGTTCGAGCCGGGGGAGGGCGATCGGGACCCGCTGCGACGCCTGCGCGGTCGGCTGCCGTCTCCCGTGAGTGTCTGGACCACGGGAGCAGCGCGCTCCCGTGCGGGTCTCACGGTCTCGTCGTTCCTCGTCGCGGACGGCGAACCGGCCCGTGTGCTCGGTCTCGTCGACGAGGAGTCCGAGCTGTGGGACGAGCGACCCGAGGCCGTCGTCGTCAACGTCCTCGGCGCCGACCACGCCTGGCTGGCCGACGCCTTCGCCGGCACGGCCCCCGCTCCCGGCGGTCCGTTCACCCTCGGGACCTGGTCCGACACGGACTGGGGCCCGGCCCTCGACGACGCTGTCGCCCACGTCGGGGTCCGGCTGGTCGACGAGGAGCCGCGGCACGTCGGATGGGGCCTCCTGGTCGAGGGCGTCGTGGAGCACGTCGACCTCCGCGACGGTGCCGCACTGGTCCACACGCGCGGCCGGTACGGGACCTGAGCGGGTCGCGAACGGGTCGTTAGACTGTCGTAATGGCCTTGCTCGAGACCCTGGACGGACCCGAGGACCTGCGACGTCTCGGCGATGCCGACCTCGAGTCCCTCGCCACCGAGATCCGCGAGCTGCTCCTGCGCTCGGTCGCGCAGCACGGCGGCCACCTGGGCCCGAACCTCGGCGTCGTCGAGCTGTCCATCGCCCTGCACCGAGTGTTCGAGTCGCCACGCGACCGCATCATCTGGGACACGGGCCACCAGTCCTACGTGCACAAGATGCTCACCGGGCGGGCCGCCGACTTCGCCAGGCTCCGCCAGGAGGGTGGGCTGTCGGGCTACCCGAGCCAGGCCGAGTCCGAGCACGACTGGGTCGAGAACTCCCACGCCTCGACGAGCCTGTCCTACGCCGACGGCATGGCGCGAGCCAACCAGGTGCGGGGCGTCGACGACCACGTGGTCGCCGTCATCGGTGACGGCGCCCTGACCGGCGGCATGGCCTGGGAGGCGCTCAACAACATCGCAGCCGAGCGCGACCGTCGGCTGGTCGTGGTCGTCAACGACAACGGCCGCTCCTACAAGCCGACCGTCGGCGGGCTGGCCAACCGCCTGACGGACATCCGCACCAACCCGCGGTACGAGCCCGTCCTCGAGGCGGTGCGCGACCGGCTCAACCGCGGCAAGGCGGTCGGCCCCGCGGCCTACGACGCCCTGCACGCGATCAAGAAGGGCCTCAAGGACGCGCTGGCACCCCAAGGCATGTTCGAGGACCTCGGGCTCAAGTACGTCGGACCCGTCGACGGGCACGACCGGGTCGCGGTCGAGCAGGCGCTCGCCCACGCCAAGCGGTTCGAGGGTCCGGTGCTCGTGCACGTGCTCACGACCAAGGGCCAGGGCTACGACATCGCCGTCGCGAACGAGAACGACCAGATGCACCAGGCGCCGCCGTTCGACGTCGAGACGGGCGACGCCGTCAGCACGGCGCCGGCCGGCTGGACGTCGGTCTTCCGTGACGAGATCGTGCGCGTCGCCGACGAGCGTGACGACGTCGTCGGCATCACCGCGGCGATGCTCCACCCCGTGGGCCTGGACGCGATGGCCGACAAGTTCCCGGACCGGGTGTTCGACGTCGGCATCGCCGAGCAGCATGCCGTCACGAGTGCCGCCGGGATGGCCATGGCCGGGCTCCACCCCGTCGTCGCGGTCTATGCGACGTTCCTGAACCGTGCGTTCGACCAGGTGCTGCTCGACGTCGCCCTGCACCGGTGCGGGGTCACGTTCGTGCTCGACCGGGCCGGCGTCACGGGCGACGACGGTGCCAGCCACAACGGCATGTGGGACATGTCGATCCTCAACCTGGTCCCCGGTCTGCATCTTGCGGCTCCGCGCGACGGCACGCGTCTTCGCGAGCTGCTGCGCGAGGCCGTGGCCATCGACGACGCGCCGTCGGTCGTGCGGTTCGCCAAGGGTGCCGTGCCCGCGGACGTCGACGCCGTCGAGCGACTCGACGGCGTCGACGTCCTGCGCCGTGACGACGAC
>JALRCA010000242.1 GCA_023257515.1 Aeromicrobium sp.
CAGCAGCAGGGCGATGCCGGCGGCCGTGAAGCCCCAGGCCAGCGTGATCGCCCAGCGCGGTCGAGGGTGGCCGGACGAGGCGATCTGGGCGATCTTCGTCGCCGCCTCGTCGCGGCCGATCTCGTCGGTCAGCAGCTGCGTCACGATGCGGTCGACCGCGGTCAGGTCGGCGAAGTCGGTCTCGCGGTGGGTCACGTGGCGGCGCACCGTGATGGGCGGCTCGTCGGCGGACGCCTGGTGGCTCAGCGTCAGGGTCGTGAACGTCACGTCCACGAGGGTCGAGCGCAACCCGAGGTGGTGGGCCACGGACGACATCGTGGCGGTCACGTCGGCCGCGCCGGCGCCGTTCGAGAGCAGCATCTCGCCCACGCGCAGGGCGAGGTCGAGCGTGCGTTGCGTCTCCCTCATCTCCGTCACGGTGCCCATTGTGCGTGGCTATCCTCGGACCATGGCCGACTGGGAGCCCGATGCGCTGGGCGACGACTACTCGCAGCTCACGATCGACCTCGGGGACGACCCGGACGGTGAGGGGCAGGTGTTCGCGACCCTCGTGCGTCGCACCCCGCCGAAGCGTGCCGAGCGCGCCGTGCTGTACGTCCACGGCTTCAGCGACTACTTCTTCCAGAAGGAGCTCGCCGACTTCTTCACCGAGCGTGGCTACGCGTTCTTCGCGCTCGACCTGCGCAAGTGCGGGCGGTCCCGGCGCGAGGGCCAGACGCCGCACTACGTGTCGGACCTGGAGCTCTACGACAAGGAGCTGAACCGGGCCCTGGCGATCGTGCGGCACGAGACGGGGGATGCCGGTGTGGTGCTGGCCGCCCACTCGACCGGCGGCCTGATCCTCCCGCTCTGGCTGGACCGGCTGAACCGCGGCGGTGGAGGCACCCGGGGCGCCGGCATCGACGGGCTCGTGCTCAACAGCCCGTGGTTCGACCTGCAGGGCAAGGCGTGGATGCGGAGCATCGGGACCCAGGCGATCAGGCTCGCCGCCAAGGTGCGTCCGTACGAGCCGCTCAAGCTGCCGCCGACCGATGCGTACGGCACGAGCCTGCACAGCTCGGCGCGCGGTGTCTGGGAGTTCGACCTGGCGTTCAAGCCGTTGCAGGGCTACGCGGTCACGTACGGCTGGCTCAACGCCATCCGTCGCGGTCATGCCCGCCTGCACCGTGGGCTCGACGTCGGCGTGCCGTCGCTCGTGCTGCGCTCGACGCGCTCGCACTTCGCCGGTTCCTGGAGCGAGCGGACCGACACCTCCGACGCCGTCCTGGACGTCAAGCAGATCGCCCGCTGGTCGGGCTGTCTCGGCGGGACCGTGTCCGTCGTCCCGATCCAGGACGCACGCCACGACGTGTTCCTGTCGCTCGACGAGCCCCGCAAGGCCGCCTACTCGGCCGTCGACTCCTGGCTCGACCGCTCCGGCCTCCTCTGACCCCCGGGCGGGGTGCGGGTGGATGACGGCGGCGGGTGACGGTGTCGGGTCGCCCGACTAGGCTCGGGCCCGTGGATGCCCCCCTCGCCCTGTACCGCCGCTACCGGCCGGAGACGTTCGCCGAGGTCATCGGGCAGGACCACGTCACGGAGCCGCTGCGCAACGCCCTCGCAGCCAACCGGGTCAACCACGCCTACCTGTTCAGCGGGCCCCGCGGCTGCGGCAAGACCACCAGCGCACGCATCCTGGCCCGCGCGCTCAACTGCGAGAAGGCGCCGATCGCCGACCCGTGCGGGGAGTGCCAGAGCTGCCGCGACCTGGCGCGCGGTGGCCCGGGCAGCGTCGACGTCATCGAGATCAAGGCCGTGGCCCGCGATCCGGGTTCGCGCGCCAAGATCGCCGTGATCTCCTATGACAACTCGATCGACCCCGTGGGCGCTTGCGTCGGTATGCGCGGCAGCCGTGTGCAGGCCGTTGTGAACGAATTGCAGGGCGAGAAGATCGACATCATTCCGTGGAACCAAGATCAGGCGACATTCCTTGTGAATGCGCTGCAACCTGCCGAAGTGTCCAAAGTGGTGATCGACGAAGAAGCAGGCAAGATCGAAGTGGTCGTGCCAGACG
>JALRCA010000247.1 GCA_023257515.1 Aeromicrobium sp.
GGCTGGACCTCCGCACCCGTGGCCGCATCCACCACCCGGGTCCGCACCTCCCAGTCCTTCGGATTCGCCACGTAGTACGAGATGTAGTCACCCGCAGAACCCGAGAACGACACCCACGTCTCACGACCCGCCAGACCACCGGCCGAGACGTTGACGGAGTCGCCGTTCTTCGTGGCCGAGACCTTGAGGGGCGTCGTGACGAACGCGGTCAGGTGTCCTTCCAGTCCGTCGGGCTCCACGATGATGGAGTACCCGCCGGACCTCGGGGCGACGAAGCTGAGTCGGTCGTAGAAGTTGTTGATGCTGGTCCACGTCACGGTGTTCCCGGACCCGTCGACGACACGAACGTTCGTCGACGAATAGTCTTCGAAGTCGACGTCCCGGAAGGCGACCGCGATCCTCTGGTCCTTCGTGGCGTCGAACGTGGCCTTGGCCACCGGGCGATCACTCGTGGTGGCCATCGTGAGGCCCGAACCATTGACGGTGATCGGCTGCGAGTCCGGCGCGGGAGTCGTGGCCTTCGCGATGTCCCAGGTCTTGGTGAACACCTCGAGCTCACCGCTGTGGAGGTCCAGCAGGTCGGCGTCGAGCGCTGCCGCACCCTTCAACCGGCCCTTCAGCTTCCACCACGGGTTCTTGTTGATGTCGGCGTCGAACTCCAACGAGCCGCGCACATAGGCGCGCGGACCGCCGACGTTGTAGAAGCGCATCTGCAGCTCCGGAGCGACACCGGCCTCGGCGTGGGCCGTGCCCTTCACCGTCGGTCCCGTCGCTGTGACGCTGTTCGAAAGACTGCTGATCGGGAAGAATCCGCTGTCGCGGTCGTAGCCCAGGCCGGCCGTGGCCGTGGCCTGCTGCTTCATCCCCACCTCGAACGAGGCCGCCATCGATCCGTTCGCGTCCACGTAGAACTGCAGGTACGGAACGATGACGACCGGCACCGGACCGACCTGGAACTGGATCGCGCGGAACTGGATGGGCTTCGCCAGCAGTCCAGTGCGGTCGAGCGAGCAGGATCCGGCTCCGTCCACCTTGACGGATGCCTCGACGGTCTCGGCGACCTTGGCCGTGATCGAGGCGCTCTTGACGCTGAACCCGCTCCAGCTGGCGTTGAAGTTGATCGTGGGTGTCACGTTCACCGATGCGTTCAGTGCCGCGGAGGCTTCTGCGTTGCAGCTCAGGTTCTTTCGAAGGCTCCTCAGGACAGGGGACTCCGCGGCCTTGGCGCGCTGGTCGGCGACGTCCTTGGTCGTCAGAGGCTTCATCTTCGCCGCGCTCGCCTCGGACGTCGCGATGTCGTCGGCGCTGAGGGGCATGCTGAGGTTCGCCGTACCGCTGTCGACCGCGTCGAAGAGCGTCACGTCACTCGTCTTGACGGTGACCGTCTTGCCGTCGCTGGAGCGGGACTCGACCTTTCCGAGGAGTCCGTAGGGCGTCTGCGGACCGACGCCGACGGTCACCACGTCGTCCACGCGCGCCCCGGTGCTGCCCGACGTCGTCAGCGCCACCCTGTCCTGCGACCCCGCGACGGGCGCCACCTCGGACACGGCGGCGGGTGCCACGACCTTCGTGCTCGTGGGTACGACCACTCCGTAGTCCACGACCACGGTCTCTGACGTGCCGCCCTTGAGATCGATCGTCTGCCTCACGGTGACGGGGTAGTAGGTCCCGTTGTTGGTCTTGATCTCGGGCGCCGTCACGGTCCAGGTCCCTGGTCGTGCCGGCGAGTACGTCGTCGACTTCGAGATCGTGCTCGACCCGGTGGGTCCGGAGACGCTGACCGTGGGTGTCCTGCCCTCCGGGACGTTCACGATCGTCACGCTGAGCGAGGTGGGACCGGCGACGGCTATCTGGACCTGGGGCGAGGTCGATGAGGCAACGTCCGAGACCGAGTCGACGACCGCTCGGTACTTCGGGGATCCGGTTGCGGGCTTGAGCGTGAACGAGAAGGCACCCGCGGAGTCGAGCGTGGACGCTGCGACGCGAGTCCAGGTGTCGTCGATGAGCTGCTCGAGACGCACGGGGGCGTCGGCCTTGAAGGGTTGGGACGTACCCGTCAGCGCGATGCTCTCGCCGGTCACGATGCTCGACTCCGAGGCGCTGAGCGTCGTGGTCGCGGACCGACGCACGACGAGGTCGACCGTCGCAGAGATGACCGACTCGAAGGTGCCGGTGCGAACCTTCACGGCACGGAACTGCGTGGTTCCGGCGGATGGGCTCTGGGTGCTCGAACCCGAGCCCGTCGAGTCGAGCGTGATGGTGGCCGCGGTCTTCCACGTGCCGTCCACGGGCCGGGACTGGAGCTCGACCGAGTCGCCGGTGCGATAGCGACCCGCGCCGGCGGTCACGGTGAGCTTGGTCGACTCGCCCTCGGTGATCGCCGTCGGCAGCGCTTGCAGCGTGAGCGAGCTGGCACGGCGGACCACCGTGATCTTGACGGTCCTCGACTTCGATGACGTGAACGACCTGGTCCTCGCCTTGACGATGCGGTAGGACCGGGTGCCGACGGCCGGCGTGATCCGGAGGGCGTAGACCCCACGCTTGCTCAGTCGCCCCTTGGCGACACGCTTCCACGACGACCCCTTCTTGACCTGGACGACGACCGGGTCGGAGGCCTTGAACTTGCCCCTGGGCGACTTGCCGGTCAGCGTCACGGAGCCGCCGACCGAGATCTTCTTGGCCGATGATGTCAGGGTGATCTTGCTCGCCCTGGTCGCCGCGTGGGCGGGAGCCGCCACCGACAAGAGACCACAGACGAGGGCGAGGACTGTCAGCAGTCCGAGGGTTCGACGGGGCACATTCGCTCCTGGGGTGGCGTCAGACGCTCCGGGGGTGGCGCCGAACTGGCGCCGAGCGTAGCGAGGGCGTCGGCGAGATGTGGGTGGTTTCACGATCGTTCATGTTCAGGCGTGCCGAGGGGGAGCGGGTCGGGTTCAACCGCGCGGATCCAGGCCGCTCGCCGCGATCCGGGCTACCGTCGAGGTCATGACGGGGCCCTGGTCACGCCGAACAGGCGTCGTGCTCGTCCCGGCGATCGCGATCGTCCTGGCGACGATGACCGGCTGCTCGTCGCGCGACGACTGCGGGCCGGCCGCGCCGCCGGCCACCACAGCGGCCGTCGACGGCGGACCGAGTCGCGTCACGATGCGCGAAGGCGTGCCGAGCGAGGTCGAGATCGACGACCGCAGGTACCGCTTCGGCATCCGCGGCACGGCCGGGGAGTGCCGGGTCGCGTTCACGGTGTTGCACGACGGTCGACAGACCGCCCACGTGGCCTCGCCTGCCAGACGGGTCACGGCGGCCGGCGTCGAGTGGGTCGTCGTCGATCTCTCCGACGATCCGGCACGCGTCGTGCTGGGTCGGCCCCGCTGACGACGAGCCGCCCACTCGATCGCGCTGACTCACGATTTCTGGTCCAGGCTGCGCAGTCGGTACGCTCGGGACGTGAGGATCGTCAGGCGGGAATGAGCGCGGGCACCACCGTGCCCCGATGCCCCCTGCCCCTCCCGTCCCGAAAGATCTCCCATGCTCACCGTCTCCCACGTGGAGCTGCGCTTCGGCGCCCGCGTCCTCATGTCCGACGTCTCGTTCCGCGTGACGAAGGGCGACAAGATCGGCCTCGTCGGTCGCAACGGCGCAGGCAAGACCACCCTGACCCGCATGCTGTCCGGTGACGGCCAGCCCGCCGCCGGGTCCATCACCTCGTCGGGGTCGGTCGGCTACCTGCCGCAGGATCCGCGCGACGGCGACACGAGCGTGACCGGCCGTAGTCGCATCCTGTCCGCCCGCGGCCTCGACGACGCCCTGCGTCGGCTGCGGCAGGCCGAGGAGGAGATGGGCTCGGACGACGCCGCCGTCGCCGAGCGCGCGATGCGCCGCTACACCCAGGCGGACGCCGACTTCGGTGCGGGAGGCGGGTACGCGGCGGAGTCCGAGGCCGCGACCATCGCGGCGAACCTGGGACTGCCGGAGCGGGTCCTCGACCAGCCGCTGTCGACGTTGTCCGGTGGTCAGCGTCGTCGGGTCGAGCTGGCGCGGATCCTGTTCTCCGCCGCGGACACGTTGCTGCTCGACGAGCCGACGAACCACCTCGACGCCGACTCCGTGCGCTGGTTGCGGGGATTCCTGCAGGACTACCCAGGCGGACTCGTCGTCATCAGCCACGACATCGACCTGATCGAGGAGACCGTCAACAAGGTCCTGTACCTCGACGCCAACCGGGCCACGATCGACGTCTACAACATGGGCTGGAAGCACTACCTGCGTCAGCGTGAGGCCGACGAGGCGCGGCGTCGTCGCGAGCGCGAGAACACCACCAAGACCGCCGAGCGGCTCATGGCCCAGGGTCTCAAGATGCGGGCCAAGGCCACCAAGGCGACCGCGGCTCAGCAGATGATGCGGCGGGCCGAGCAGATGATGGCGGGACTCGAGGGCGAGCGTCAGCAGGAGCGTGTCGCGAAGATCGACTTCCCGAAGCCTGCGCCCTGCGGCAAGACGCCCCTCATGGCCGAGGGGCTGTCCAAGTCGTACGGCTCGCTCGAGATCTTCACCGACGTCAGCCTCGCGATCGACCGGGGCAGCCGCGTCGTGATCCTGGGCCTCAATGGCGCCGGCAAGACGACCCTGCTGCGCATGCGGGGGTTCCGGGAGGGCTGCCATCAGTGTAGCAAACGGTGCGCCGGCGCGAGGACTCCGCTATCATGGTCGCCATGAACGCAGGGAAGTTGCCATGAAGATCCTCATTCTCGGAGCGGGCCAGGTCGGCAGTTCGGTCGCAGCGGCGCTGTCGGTGGAAGACCAGAACGACATCACCGTGGTCGACAGCGATGCCCTGCGTCTGCGCGAGCTGACCGAAAAGCTCGACATCCGC
>JALRCA010000016.1 GCA_023257515.1 Aeromicrobium sp.
CCCAGCACCTCATAGAGCATGCGGGCTGATCGGCCGGTTTGCCGTTCTTGGCGCAGGCGGCAACCAGGGGCAGTCCGTATTTGGAGTAGGGGCCGACGGTGGTGACCACCACCCGGGTGCGGGCGGCCATGTCGTCGAGCGTCGACGGTTTGTCGGCGTCGACGGTGAGGATCGGCCACGACGCGGCGGACTCCCCCAGTGTCGCGCGCACCGCCTCCAGTTTCTGCGGTGACCGGCCGGCCAGCGCGATGCGCGCCGGACCTCCGGCCCGGACCAGATGCTCAGCGGTGAGCTTGCCGACGAAGCCGGTGGCCCCGTAGAGGACGATGTCGAATTCGCGGCCTGTCATGCGGCTAACCTACCCGGGGCCGCGTGGCCCGCGGACGAGCTCAGCCCAGGCCCAGAGCGTTGGCGAAGGCCTTGCCCGGGTCAGTGAAGGCCAGGCACACCTGGCCCCAGTCGACCAGGCCGAGTGGGCCGCGGCCCAGACCCTGGCACTGGGCCGAGGCGGGCGCGGGGACACTTGCGGTGTTCGACACGGTGAAGACAGCCGGGGCGCCGCCGGCCTTTCCGCAGCTCGGCCAGGCGCCGATGCCCTGGGTCCGCAGGACGTTCTCCGCGATCCGGATCTGCTCCTCGCGGGGGGCCTGGTGCGGCATCCCGACACCGCCGTTGGACCGCCAGGTCGCCGGCGAGAACTGCAGGCCGCCGTAGTAGCCGTTGCCGGTGTTGGTCGCCCAGTTTCCCCCGGACTCGCACTGGGCGATCCGGTCCCAGACGCTGTCGCCCGAGACGCTCGGGGCGTCCTCGTCCGGGACGTCTGCGGTCTCGGGCTCCTTGGTGCCACGCGCGACGACGCGGGTGGTCGGCTCGCTCAGCGTCTTGGAGGTGAGGACCAGGCGGTCGCGGACCTTGCCGTCGGCGACCGTCAGCAGCACCTGCTGACGCTTCTTGCCGGCCTTGCCCGGCTTGAGGACCTTGGTCTCGCCCTTGTCGAGCGAGTCGTCGTCGCGGTAGGTGACCTTCGGCGCGACGCTCTTGGTCTCCGTGCGGTCGACCATCTTGATGCGCGTCACGACGAGCTTCTGACCCTTGGAGACGAATGCCCCGCGGGCCGTGCTGATCTCGTCGTCGTCGTCGAGGTCGATGCCGGCCTCGCGGACGACCTCCTCGGCCGTCGGCTTGGCCGTCGTGAGGCTCTTCTTCTTGCCGTTGGCGACGACCGTGAGCTTCTTGGGATTGCTCACGACCACCTCGGCGGCCTCGCGGGGCAGCCGCGAGTCCTTCTTGGCGCTCAGCTCGGCTCCGGCGGCCGGCTCCACGTCGAGCTCGTCGAGGGCCTTGCCGACGGTCGGCTCGTGCGTCGAGGTGCGCGTGACGCGACCGTCGACCGCGACCGTGATCGGTCGCTCGTACTGGACCTTGATCGTGTCGCCGTCGGAGACCGACGCGGTGGGGGCGGCCTTCGCGGTCGGCTCGTCACCGTCCTTGTCGAGGCGCACGCGGTCGGCGTCGTCGACCGCGACGTCGCGCGAGGAGAGCACGGACTTCACGTCGCCCCCGAAGGTGCGGACGGTGTCCTTGCGACCGTCGACGTCGAGCGTGACCGTCTTGCTCAGCGTGCCGTAGGCGGCGGTGCCACCGACGAGGACGATCAGGATCGCGACGTTCAGGGCCATCAGGATGCGGCGCCTGCCGAATCGGGGTCGTCGGTTCTGGTCAGGGGTGTTGCTGGACTTGCTCGGGTGCACTGGCTTCCTGGGGATGCTCGGGGACAGGGCAACCTGTCCACCATGAGGGCGTTCCCGGGGTCAGGTCAAGTTCGGCGTGCCCAGGGCCCGCCGAACGCGCGGTCGGTGGTGTCGTCGATCGCGCGACACAGGTCGAGGAGCGCGATCCCCAGGAAATCAGCCATGAATCGCACCGTCAGGGGCACCAGGAACGACGCGTTGGGCTTGCCCCGGTGGGGCGTCGGTGTGAGGAAGGGCGCATCGGTCTCGACGAGGATCCGGTCGATCGGCGTGATCCGCAGCGCCTCGCGGAGCGGCTCGGCGTTCTTGAACGTCACCGTGCCGGAGAAGGACAGGTAGGCCCCGCGATCCAGGCACCGGCGCGCCACGTCGGCGTCGCCGGAGAAGCAGTGCATGACGGTGCGGTCGGGCACCCCTTCCTCGTCGAGCAGGCGCAGCACGTCGTCGTGCGCGTCGCGGTCGTGGATCACCAGGGTGCGGCCGCGCCGGTGGGCGATCCGGATGTGCTCGCGGAAGGAGCGGTGCTGGGCCGCGCGGCCGTCCGGACCCGTGCGGAAGTAGTCGAGTCCTGTCTCGCCGACCGCCCGCACGTGCTCGCTGCGCGCCAGGGCGTCGATCTCGGACAACGCTGCATCGAGCTCACCCGCAGCCTCGAGGTCCGGCGCCTCGTTGGGGTGCAGCGCGACGGCGGCGACGACGGACGGCTGCTCCGAAGCGGTGCGGACCGCCCAGCGTGAGCCCTCCAGGTCGCAGCCCACCTGCACGATGCGCTGGACGTTGACCGCCGCCGCGCGGTCCAGCGCGTCGTCGACGTCCATCCGCAGGCCGCCCCGGAGACGGTGGTCGAGGTGACAGTGGTTGTCGACGACCGGCGCGGGCAGAGCCTCGGGCGCCTCCGGCCACGGCCAGGTGGTCTCGTTCACGCGGGCGTCTCGGTCTCGATCCGCGGGAACAGGCTCGGCACCTTGGTGATCGTGGTGCCGACCGGGATCTGGCCCCACGTCGCGACGTCGGCGATGCGCTGGTCGGAGAGCTCGCCGATCGCGGCGCCGCCCAGCGAGTCCCACAGCGCGGCACACGCTCGGGGCATCACGGGGTTCAGCAGCACCGCGAGCGCGCGCAGGCCCTCGGCCGCCGTGACCAGGATCGTGGCCAGGCGAGGATCGTGCGGATCGGCCTTGGCGACCGCCCACGGGGCCTGCTCGGTCAGGTAGCCGTTGAGCGCCTCGACGATCGTCCAGACCGCGGCGACGGCATCCTGCGGCGCGACGGCTTCGATCGCCGCGTCGGCCGTCGTGGTCGCCTCGCGCACGAGATCGACGATCGCCTGCTCGGCCGGACCGAGGTCGCCGGGGGCCGGCAACGCACCGTCGAAGTACTTGCCGATCATCGCTGCCACGCGTGAGGCCAGGTTGCCGAAGCCGTTGGCGAGCTCGGCGTGGTAGCGCGCGTGGACGTCCTCCCACGAGATCGAGCCGTCGCTGCCGAACGTGAGCGCGCGGCTGAAGTAGTAGCGGTAGGCGTCGGAGCCGAAAACGTCGACGAGCTCGTCGGGCCGGATGCCGTTGGCCTTGCTCTTGCTCATCTTCTGGCCACCCACGAGCAGCCAGCCGTGCGCGAACACGCGGTGCGGCACCGGCTGACCCGCAGCCATGAGCATCGCGGGCCAGATGACGGCGTGGAAGCGCGCGATGTCCTTGCCCACCAGGTGGATGTTGGCCGGCCAGAGCCGGTCGAATCGTTCCTCGTCGACGCCGTAGCCGGCGGCCGTGACGTAGTTGAGCAGCGCCTCGATCCACACGTACATGACGTGCTGCTCGTCCCACGGGACCTTGATGCCCCAGTCGAACGTCGACCGGCTGATCGAGAGGTCCTTGAGGCCACGGCGCACGAACGAGACGATCTCGTTGCGGGCCGACTCGGGCTGGATGAACCGCGGATTCTGCTCGTAGAGGTCCAGCAGGCGCTGCTGGTACTTGGCGAGCGGGAAGAAGTAGTTCTCCTCGGTCACGTGCTCGAGTCGGGACCCGTCGAGCGCCGAGATCTTGAAGCCCTCGTCGTCGCCCTCGCCGTCGAGCACGTCGTCGTCGGCCACGAACTCCTCGGAGCCGACGGAGTACCAGCCGCTGAACTCGCCCTTGTAGACCTCGCCGCGGTCGTGCAGGTCCTGCCAGAACGCCTGCGCCCCGGTCTCGTGACGCGGCTCGCTCGTGCGGATGAAGTCGTCGTTGGCGATGTCGAGCGTCTCGAGCAGCGGCTTCCACTCCGACTCGACGAGGCGGTCGGTCCACTCCTGCGGGGAGACGCCGTTCTGCTCGGCCCGACGCAGGACCTTGAGCCCGTGCTCGTCGGTGCCGGTGAGCAGGTGCGTCTCGTGGCCGAGCAGGCGGTGCCAGCGACAGACGGCGTCGGCGACGACCGTGGTGTAGGCGTGCCCGAGGTGAGGGCGCGCGTTGACGTAGTAGATCGGCGTCGCCGTGGCTGAGGTCAACCGCTACACCCGTCATCCGATCGAACTGCGCGCCGGGGACATTTCCTCCATCCGGGTGAGCGGGGTGTTCGACGCCGGCGACGTCGAGGGTTTCGTGGCGGCGCTGCGCGACCTCTATCCGCTCACCGCCGAACGGGCCGAGGACGGTCATGTGGTGCTTTCGGGCGCATCGAAAAATAATCTGACCCCGGACTTAGGGTAAGGCCCGCGACCGGTCGTCT
>JALRCA010000225.1 GCA_023257515.1 Aeromicrobium sp.
GAGATCACGCGCGAGCTCGAGCGGCGCGTCGTCCTGTCGGTGCTGGATCGCAAGTGGCGTGAGCACCTGTACGAGATGGACTACCTGCGCGAGGGCATCGGTCTGCGGGCGTACTCGCAGCGCGACCCGCTCGTGGAGTACCAGCGCGAGGGCTTCGATCTCTTCAACGCCATGATGGAGGGCATCGCCGAGGAGTCGGTCGGGTTCCTGTTCAACCTCGACGTCCAGGTCGAGGATGCCGACGGCGAGGTCAGCGCCAAGGGTCTGGAGCGTCGCGAGCAGCAGCCGTTGGCCTACTCGGCCCCGAGCGAGGACGGAGAGGCCGAGATCCGACGCGACGCCGAGGTCGTCGACGCCGACGCCAACGAGCGCCAGCGCCAGACCAAGACCAAGAACAAGGCGCGTCAGAAGTCCAAGGCGCAGAAGCAGTCGCGCAAGCGCAACCGCTGATCGGCCGCCACGAGGCCGGCTCCCTCCTGGGGGAGCCGGCCTCGTGGCGCGTCTGCTGGGGCTACGCCCACTCCAGGGCGGTGCAGAGCCACGTGCGCCGGCCGCGGGCGCTCGTGCGCAGCTCGAGGCGCGCGGCGATGGCTCGCGAACGACCGTCCTGGACCATGCGACCGGCGACCTCGGCGGCATGGTCGCCGACGAGTGCCAGGTGGACCGACACGATGCGCGCGCCCCGCCGCGGCCCGAGGCCCGGTGGCACCGCGCTGGGGGTCGCTCGTGGGGTCCTCGGCCGCACTCGTCGGCTCAGCTCGGCATAGACGTCGGGGGCGAGCCAGGGGCCGAGCTGTCGCGTGGGGCGTTCACCCGTGAGCACCTCGGTGAGGGCCTGGAGGAACTTGGCTGCGGGTCCACGCAGCTGCGCGACGGCGCGTGGGTCGTGGGGCGAGGCCCGGTGGACGGGGACCGGCAGGACGGGTCGCATGCCCGGGAACGGCAGCGGGACCTGGCCGACGCCGGGTTGGTGCTGGTCGTCGTCGCGCCCGGGATGGACGGGCACCATCGTGAGCGCCGTGGCGGTCCTCATCGTGACCCCTGGGGGACGTGCAGCCGCTGACCGGGACGCAGGAGGTCGGGATCGGCACCGATCGTGCCGCGGTTGAGCGCGTGCCACCGTTCGACCTCCCGGGCCACGCGTGCCGTGGCAGCGCGCCGGTGTCGTTCGCCCACGAGTGACCAGAGCGTGTCGCCCGGACGCACCCGCACGGTGCTGACGTCCCCGGCGCGGTGCCGCGGCGGCGCTGCGACGCCGGTGTCCGTCGGTGCCGGAGGTGGTACGGCGTCGCGTGGCTCGGACGTGACGCGTTCGGGCAGACGCAGTCCGTCGAGAGGGTCGCTCGCGACGGCGGGTGTGGTCGTCAGCGCGGCGGAGGTCGCGGCGACCAGCGCACCTCGCAGCAGGCGGGGCGTGAGTGCGGTGGCCAGGCGTGAACCGGTCGGACCCAGGCAGGAGAGCGTCACGACCAGCAGGGCCCAGCAGGACACGAGGGTGAGCGTGAGGCCCAGCAATGCCGCCAGCGCCTCGGGGAACGGCGCGTCCGTGCCCACCACGGTGGTCAGCAGCGCGGGGCAACGAGGAGCGACCGCGAGCACCACTGCGGTGCAGACGATGGAGAGGAACAGGCGCATGACGGCTCCGATCATGACGTTTGGCGACGTTTGAGGACACTCAAGAACGTCTGATGTCGTTCGTCAACTGTTCGTGCACAGGTATCGTGCGGCCATGCGGTGGGAACGACTCTTCAGCGACGTCGAGGCCGAGGTCGAGGAGATCGAGCGCGAGGAGCGCGACGCGCTCGCGCAGGAGCTGGGTGACGAGGAGTGGGCCGCGACGTCCTGGGCCGAGGTGCTCGGCGGCGAGGTCGAGCTCGAGATCGACGCCCTCGGTCGCGTCCGCGGCCGGTTGGAGCGGCGCACGGCCGGGCTGTTGGGGCTCAGCAGTGGTCCGCGTGACCTGCTCGTCCCGCATCATGCCGTCCGACAGGTCGTGTCGACCCAGGAGCGTTCCGGCGCACCCTCGCGGCTGGCGGGTCGCACGCGCTGGACGGCCGTCCTTCGGCGACTGCGTGACGAGGCGGAGCCGGTCGAGGTCGTCGATCGCAGCGGGAGCGTCACGACCGGTGTCGTCGAGGTCGTCGGTCAGGACTTCGTGGCCCTGGACACGCCGTCAGGGCGGCGGATCGTGCCCTGGAACGCCGTGGCGGTCGTCAGGACGGAGCGTTGACGTCGTCGTCGCTGAGGTTGTCGAGCGTCTCCTGCGTGCGGGCGTACTGGCGCTGGATGTAGTCCTCGAGCTCGACCGCCTCGACGCGCCACTGACCGCGTCCACCGATCTGGATGCCTCGCAGGTCTCCCGCGCGGACCAGGGCATAGACCTGGCGCACCGTCACGTTGAGGACGTCGGCCACGTCGGCGAGCGTGAGGAAGCGTGGAGTGTCCCCGGACATGGCGACCAGTCTGGCACGCAGCAGTGTCAGGACGTCCCGGCGCCCGTCACCTGTGGACGGACGGACGTCCGGGACTGTGGACGGCGCCCTGGACGACCGGGCGCGGCCGGGCTACAAACGCTCCATGTCGATCTGGCCGGGGGCCGGTCGGACGACCGGACGACTGGAGCAGCGGGCGTGGCGTGACCCGCGCCTGCTGCTCGGTGTGCTCCTCGTGCTCGTCTCAGCCACCGCAGGGGCGTTCCTGCTCACGCCCGACGACGACACGGCGGGCTACTGGGCGCTGGCACGCGACGTGCGGGCCGGCGCCGACGTGCGTCGAGACGATCTGGTCGAGTCGCGCGCGGAGCTCGACGACGCGGCCGCCGACCACTTGCTGCGCGTCGACGCCGAGCTGCCGGACCGGCTGGGCGACCTGACGTGGTCCGACGACCTGGCCGCGGGGCGACTGCTGCAGCGCGACGACGTCGTCACCGACCGCGAGGTGGTGACGGCCGAGCTCCCGCTCGCCGTGGCCGCTGGATCGGCGCCGGAGGACCTCGCTCGCGGCGACACGGTTGACGTCTGGGCCGGTCCGGCCCCGGGTGAGGAGTCCGGCGGTTCCGCTCGACCGCTGCTGCGCGACGTCCGGGTCGTCTCGGTCGGTCGGACGACGTCGGCGCGAGGTCGCACCGTCGTGGTGGACGCGGGGTCGCGCGACCTGCGGGCCCAGGTCGTCGCCGACGCCGCCGCGGCCCACGTCACCCTCGTGCGCGTGCCGTGACCACGGTCGTCCTCGCGGCCGGCGGCGCGGCCTGGGAACCGTCGGTCCTCGCGACGCTCGAGTCCGCGCGCGACGTCGAGGTCGTCCGACGCTGCGTCGACGTCGCCGAGCTCGTCGCAGTGACGAGCGCCCGGTCGCCGCAGGTCGCGGTGGTGGCGGCGGGGCTGCCGGGTCTGGACCTCGACGTCGTCCGGAGGGTCGCGTCGTCCGGCGCCGCCGTGCTCGCCGTCGGCGACGTGACGAAGGCCCAGTCCGTCGGGATCACCTGGACGGTGCCGCCGGAGCAGGTGCTCAGTGCCGTCCGCTCGTCCGCCGCGACCGACGCCGAGCCTCCACGCGAGGTCGGGTCCGTGCCGACCGGCCGGCTGCTCGGGGTGTGGGGTCCGGCGGGGGCACCCGGGCGCAGCGTCGTGGCGCAGGCCCTCGCCGCCGACGCCGCCTCCCACGGTGCGCGGGTCGTGCTCGTCGACGCCGACGTGCAGGGCGGCGTGCAGGCCCAGCTGCTGGGACTGCTGGACGAGGCCTCGGGGCTCGTCGCCGCGTGCCGGGACGCCAATCGAGGTGCCCTCGAGCTGGACCGACACGTCCTGCCGGTCGACCCGGGCCTCGGCCTGCTGTCCGGGATCGCCCGCGCCGACATGTGGAGCCAGGTGCGTCTGCCGGCGCTCGAGCGCGTGCTCGAGGCCGTGCGTGGCGGCTCGGACGTCGGCGTGGTCGACCTGGGTCCGGGGCTCGATCCCGGCGGCGCCGGGCGCGGTCCCCACGTCGTGACCCACCACGTGCTCGAGGCCGTCGACGACCTCGTCGTGGTCGGACGGGCGGACCCGACGGGGATCGCCCGGCTGGTCAGGTCCCTGCACGACCTGCGTGAGGTCCCCGTGCCGCCGCCCTGGGTCGTCTTGAACCGGGTCCGCCGCAGCGTCGGCTGGGACGTCGCCGACCTGGCGCGGACGGTGCAGGAGACGTCGGGACACGCGGTCGCGGCCGCCCTGCCGGACGACCCCGGCACGCTCGACGCCGCAGCGAGGACGGGACGCACCGCCCTCCGCGTGAACAGGTCGTCGTCGTTCGTGCGGGCCGTGCGTGGGCTCACCGCGCACGGCGGCGCGTCTCGCGTGTGACGCGCCGCGCTGCCGCTCGGTGGATCGCCGTGTACCTTCTACCGTGATCTGGTGCGAGGAGGACCATGCAGCGGTTGAGCCCCCTGGACGCTGACTTCCTGCGCAAGGACAGCGCCACCGTCCCGCGTCAGATCGCGTCGCTCGCGATCCTCGAGCCTGGCGGCGACCTGGACCACGACCAGCTGCTCCACGTCATCAACGAGCGCCTGGACATCGTGCCGCGCTACCGACAGGTGCCGCGGCGTGTGCCGGGCGCCGTCGGGACGCCGATCTGGGTCGACGACGAGGACTTCGACATCTCGCTCCACGTCCGACGCTCCGCGCTGCCGAGACCGGGCACGCGCGAGGCGCTCCACGAGCTGGTGGGACGCCTCGTCGCGCGTCGGCTCGACCTCGACCGACCCCTCTGGGAGCTCTACCTCATCGAGGGGCTGGCCGAGGGTCAGCTGGCGCTGCTGTTCAAGGCGCACCAGGCGCTCGTCGACGGGTCCGAGACGATCGACCTGGCCCAGGTCCTGCTCGAGGAGACCGACCGGCACCGCGAGATCCCGCACGAGGACTGGACGCCGCGCTCGCGGCCGAGTCGGCTGGATCTCGCCGCGGCCTCGATCGACCGCAACGTCCGGCATCCCGGCGAGGCCCTGCGGATCACCGAGCACAACCTCGTCCGGCTCGCGCGGCACCTCCCCGTCGTCGGTACCCACCAACCGCCCACGCGCGGTCTGCTGACGGCGCCGCCGTCGCGTCACCGCCGGTTCTCGACGATCGCGACCGATCTCGACGACTACCGGCGGGTCCGCGAGGTCCACGGAGGCACCGTCAACGACGTCGTGCTGGCCTCGATCGCCGGAGGCATCAGGGGCTGGATGCTGACTCGCGCCGAGTCGGTCACCGCCAAGACGAGCTTCCGCGCGATGGTGCCGATGTCGGTCGTCGCCGAGGACGGGCTGCCCACCTCGCTCGGTTCCAAGGTGCGTGGCCACCTGCTGTCGCTGCCGGTGGGAGAGTCCAACCCCGTCGTCCGCCTGCACCAGGTGTCGTACGCGCTCAAGGACCACCGCGAGACCGGTTCGGCGGTCGCAGCCAACGAGCTGGCGTCGTTGCCCGGCTTCGCGACGTCGACGTTCCACGCCGTCGGGGCCCGGGTCGCGGCCGCGGAGTCGGGGCGTGGCCACCACATCGTCATCACGAACGTGCCGGGGCCGCAGGAGCCCGTCTACATGGCCGGTCAGCAGGTCGCGGAGGTGTACCCGGCGATCCCGCTGAGCGGTCACCGCGCCGTCGCGATCGGCGTCACGTCCTACCACGGCAAGGTGTTCTTCGGCCTCGTGGCCGACCGCGACACCGTGCCGGACCTCGACGTGCTGGCCCAGTGCATCCGCGACGCGCTCGACGAGCTCGTCGAGTCGGTCGGCTCCACGCGGCGGCGGGCCCCGCGCGGTCGCCAGCGTCCGACGAGGACGTGAGCATGCGAGCCTACGTGGCCCTCGACGCCGAGGGGCTGCAACGCCTGCGCGACGGCGGACCGGCCCGGGGCACGCGCGTGGTCGCGGCGAGCGAGGACGAGCAGGACGAGTTCGACGCGATGGCCGAGGCCGCCGAGCACGGACCCGTCGTGGCGGCCGCCGAGGTCGAGGCCACCGACGAGGTCATCACCCTGGCCGAGGTCGAGGCCCTGCACGTCGACGTCGACGGATCGGGCGACCTGGCCTGGTACGCGACGCAGGAGGTCGACGTCGTCCTCGCCCTCCTCCATCCCTGACCGACGCCCCACCCCCGCCCCCGGGGCACACTCAGCGGGTCGGTGAGGTGGGGGTGGGGAGTGGGTCAGAGCTTGGACTTGCCGAGCTCGACCTCGCCGCGCAGCGAACCCTTGATGGCCTTGGCGATCTCGGGCTCGATCTTCTTGCCGATGAAGGGGATGCTCACCTTGACGTCGCCCGCGAGGTCGAACGCGCTGCCGTTGCCGTCGTTGTAGAGCTTCGCGGTGCCGAGCATCTCGGCGGGCTGGCCGATGATGCTGACCTTGACGTCGGCGGTGCGGGATCCGTCGGCGGCCGGCTCGCCCCACTTCTCGGTCTGCTTGACCTTGACGGTGTCGCCGGTCAGCTTCTTGATGAAGTCAGGCATGTCGGCCGGCTGGGTGCGCACGATCGTGACGGTCGTGGTGCTCCCGGAGGTCTCGACCGAGATGTCGATGTCGGTGGCCCCGGCGTCCTCGGCTGCCTCGACACGGAAGTCCTCGCTGCTGATGAGCGCGAAGACCGACTCGACGTCGGCGCCGCCGTAGGAGTGGGAATCGTTGATCTTCATGCGGGCATCCTTGCAGGTCGGCACGTCATCGTGCATCAGGAGCGTCGGGACCCGGGGCCTCGATCGACGCGGGTGCACCGCCCAGCTGTCCCTTCAGCTCGGCCAGGCGTGCCTCGACCTCGAGCTGCTGGCTGTCGAGCTCGAGCTCCTCGAACTGGGCGTCGAGGCTCGAGGCCGCGAGCTCGGCGTGGCCGGCGACACGCGCCTCCTCGCGGCGCACCTTCTCCTCGAAGCGCGAGACCTCGCTCGTCGGGTCGAGCACGTTGATCGAGGAGATGGCGTCCTGCACGGTGGCCTGCGCCTGTGCGGTCTTGGCGCGAGCCACGAGCTGGTCCCGCTTGGTCGACAGCTCGTCGAGCTTGGTGCGCATCTGCACGAGACCGGCCTTGAGCTTCTCGACGGTCTCGGCCTGCTGGGCGATCGAGGGCGCAGCCTCCTTGGCCTCGTTCTCGGCCGTGATCTGGCGACCGAGAGCCACCTTGGCGAGCTGGTCGAACCGGTCGGCCTGCGCGGCCTCCCCGGCGGCCCGCAGGGCGTCGGCCTTGTGCGAGGCAGCCACGGCCTTGGCCCCCCACTCCTTGGCCGCCGCGACGTCCTCGGCGTGATCGGCCTCGGCGAGGCGCAGGTTGCCGATCGTCTGGGCGACGGCCTCCTCGGCCTCGGCGATCGAGCTCGTGTAGTCGCGCACGAGCTGGTCCAGCATCTTCTGCGGGTCCTCGGCCCGGTCGAGCGCGGCGTTGAGGTTGGCGCGCGTCAGCTGGGCGATGCGTCCGAGGATGGACTGCTTCTGGGCCATGGTGAGGTTCCCTTCGTGGGGTGCGCTCAGGTGCGCACGATCGTGGGCCGGTCGTCGGTCGTGCGGCGGCCGCCGAATCCCGCGGCGACGAGCCTCTCGACGCGGCCGCTCCCGCGGTAGGCCGTGTTGCCGCCCTCGCCGTGGGAGGTGCCGCCGAACGCGCTGCGCCAGGAGCCCCGGCTCGAGGGCACCAGGACGCCGGCGAGAAGGAGCGCCCGGAGGCTGTCGTCGGCGCGGCGGGCGTGCTCGGGTCGCCAGGTCGCGATGTCGGACTCGGCCTGCTCCAGTGCTGCCGCGATCGCGTCCTCGCGGCGCAGCCGGGCCCGGGCGAGGGCGCCGACCGCTCCACGTCGCGTCGCCACGAGCGTGGCGGCGCGCAGGGCCTCGTCGTCGGTGGCGATCGCGGTCACGGCGGTGCGTGCCTGGTCGACGGCCTGCTCGGCGACGCGAAGGTGCCCGACCGCCCGGCGACGATCGTCCGGCGCCTCCTTGCGAGCCTGCGCGACGTGGTGCCGGGCGGCCGCGAGGAGGGAGTCGGCGAGCGGGTCGGAGCCGTCGGAGACGATCGTGGCCGCCTCGCGCTCGACCGCGTCGAGCAGGCCGGGCAGCTGGTCGGACAGGGCTCGCGCCTCGGCGACCTCGTGGGCCGCGGAGTCGAGGGTGTCGTCGACCTGCTCACAGGTCGTGATGATCTGCCCGGCAGCGGCCCGGCGGCCCGGCTCGTCCGGCGGATCGGCCCGGTCCAGCGCGTCGCGGATGGCGAAGGCACGGGCCAGCAGGTCGGCGGCGCTCTGCAACGCCTCGGCCGCCGCGGGGAGGTCGGGTGCACGCTCGAGCTCCTGCCGCGACGCGAGCAGGGCGTCGTCGACCGTCACCAGCGCGCGGTCGGCAACCTCCTCGATGGTCTCGTCGTCGAGCAAGGACGCCGGGTCGACGCGTCGTCCGTGCTCGTCCTGCACGTGGTGGGTGCGTTCGAACCTGCGGCGCGAGCGGCGGACGAGCACGCCGACGACGACCGCGACGACGAGGGCCACGGCCACGATGACCCAGGGCAGCCAGGCGGGACCCGAACCCGGGGAGGACGAGGCGTCGGTCAGTCCGGACGTCGACGTGGTGGCCAGCACACGACGATCCTGTCCGATGCCGAGGGCCGAGACAAATGTCCGTCCGGCGGGCCGGCGTCGGTGACGCGGCCCGAGGGATCACGGTCGCTCCCGCGGCCGTGATCCCTCGGAGGGGTTCGACGTGGCTCGACGGCGGAAGATCCAGGTGCGCATCGCCGTGAACCGGCCGACGGTGACCGCCAGGTTCGCCGCGGTCAGCACGACCACCTCGACGACCGGGTGCGGGCGCGAGCTCGCCGCGTGCAGCACCCCCAGCGCGCCGCTCGTCAGCGCCAGGCCGCCGCCGAAGACGACGAGGCCCTGCACGTGGTGGCGGGCCAGGCCGCCACCGCCGGTGACGCCGAAGGTGAAGCGGCGGTTGGCCGCCGTGTTGGCGATCGCCGTCAGCACGAGGGCGAGCGCGTTGGCCGGCTGCGGGCCCACCGCCCCGCGCAGGAGCAGGAAGAGTGCTGCGTAGGCGATGGTCGACAGCGCGCCGATCATGGCGAAGACCACGACCTGGGCGCTCATCCGTCCCGAGGCACTGCTCGCCGTCGCCCGTCCGAGCGCCGTCGACACCTCCGCCAGGGGCACCTGCCCACGCAGCAGCGACCAGCCGAGCCGCGCCATGCCCCGCAGGTCGTCGAGCGCCGTCCGGACGACGTCGACGGAGCTGTCCGGGTCGTCGACCCAGTCCACCGGCACCTCGTGGATCCTCAGTCCGGCCCGTTCGGCGAGCACCAGCAGCTCGGTGTCGAAGAACCAGGCATCGTCCTCGACGAGCGGGAGCAGCCGCTCGGCCACGTCGCGCCGGATCGCCTTGAACCCGCACTGGGCGTCGCTGAACCGGGTCCGGAGCGTGCCGCGCAGCAGGTAGTTGTACGACCGCGACACGATCTCGCGCCTCGGTCCACGGGTCGTGCGCGCCGTGCGGGCGAGCCGCGACCCGATCGCCACGTCGGAGTGACCGGTCACGAGTGGCGCCACGAGGGGCAGCAGCGCCTTGAGGTCCGTCGACAGGTCGACGTCCATGTAGACGAGAACGTCGGCGTCCGATGCCGACCACGCCCGCTTGAGGGCACGTCCCCGTCCCTTCTCGGCCAGGCTGACCACGCGCACCGTCTCGTGCAGGTCGGCCAGGCGACGCGCGATGACGGCGGTCCCGTCGGTGCTCGCGTTGTCCGCGATCGTCACCGTCGAGACGAACGGCAGCTCCGCCAGGTGCTCGAGCACCTGCTCGACGGCCGGACGCAGGTCGTCCTGCTCGTTGAACACGGGGATGACGACGTCGACGCGGGCGTTCCGGACGGGGGTCCGGCGCGGGCCGGGGACGGGCTCCAGGGTCGTGGTCATCACCGGACCCCCGTGCTCAGGTCGTAGATCGTGACGCCGTCGACCGTGGTGGCCTCGAAGTTCGCCGCGACCCACTCGGAGATCTCGCTCGAGCCGGACCCGCCGGGTCCGCCGGTGCCGTTTGCCGCCCCGGGCCCGGCACCCCCGCCGGTGCCGTTCGCCGCCCCGGGCCCGGCACCCCCGCCGATGAAGTGGTGGATCGCGCCGTCGGCGACGTACTGCTTGAACTGGGCGAGCGTGGGACTCGGGTCGGAGCCGTTGAACCCGCCGATCGCCATGACCGGCAGCTGCGTCGAGAGCTGGTAGCCGGAGGCGTTGTTCGAGCCGGTCGTCGCTGCGACCCAGCGGTACGACGAGGCGTCCTCGGTGAGCAGCGAGTCGATCTCGCTCGAGGACTCCGAGCCGTTCAGCAGGCCACCCGCGCCGCCGGGTGCGCCATCGGGCCGGGTGCCGTCCTGCTGCGTGGTGCCCTGGGGGCCACCGCGCAGCACGCGAGGTCCGCCACCACCTCCCGGTCCGTCCTGCGACGACGGGCCGGCGCTCGGGATGGATCCGGTGTGCGGCGTGGTCGCCGTCTCGACCGCGTAGGCGGTCGGCCCGGCCAGCACGGCGACGAGCCCTCCCACGGCGACCGCGAGGGCCATGCGACGGGGCAGGAACCGGTGCACGACCACCAGGAGCGCGGACGCGACGCCGAGCACGACGACGACCCAGCGCAGCCACGGCACGAAGTCGGAGGTCCGGCCGAGCAGCACGAACGCGAGCGCCGAGGTCAGGGCCAGGGTGAACGCGGCGGCAAGGAGCGCGACCGGGTCCTGGCGGCGCTGCCAGAGCACGAAGCCACCGATCGCGACCAGCGCGGCCACGCCCGGGGCGAGCGCCACCGTGTAGTACGCGTGGAAGATGCCCGCCATGAAGCTGAAGGTCAGCGCCGTGACGAGGGTCCACAGGCCCCACACCACGAGCCCGGCGACGACACGGTCGGTACGACCGGCCCTGCGGGCGAACCACAGGCCCGCGCCGAGCAGCACGAGCGCGGCCGGCAGGAACCAGGCGACCTGGCCCCCGATCTCGCCGTCGAACAGGCGGAACAGACCGGTGGAGCCCCAGCCCCGGCCCTGACCGCCGCCGACGGACCCGGTCTCCTCGCCGTTGAGGCGGCCGAGGCCGTTGTACCCGAGCGCGAGCTCGAGGATCGAGTTGCCCTGCGAGCCGCCGATGTACGGGCGGCTCGACGCGGGCCAGAGCTCGACGATCGCGATCCACCAGCCGGCCGCCGCGATCATCGCGCCGAACGCGACGAGCAGGTGCCCGAGTCGCGTGAGCAGCGGCACCGAGGCTGCGACGAGGTAGACGCCCGCGAGCGCCGGCAGGACCAGGAAGGCCTGCAGCATCTTCGCGAGGAACGCGACACCGACCAGCGCGCCACCGAGGGCGAGCCACCGCACGGCACGCTCGGGCCGCTCGAGGGCGCGCTGGGTCGCGACGACCGCGCCGATCAGCAGCAGGACGAGCAGCGCGTCCGGGTTGTTGAACCGGAACATCAGCACCGCGACCGGGGTCGTGGCGAGCACGAGACCGGCAGCCAGACCCGCCCACGTGTTGCCCGTCGCCCGTCGCACGCTGTGGTGCAGCAGGCCGACCGAGGCCACGCCCATGAGCGCCTGCGGGACGAGGATGCTCCACGACGACAGGCCGAAGACGCGGACCGACAGCGCCATGACCCACAGCGAGGCCGGGGTCTTGTCGACCGTGATCGCGTTGGCGGAGTCGAAGGAGCCGAAGAAGAAGGCCTTCCACGAGGCGGAGCCGGCCTGCACGGCCGCCGAGTAGAAGCTGTTCGCCCACCCCGACGCCCCGAGGCCCCAGAGGTAGAGGACCGCCGTGGCGGCGAGGAGGGCGAGCAGGGCGGGTCGGGCGATGACGTGGTCGGCGGGGTCGCCGCGCCACAGTCGTGCGAGTCGGGAAGGGCGTGGGTGTGCGTCGTCCGTGTCCCGCGAGGGGTGGTCGAGCACGGTGGTCGCCGTGGTGCGCGAGGTGATCGTCTGGTCCATGCCTGCCACGATCGAGCGCCGCGCTGGCGTGGTCGTGTGGTCGCCCTGTGGCGTCCCTGTGAGCCGCGGCGCTGGTCCGGCTCCGGGCGGGACTGGGCGTCGGTCAGCGAGGGAGGCGGACGGTGAAGGTCGTGTCGCCGGGGGTGCTCACGACGCTCGCGGAGCCGCCGTGGGCCTCGGCGATGGCACGGACGAGAGACGTGCCGAGACCCGCCCCGCCGAGGGCCCGGGTGCGGGAGTCGTCGCCGCGGGTGAACCGCTCGAACACCACCGGCACGAGGTCAGGGGACAGGCCGGGCCCGTCGTCGTGGACGCTCAGCACGACGGCATCGGCCTCGATGCCCAGCCCACCGGTCACGGTCGTGCCGGGTGGTGTGTGACGCGCGGCGTTGCGCAGCAGGTTGGTGACGGCCTGGTGCAGCCGCTGGGCGTCGCCGTCGACCTCGACCGTCTCGTCCGGCAGCTCGAGCCGCCATGTGTGGTCGTCGGTCACGACGCGGGCGTCGTCGACCGTCTCGGCGAGCAGACGCACGAGGTCGACGGGGCGGCGCTCGAGCGGTCGGCCCGAGTCGAGCCTGGCCAGGAGCAGCATGTCGTCGACGAGCACCGACATGCGCTGCGCCTCCTCCTCGACCTTGGCCAGCTGGTCGGTGCCCGTGTGACGGGCGAGCTCGGCGTAGCCGCGGATCGTCGCGAGCGGGGTCCGGAGCTCGTGCGAGGCGTCGGCCAGGAACTGACGCACCTGCTGCTCGCTCTCGTGACGCGAGTCCAGGGCCCGCTCGACGTGCTGCAGCAGCTGGTTGAGCGACTCGCCCACACGACCGACCTCCGTCGTGGGGTCGGTGAGGCGGTCGGGGACGCGCACGGTGCGACCGACCTCGCCCGAGTCGAGCGAGAGCGTCGTGACCTCGTGCGCGGTGTCGGCGACGTCGCGCAGCGGGCGCAGCTGGCGCTGCACGACCCACGAGCCGGCGAGCGCCGCGGCGAGCGCCCCGGTCACCCCGAGCAGGACCTCCCACCAGGCGAAGCGCGCGATGGTGGCGTCGACGTCGTCGGTCGGCAGACCCTGCACCACGACGGTGCCGTCGGCCGTCCGCGTCGCGGCCACGCGGTAGTCGCCCAGCGTCTCGAGCGAGACGGTGCGGGGCTCTGCGTCGGTCGGCACGTCGGCCAGGGACGCGAGGGCCGTGCTGGACAGTCGCTGCAGGCGGGCCGAGCTCGTGATCCGGCTGCCGGAGCTGCAGTCCTCGGAGAAGAGCGCCGTGATGCTCCCCGCGGCCTGTCCGCGGGGAGGCAGGGGGACGTCGTCGCACGGGTCGAACCGGTCGGCGATCCTCGGGCCGCCACCAGCGCCCTGGACGGCGTTCTGCGCACGATCCATCGACTCCCCGAGCTGCGCGTCGAGGCGATCGGTCAGGTACGAGCGCATCACGAGCGCGGCGACCAGCGCGACGAGCAGGCTGGCTGCGACGACGAGCGCGACCGTGGTCGCCACGAGTCGCGCCGTCAACGTCGTCGGCAGCAGGCGCCTCACGCGTCGTCCGCCGCCCGCAGCACGTAGCCGGCGCCGCGCTTGGTGTGGATCATGGGGGAGCGGCCCGCCTCGATCTTCTTGCGCAGGTAGGAGACGTAGAGCTCGACGACGTTGGCCTGACCACCGAAGTCGTAGTTCCACACGCGGTCCAGGATCTGCGCCTTGCTGAGCACACGGCGCGGGTTCCGCATGAGGTAGCGCAGGAGCTCGAACTCGGTGGCGGTCAGCTCGATCGCCTCGCCGGCCCGCGTGACGTCCCGGCTGTCCTCGTCGAGGACGAGGTCGCCGACGACCAGCACGTTCTCGGTCCGGGCGGCCGACGCGCCGCTGCGACGCACGAGTCCGCGCAGTCGCGCGACGACCTCCTCGAGGCTGAACGGCTTGGTCACGTAGTCGTCGCCGCCCGCGGTCAGGCCGGCGATGCGATCCTCGACGGCGTCGCGCGCGGTCAGGAACAGGACGGGAACGCGCTCGTCGCGCGCCCGCAGCCGACGCAGGACCTCGAGACCGTCGACGTCCGGCAGCATCCAGTCGAGCACGACGACGTCCGGGACGAGGTCCTTCGCCGTGTCGATCGCCTCGCGTCCCGTGCCGGCCGTCCTGACCTGCCATCCTTCGTACCGAAGCGCCATCAGAAGAAGCTCCGCGATGTTCGGCTCGTCGTCGACCACGAGCACGCGCAGCGGTGTGCCGTCGGCGCGTGTGGGGCGGTCGATCGGGGCGGGCGGGAGCGTGGCCATGTGCTCAGTCTGGCCCGCGCCGCTGCGGCCGGGGTAGGAGTCGCCTGTGGGGTTCCTGTGAACACGCGAGCCCGGTCCGGACGAAGCATGGTTCTCGCTCACGATGCCGGCGTCGCACTCCGTGCTCCGGGCAGGAGACCGTGCGCGGCGCGCTGGTTCCCTGGCGAGCCTGAGAATCAGCGTTTGCGCCGGGACAGGGACTCGCAGGGATCGCTGACCGCGCGCACAGCGCCCCGACAGCATCGGCCCGCACGCTGGCTCCATGGATGAGGCGAAGACATGGCCGACCCGCACCCTGGTCGCGGCGGCTGCCGCAGCGGTGGTGCTCGGGGTCGGGGCGGGTGCGGCGCTCGGCGCCGCCGGATCGAGCGAGCAGAGCAGCCGAGGAGGTCCGGGGTTCAGCCGCCACGGCGGTCCCCCGGGCGAGGGCCTCGGCCAGGCCCCGGGTCAGCAGGGTCAGGGTCAGCAGGGTCAGGGTCAGCAGGCGCCGGGTCAGCAGGGTCAGGTGCCGCCGGGCGGATCGATGGGCGGATCGATGGGCGGGGCACCGGGTCCGGGTTCGTCCGGTCCGGGCTCGCCGGGCCAGTCCTCCGGCGGGAGCGACGGCGGCAGCGCCAGCACCACCTGACAGGTCCTAGGCTGACCGCATGGCTCAGCCCGACCGACGGATCCTGCTCGTCCACGCGCACCCGGACGACGAGACGATCAACAACGGCGCCACGATGGCGCGCTACGCGTCCGAGGGGGCCCAGGTCACGCTCGTCACCTGCACCGCCGGCGAGATGGGCGAGGTCCTGGTGCCGGAGCTGGAGCACCTGGCCGCCGATCGCGACGACCGCCTCGGCGAGCATCGCGTCACCGAGCTCGCTGAGGCGATGCGTCTGCTGGGGGTCACGGACCACCGGTTCCTGGGCGGCTTCGGTCGCTTCCGTGACTCGGGCATGAAGTGGGCCGAGGACGGCAGCGCCACGGCCGCCGACGACGTGCCGGCCAACGCCTTCTGGCACGCCGACCTGACCGTCGCGGCCGATCTGCTCGTCGAGGTGATCCGCGAGGTGCGTCCGCAGGTGCTGGTCACGTACGACCAGTTCGGGGGCTACGGCCACCCGGACCACGTGCAGGCCCACCGCGTCGCGACCTACGCGACGGCCCTCGCGGCCGTGCCCTCGTACCGGCTCGACCTCGGCGAGCCGTGGGACGTGCCCAAGGTCTACTGGACGGCGATGTCGGCGACGGCGCTGCGCGAGGGCATCCGTCAGGTCCGCGAGTCCGGGGACCTGACGTTCATGGAGGGCATGGATCCCGACAACCTGCCGCCGTTCGCCGTCGAGGACGACGCCATCGCCGCGATCGTCGACGGCTCGCCGTGGATCGACGCCAAGCTGGACGCCATGCGGGCGCACGCCACGCAGATCGCGGTGGACGGCCCGTTCTTCGCACTCTCGAACGACGTCGCCCAGCGAGCCTGGGGTCGCGAGTTCTACCGCCTCGCGAAGGGCACGGCCGCTCCCGCGCCGGGGGAGCCGTTCGAGGACGACCTCTTCGCCGGCGCGTGAAGCTCCTCGCCCGCCTGCTCGTCGCGTTGCTGGGCGCCGTGGTGGGAGTCCTGGCGGCCGTCGAGCACCGCCAGAGCACCGTCGTGCTGGGTGTCGACGTGCCGTGGGGTCTCGTCCTCGGCCTGGGGTGCTCGTGGCTCGTGGCCGTGGCCGCCGGTCGCATGGTCCGGACGGGGACGGCCTGGTTCACGATGGGCTGGTGCCTCGTGCCGGTGCTGCAGCAGGTCGCCGGCGACGGCAGCTACCTGATCGCGAGCGATGCACTCGGCTGGACCTTCCTGGCGCTCGGCGTCGGTGGGCTCGTGCTCGCGGTGGTCCGCGACTCTAGGCTGGAGCGGTGAGCCCCGTCGACGACAGCGCCTTCCGCGCCGCCCTCGGCCGGTTCGCCAGCGGCGTCACGATCGTGACCACGGTGCACGACGGTGTCGACCACGCGATGACGGCGAGCGCGTTCACGTCCGTCTCGCTCGACCCGCCCCTCGTCCTGGTCTGCTCCCACCGCACCAGCCGCTTCCACGAGGCGGTGCTGGAGTCCGGTGCGTGGGGCGTGTCGATCCTGTCCGACGGTGGTCGCGCGGCGTCGTCCTGGTTCGCCGACCGGGGACGTCCGCTCGAGGACCAGCTCCAGGGTTTCGGCCACCACCGCGGCGGCCTGGGTGTCGCCCTCCTCGACGACTCGCTCGCCTGGCTCGAGTGCCGCACGACGGCGGTGCACGACGGCGGCGACCACACGATCCTGGTGGGCTCCGTCGTCGGCGCGGCCGTGAGCGAGGCCGCTGACGACCCCCTCCTGTACTACCGGTCCCACTACGGCACGATCGTGCGCTCGCCCGAGAGCGAGAAGTCCCTGCCCCCGTCCCGACGGGCGCCGGGCGTGGGCGACACCGACTGACGCCCCAGGCGTCCCGGTGCCGGGACTGCGAGGGTCCGGCACCTACGCTGGTCCCCATGACCGAGCAGGAACGGCCGGACCAGGGGCGACCGGAGGGCGAGGAGCCCCCTGCTCAGGACCACCTGCCGCCGACGGGTGCGATCGACCCCGACTCCGACGACGACACCGGCGAGGTGCCCGTCGTGCCCGCGGCCGCGATCCCGCCGCCTCCACCGCCGGACGAGCCGTCCGCCGTCGACGAGAAGCCCCGTCGTCGGCGTCGCTGGCCGGTGCTGGCCGCGGTCGCCGCGGTGCTCGGGACGCTCTACGTGGTCGGCTGGTGGCTCACCGGTGAGCGAATGCCCGCCAGCGCCACCATCGCCGGCGTCGAGGTCGGCGGTCGCAGTCCGGAGGCCGCGCGCCAGGCGCTGCAGGAGGAGCTGGCCCCGCGCGGGGACCGGGCCATCACCTTGCGGCACGGCAGCAAGACGTTCCGGATCGATCCCGAGACGGCGGGTCTCGCGCTCGACCTCGACGAGAGCGTCGCCCAGGCAGGCGGCCGTCGCACGTGGGACCCCCGCGCGATCCTCGGCCTCGTGGTCGGCGACCGCGAGCTCGACCCGGTCCTGGACGTCCAGGACGACAAGCTCGCCAGTGCGGTCAAGACCGTGGCCGAGGGTGTCGACCGGCCCGTGGTCGAGGCGCTCATCACCTTCCCGGACGCCAAGCCCACGGCACGCCGTCCGAAGGACGGGCTGGTGGTGACGCAGGACGACGCCGCCCAGGCGATCCAGGACGCCTACCTCGCCGAGGAGGCCGAGCCCGTCGAGGTGCCGACCGAGAAGGCCGAGCCGGCGGTCGACGCCGAGGCTCTCGCCACCGCGCTGAAGGAGGTGGCGCGGCCGGCGGTCAGCGCGCCCGTCACGATCAAGGTCGGCTCGCGCCGCATCGAGCTCCCCGTCACCGCGTACGCCCCCGCTCTGACCGTCGAGGTGCCGTCCGAGGGCGCCGGTCGGTCGATGGAGCCCGTCATCGACGCCAAGAAGCTCGCGCGACCGCTCACGGACTCCACGACGGGCATCGGTCGCAAGGCCGTCGACGCGACGGTCGACATCCGCGGCGGCCGACCCGTCGTGATCGCCGGCAAGAAGGGCGTGGGGCTGCAGCCGAAGGAGATGGCCGAGAAGCTCGTGCCCGTCCTCACCAAGAGCGGCGACGCGCGCAGCGTCACGGTGGAGGCCAAGGTCGTCGACCCGGCCTTCACGACGGCGGACGCCAAGAAGCTCGGCATCAAGGAGAAGGTCAGCGAGTTCACGACGCAGTTCCCCTACGCGGAGTACCGCAACACCAACCAGTCGCGCGCCGCGCAGCTCATCGACGGCGTGATCGTCAAGCCCGGCGAGACGTTCAGCTTCAACGACACGGTGGGGGAGCGCACGGAGGCGAACGGCTTCGTCGTCGGCACGATCATCAACGGGGGCGTGTTCCGCGAGGAGCTCGGCGGTGGTGTCTCCCAGGTCGTGACCACGACCTACAACGCGGCCTTCTTCGCGGGTCTGCAGGACGTCGAGCACCACCCGCACGCATTCTGGATCGATCGGTACCCCGTGGGTCGTGAGGCGACCGTCGCGTGGGGCAGCCTCGACCTCAAGTTCAAGAACACCACGAAGCACGGCATCCTGATCAAGGCCTCGGTGCAGAAGGCGACGCCCGCCTCCGCCGGTCGGATGAACGTGCAGATGTGGGGCACCAAGACGTGGGAGATCAGGGCGGGTCAGTCGGCCAAGCGCAACTTCCGCGCCCCCGGGACGCAGTACGACCCGACCAACCGGTGCGTGCCGCAGTCGCCGATCCAGGGCTTCGACATCGACATCTACCGGACCTTCCTGCGCGACGGCAAGCAGGTCAAGCGCGAGACGGTCACGGCCAACTACCAGGCGGCCGACCGCGTCATCTGCGGTGAGAGGCCCCGGGGCGACTGAGCGGACGCCGGCTCTGGTGGCGGTCAGCGGTCCCGGACCGGGGTGAGATGTGTCCGGGACCGCTGACCCGTCATGGTCTGGGGGACCGATTGACAGGATCAGCGTGCATCCGGCCACTGTCACGCCACTGTCGTGCTGCTCTCACCGCGGGGATCGGCGTCGACGAGGAGCTCGCGTCCCGGCAGGCTCCAGTCCTGGGGCACGTAACCGGTGGCCCGCACGAGCTCGCGCAGGCGCTCGTGGTGCCCCTCGCGCGACGGGTGTCGTGGCGACCACGCCAGCAGGGTCGTGAGCGCGTCGGCCTCGACGAGACGGCGCCCCTCCGTCCGCGCGCGACGTGCCGCGGCCTCGAGCTCCTGCAGCGCCTCGGGGTCCGTGCCTGCCCGGAGACCCGCATGGGCGACGACGATCTCGAGCGACAGGTGCTGGTACCCGCGCGTCTCGCTGACCTCGGCGGCCTGGCGGTACGTGCGAGCCGCCCGCTGGCCGGCTCCGTCGGCGGCGAAGGCGTCGCCGAGCGCCTTGAGGGACTGGGCGAGGTGCCACGGGTCACCGGCGTCCCGGGCGACGGCCTCGGCCTGCAGAGCCATCTCGACGGCCTGCTTCGGTCGGCCCTCGGTGCGATACAGGGCGGCAAGCTGGCACGCCAGCGCCTGCGCGTGGAAGCCGGTCGCGACGACGCGGGTCCACGACTCCGCCTCCGACAGGGCACGCCTGGCCTCGGCGAGTGCGCCTCGGTGACGGTGCACCTCGGCGAGGGCGATGAGCTTGGCCACGATGCCGATCGTGCGATCGCTGTCGCGGTCGATCCGCAGCCCGTCGTGCAGCACGGTCTCCGCCTCGACGAGGTCACCGGAGGCGAGCAGGGCCATCGCGAAGTTCGTCATGGTCACCGTGCTGAGCTCGGCGCGATCGCTGCTGCGATAGACCTCGATGCTCTCGTGGAACGCGGCGTGCGACTCGCCCAGGTGACCGAGTCCGAGGTGGGTGATCCCCAGGTGGTTGAGCGTGCTGGCGACCCGCACGGCGTCGCCCTCGGCGCGGAACAGCTGGAGCGCCTCCAGGCACAGGCCGAGCGCGCCCTGGTGGTCCCCCATCGAGTCGATGGCGTTGCTGAGCGACTGCAGCATGACCGCCTCCGCCATGCGGTCCCCGGCCCGCCGCGCGGCAGCCAGTCCTGCCGTGGACATCGTCTGCCAGTCCCGCTGACGGCCCGTCATGTACAGGTAGTGGCGCAGCGTGTCCGTGATGTGCCACGCGTAGGACAGCAACGCCTCGTCCTCCGCGGCGGCCCGGACCGAGGCGACGAGCGTCGCGCCCTCGGACTCGAGCCAGCGTCGTCCGGCGGCGTCGTCGGCGAAGGTGCGTCGGCGCAGCGGGGGGCGATCGAGGCCGGTCAGGACGGCGTGGTGCCGGGCGGTGGCCTCGGTGCAGCGCTCCAGCACCCAGCCGAGGTACGCCTGGAGGGCCGAGGTGGCCTCGTCGTCGACGAGGGTCAGGGCGAACCGGCGCACGAGGTCGTGGATCCGGTACCGCCCGGGCCGCGTCTGCTGGAGCAGGTGATGGTCGGCGAGACGTCGCAGCATGAGGGTGACGGTCGCGTCGTCGCCCTCGAGCAGCGCGGCGACGGACGCGGCTGCGAAGTCGTCTCCTGGCAGGTGGGCCACGAGCCGCAGGCAGCGTCGGTGGTCGGCGTCGAAGACCTGGTAGGAGCTCGAGAACACGGCGTCCACGCCGGCCCTCTCGTCACCGGGGATGCGCAGCGGGTCGAGCGAGCGCCCGTCGTTCAGCTGCTCCACGACGGCCTCGGCGGGCTCACGTCGCATGCGCAGGTTCGCCGCGACGATCCGCAGCGCCAAGGGCAGTCCGGCGCAGGCCCGGACGATCCCGGCCAGCTGGGCGGGATCGAGCGTGTGGTCGTCGGCGCGATCCCCCAGGGCGCGGGCGAGCAGGTCGCGCGACCCGTCGGGGTCCAGGGGCTGGACGACGTGCGGCTCGGCGTCGTCGAGGGCGACGAGTCCGTCGAGGACGGCACGGCTCGTGACGAGGACCGCGATCGACTCAGGGGTGCCGGGCAGGAGCGGCCGCACCTGCTCGGCGTCGCGGGCGTCGTCGAGCACCAGGAGGAGCCGTCGGCCGGCGAGGCGTCCACGCAGGAGGGACTCGCGTGCTCCGTGGTCGCTCGGGATGCCGGCGTCCTCGACGCCGGCCAGGCGCAGCAGGTCCACGAGCACGTCCGCGGACGACCGCGGATCCGGCCGGGACCCGCGCAGCTCGAGGAACCACTGGCCGTCGGGGAAGTCCTCGCGCAGGCGGTGGGCGACGTGCACGGCGAGGGACGACTTGCCGACGCCTCCCATGCCGCTCAGGACGACGAGCGGCACCTCCGGGTCGCGCACCAGGGTGATCACGCGATCGATCTCCGCGCACCGGGCCACGAACCCCGGCGTGTCGAGCGGCAGCTGCTCGTGCACGGTCCACGTCGGTCCACGACTCGGCGGGCGGGCCACCGTGGGGTCGTCGAGCAGCACGCGCTGGCGCAGGTCGGCCAGCTCCGGCGAGGGGTCGAGGCCCTCGTCCTCAGCGAGCCGCTCGGCGAAGCGGTCGTACGCCTCGAGGGCGTCGCGACGACGACCGAGGGCCGCGAGGGCACGGATGCGCAGCGACCACAGGCTCTCGCGCAACGGCGAGGTGACGGTCTCCTGCTCCGCGAGCTCGAGGGCCTGGGACGGCTGGTCGCCGCCGAGCAGTGCGTCCCCCAGCAGCTCGACGAGCTGGAGTCGGCGTTCCTCGAGCCGGGGGGCCTCGTGCAACGACACCGACGGCGTGGTGACGTCGGCGTAGGCAGCACCACGCCACAGCACCAGCCCGGCGCGGGCCGGGCCGATGCGATCGACACCCTCGGCCTCCTGCGCCTCGGCCACGAGCCGGTCGAACGCCGTCAGGTCGGCAGGCCTGACGTCGAGCGCGTAGCCGTGGGGACGGGTCAGGACGACGTCGTCGCCCACGGTCGCGCGCAACCGGTTGATGCTCGTCTGCAGGGCCGCCTTCGGATTGGCGGGAGGGTGGTCCTGCCAGACCTCCTGGACGAGACGTTCCCACGACACCGCATGGGGTGCGTGGCTCAGGAGCACCGCCAGGACGTCACGCACCCGCGCGGATCGGAGCGTGACGACGGCCCCGTCACGCAGCACGCGGACGGGCCCCAGGACGTCGAACGTGGTGGCCATCGCGTCCATCATCTCCCGGACGGGTGCTGCGGACCCGCGGACGGGTCGAACTCGTGGCCCGGGTCGGGCCTGCGGATCACCCGGACCCACCCATCGTGCCCCCACAGCTCCAGTCGTGCGGGAGGTGCCCCGTGGCCCGCACGAGCTCCTGCAACCGGGTCGCGAGCGCGGGTTCGTCGTGGTGCTCCGGTGCGAGGCTCAGGAGCGTGGCGAGCGCGTCCGCCTCGAGGACGCGCCGACCCTCGTCGCGAGCACGTTCACGCACCCACGTGAGCTCGGCCAGGGCCTCGGGATCGTGGACGGCGCGCAGCCCCGCGTGGGCCAGGGCGATCTCGAGCGTCATGTGCTGGTAGCCGTGGGAGGTGCTGACCTCGCGTGCCGCCCGGTAGCTGCGGTCGGCCAGGTCCCGGTGGCCGCTCGCGGCATGGGCGTGGGCCAGGGCCTTGAGGCTCTGGCCCAGCTCCCACGGGTCACCCGCACGCTGGGCCTTGGCCTCGGCGCGCTCGGCCTCGGCGATCGCCAGGTCCGGTCGGCCTCGGCTCAGGTGCAGCGACGACAGCCCGTAGCGCAGGGCCTGGGTGTGGAACCCCTCCGAGGAGACCACCATGATCCAGGACTCCGCCTCCGACAGGGCCTGTGCCGACTCCTCGAACCGACCCAGGAGGCGGCGCACCTCGCCGAGGGCGATGAGCTTCGCGACGATGCCGACCGTGCGGTCGGCGGCCCGGTCGATCGTGAGGCCCTCGACGAGGACGGACTCCGCCTCGATGAGGTCCCCCGTGACCACGAGGGCGAAGGCCAGGTTCGACATCGGCACCGCGCTCAGGCCGGGACGCGGTCCGCGGCGGTAGTGCTCGATGCTGCGCTCGAAGGACTCGCGGGCCGCGCGGGCGTCACCCAGGCCCATGTGTGCGATGCCGATCTGGTTGTGGACGCTGGCCGACAGGGTGTGGTCCCCGACGGGCTCGAGCAGCTCGAGGGACTGACGGCCGAGCCGCAGGGCCTCGTGCTGGTCACCGAGCGAGTCGATCGCGCTGCACAGGGCCAGGAGCATGACCGCCTCGGCCACGCGGTCACCGTCCCGGCGCGCGGCGTCGAGCGCCGCCGTCGCCATGCGCTGGCAGTCGCGCTGTCGTCCGGACATGTACAGGTAGAGCCGGAGCACGTCGGTGAGGTGCCAGGCGTACGAGCACAGACGAGGGTCCTCGGCCGCGTGCAGGGCTGCCGCCACGAGCGTGGTCCTCTCCGCCTCGAGCCATCGGCGGCCGCTCGCGTCGTCGGCGAACGCGCGACGCTCGATCGGGGGGCGCGGCAGTCCCGAGACCACGGCGTGGTGGCGTGAGGTGGCCTCGACGCAGCGCTCGAGCGTCCAGCGCATGTAGCGCTCGAGGGCCGAGACGGCCTCGGTGTCGCCGAGGGCGAGGGCGAATCGTCGGACGAGGTCGTGGACCCGGTAGCGCCCCGGGCGGGTGTGCTGCAGCAGGTTGTGGTCGCTGAGGCGACGCAGCATGAGGGTCGCGGAGCCGTCGTCGGCGTCGAGCAGCGCGGCGACGGACGGGGGCGAGAAGTCGTCCCCCGGCAGGTGGGCCACGAGACGCAGGCAGCGCCGGTGGTCGTCGTCGAACGCCAGGTAGGTACCGGAGAAGACGGCGTCGACGCCGGCTCGCTCGTCGCCCGGGATGCGCAGGGCGTCCATCGATGTCTCGTCACGCAGGTCGGCGAGCACCCGCTCGGGGTCGCCGGTCGTGCGGACGTTGGCCGACACGATGCGCAGCGCGAGCGGCAGGCCGGCGCAGGCGTGCACGAGCGCGTCGAGGTGGGCGGGGTCGTGCTCGGCGAGGCCCGTCCGCGAGCGCAGCGCCTGCGTCAGGAGCTGATGCGCGTCGTGCGCGTCGAGCGGCTGCACGGCGTGCTGCTCGGCGTCGTCGAGGGCGACGAGTCCGTCGAGGACGGCGCGGCTCGTGACGAGGACCGCGGTGGTCTCGGGCGTGCCGGGCAGCAAGGGGCGCACCTGCTCGGCGTCGCGGGCGTCGTCGAGCACCAGGAGGAGCCGTCGTCCGGCGAGGCGTCCACGCAGGAGGGACTCGCGGGCCCCGTCGTGGCTCGGGATGCCGGCGTCCTCGACGCCGGCGAGTCGCAGCAGGTCCACCAGCACGTCCGACGGCGACCGCGTCCCGGCGCGCGAGCCCCGCAGCTCGAAGAACCACTGACCGTCGGGGAAGTCCTCGCGCAACCGGTGCGCGACGTGGACGGCCAGCGACGACTTGCCGACACCGCCCATGCCGTTGAGGACCACGACCGGGACGGTGGGGTCGCGCAGCAACGCGCTCACGTGGTCGACGTCGGCCGCCCGGGCGACGAACCCGGGGACGTCGAGAGGAAGCTGCTCGTGGACGGTCCACCCGACCGTCCGGGTGGTCGGGCGAGCGACGGTGGGATCGTCGATCAGGACGCGCTGCCGCAGGTCGCCCAGCTCGGGTGAGGGGTCGAGCCCCTCCTCCTCCGCGAGTCGACGGGCGTACCGGTCGTGCGCCTCGAGCGCGTCACGGCGACGTCCCAGGGCCGCGAGCGCACGGATGCGCAGCGACCACAGGCTCTCGCGCGTCGGGGCGCCGACGACCTCGGCCTCGGCCAGGGCGAGGGCCTCGGTGTGCCGGTCGTCGGCGAGCAGCGCCTCGCCCAGCATGTCGACGAGCTGGAGGCGTCGCTCGGCGAGACGCGGCGCCTCGTGGAAGGAGATAGACGGCGTGGTGGAGTCGGCGTAGGCCGGTCCACGCCACAGCACGAGCCCGGCGCGCGCCGGCCCGATCCGATCGGCGCCGTCCGCCTCCTGGGTCTCGGCGAACAAACGGTCGAACGCCGCCAGGTCGGCGGGGCGGACGTCGAGCGCGTAGCCGTGGGGTCGTGTCACCACGACGTCCTCGCCCACGGCCACCCGGAGCCGGTTGATGCACGTCTGGAGTGCGGCCTTGGGGTTGACGGGCGACTGGTCCTGCCAGACCTCGTCGACGAGACGCTCCCACGACACGGCGTGCGGCGCGTGGCTCAGCAGCACGGCGAGCACGTCGCGGACGCGAGCGGAGCGCAGCGGCACGACCGACCCGTCGCGCAGCACTCGCACGGGTCCGAGCACGTCGAACGTCGTGGTCATCGTGCCCCCATCCTCCCCAGATCACCGGTACCCCGGCGTCGTCAGCCCTGTGCAGCCGTCGACCGCTCACGGAGCGGAGCTGGGCCCGCCTCGAGGTAGAGGTACTCGTGGTGGTCGACGAACCCCAGAGGACGGTACAACGAGAGCGCCGCGACGTTCTCGCGCATCGTCTGCAGGTAGGCCTTGTCCGCGCCCCGGACGGTGGCCCATCCGAGGGCGGCGGTCACGACGCGTCGGCCCAGACCGCGTCGACGGTGCGAGGGCACGACCTCGACAGCGGCGAGCCCGGCCCACTCACCGGTCACGACGACGCGACCGATCGCGAGGACGGGATCGCCCAGCCGGACGAAGCCGGTGACGGCCGACCCGGTCATGACGCGCTGCGCCGCGACGCGGGTCGCCTCGTCGACGCGGTGGTACAGCGACCACCAGTCGTCGTGCGGGACGGGGTCGACGACGACCTCCGGATCGGCAGGCGGCGCCGGCGCGCCGTGCGGCAGGTCCGCGACCTGCACGACGGCGCCGGGACGCTGCCCCCTCGTCGGCACCCAGCCGCGCTCGCGCAGCCGCCGCTCCCAGGTCGAGCCGACGACGACCTGCGCCAGGGCCGGGAGATCTCGTGCGGCGTAGAAGTCACGCACGGTCCGCAACGCGGTCGCGACGTCCGTGCCGGGTTCGCCGTGGACGGCGACGGAGTTGGCCCGGCCGGTGAATCCCTCGCTGGCACGGAGCTCCCACTCGCCGAGCGCCACGGACTCCAGCGCGG
>JALRCA010000246.1 GCA_023257515.1 Aeromicrobium sp.
GGCACCCCGGCGGGCCGCCTCCGCCGCCCATGCGACGGCCTCGATCCCGGTCTCCTGCCGGCCGCCCGCCAGGTAGACCTCCCAGCCCGAGCCGTCGGCCCGGCGCTTGGCGTCGATGGCCACCACGATGCACTGGTCGCCGAACCTCAGGGCCGCGCGCTCCACGAGGTCGGCGCTGTACCCGTTCGTGATGAACGTCTTCGAGCCGTTGATGACCCACTCGTCGCCGTCGCGCACGGCGGTGGTCTTGAGCGCCGCGAGGTCGGAGCCTCCGCCCGGCTCGGTCATGCCGATCGCGAGCAGGGTCTCGCCGGAGGCGATCTTCGGCAGCCAGCGCTCCTTCTGCTCCTGCGTGCCCAGCTCGACGATGTAGGGCGCCGTGATGTCCGCGTGGATGCCGACGCACGACGCGGCCGCAGCGCTGACCTTGCTGAGCTCCTCGGCCCACACGGCGTTGAAGCGGAAGTCCTCGGCGCCGGACCCACCGAACTCCTCGGGGATCTCCAGGCCGAGCAGGCCCTGCTCGCCGGCCGCGAGCCAGAAGTCGCGCGGGAGCGCCTTCTGCTCGATGTACTCCTCGATGTTCGGACTGACCTTCTTGGCGAGGAACGCGGCGCAGGTGTCGCGGAAGTCCTCGTGGTCGTCGGAGTAGATCGTGCGGTCCATGCAGCATTCCTTCGTGACGGCGGTGACGAACCTACGGGCCGGTAGGTAAGCGCTTGCTTAGCATGACACCCGTGGGCCATGCTGTCCACTGACCCGAGCACGCCAGGAGGTGGACATGACGACCGTCACGGCACGCGAGCGCCTCGTCGCGGCAGCCGTCGAGGCGTTCGCCGAGAAGGGCTTCACCGCCACGACCACGCGCGACATCGCCTCGCGCGCCGGCATGAGCCCCGCTGCGGTCTACGTGCACCACGACTCCAAGGAGAGCCTGCTCTTCCACGTGAGCCTCGAGGGCCATCGCGCCGCGCTCGACGTGATGCGCCGGGCGATCGGCGAGGGGGGCTCGTCCGTCGAGGTGCTGCGTCGCGTCGTGCACGACTTCAGTCGGTGGCACGCCGCGAACAGTCGGGTCGGGCGCATCGTGCAGTACGAGTTCGACGCCCTGACGCCCGAGCACCGTGCCGAGGTCGCCACGCTGCGCCGCGACATCGAGCACGCGATGCGCGACGTGCTCCAGCGCGGCGTCGACGAGGGCGAGCTCGCCGTGGTCGACGTCTCCGGCACGGCGCTGGCGATCCTGTCGCTGAGCATCGACCTCGTGCGCTGGTACCGCCCGCGCGAGGGCGGTGCGAGCGCGGAGCAGCTGGCGGCGCTGCACGCAGACCTCGCCGAGCGCATGGTTGCCGTCGCCTGAGACGACGAACGCCCCCTCGCGCGGAGGGGGCGTACGTGCCGAGACCGGTCGGATCGGGGGTCCGCCCGGGCACCGGGGTCGGGGGCCGTGCCCCCGGGCTTCGCTCAGGCCTGCAGGACGGCCTCGGCGTTGATCGTGATGGTGATCTTGTCGCCGATCATGACCTTGTCGCCCTCGAGCGGGATGTTGAAGTCGATGCCGAACTCCTTGCGGCTGATCTGGCCCGTGGCCTCGACGCCCACGCGGGTGCCGCCCCACGGGTCGCCGCCCTCGCCGAGGAAGTCGACATCGAGCTCGACCGGCTTGGTGACGCCCTTGATCGCCAGGTCGCCCTGCACGACGAACGAGTCGTCGGACTTCTGGACGACACCCGTGCTCACGAACGTCATCTTCGGGTGGTTCTCGGTGTCGAAGAAGTCCTGCGAGCGCAGGTGGGCGTCACGGTCGGCGGTGCCGGTGTTGATCGAGGACAGGTCGACCTCGACGGTGACCTTGGAGTCCGTGATCGGGTCGGCCGTCACGAGGGTGCCCTCGAAGGTCTCGAACTTGCCGCGGACCTTGCTCATGATGTGGCGGACGCTGAAGCCGATCTCGGTGTGCGTCGGGTCCAGGTTCCAGGTACCGGTGGTGATGCTCATGCGTGCTCCTCAGAAGTCTGTCGTTGATCCTTCAACCAGAAGAGCGTACCATGAAGTTGAATCTTCAATCAACACCCTTGGCTGACTAGGATGTACCCATGACGACGACGGACGCTCCCACCGACACGCCCTGGTTGGACCAGGACCAGCAGCGGGTCTGGCGTTCGTTCCTCGGCGGCGTCACCGTCCTGCTCGACCAGCTCGACCGCGACCTGCGTTCCAAGCACGACCTCTCCATGGCGGAGTACGAGATCCTCGTCCGGCTCTCGGAGGCGTCCGACCGCTCCATCCGGATGGCCGAGCTCGCCGCCGCGGTCGCGCACTCGCGCAGCCGAGTCACCCACACCATCGCACGACTGGAGCGTGACGGCATCGTCGAGCGCTTCCAGTGCTCGAGCGACGGCCGCGGCGTGACCGCGCGCCTGACCGACCACGGCTTCTCGGTCCTGGAGCAGGCTGCACACACGCACGTGCGCGGCGTCCACGACTACCTCGTCACCCAGGGCTCCCCCGACGACTTCGCGGCCCTCGGCCGCGTCATGGAGTCCGTCCGCACCAACCTCGAGGGCTCCCGCTTCTGACCCTCAGCCGAGATTTGCGGCCTCATGCACCATCTTCGTCGCGCTAACGGTGCATGAGGCCGCACATCTCGGTCCACAGGGCGGCGGGTGTCTGCGCGTCGTCCACAGGCCCCGCTCCAAGGGTGTCCTCGCGCTGGTCCGACCTCGAACGTGGGGACATGCGCTCCATCCCCACCGCCCTCGCCGGACGCACGTTCACCAGGCAGCAGGCTCTCGATCACGGCGTGACGGACCGGATGCTCGCCGGACGACGTTTCGTCCGGGTCCATCCCGGGGTCTACCGACTGCACGACACCCCGATGACCTTCGCGCTCGCCGTCGAGGCAGCGCTGCTCAAGCTGCCGAGCGGCTCGGCGTTGAGCCACCTCACTGGTCTACGGCACCGAGGACTGTCGATCGGTCCCGTCCAGCCCCTCCACGTCACCGTCCCGACCCGGAGCCACGTCGTGCTCGACGGCGTGCGGTGCCATCGGTACCTGCGACGCTCCGAGATCGAGCTGGTGGACGGGGTACCGCTCGTGTCCCCCCGACGGACGTTCGTCGACTGCGCCGTCCTGCTCGGGGAGCGCCAGCTGCTCCAGGTGGGCGACTGGCTCGTGGCGCAGGGACTGGCCGATCGCCACGAGCTCTGGGCCTACGCGCAGTCGACCCACTACGACGGCGTCCAGCGCGCACGCCGGGTGGCGCCCTTCGTGCGCGCCGGCGTGGCTTCACCGCGCGAGAGCGACGTGCGCTGGCATCTCGTCCGCTCGGGCCTGCCCGAGCCCGAGATCAACGCCGAGATCCACGACGAACATCGCAGCTGGCTCGCACGAGGCGACCTGGTCTACCGGGAGTGGAAGGTCCTCGTGGAGTACGACGGCTGGCAGCACGAGCGGGACGCGAAGCAGCGACAGTGGGACCACCTGCGACGCGAGCAGCTCGAGGCAGCCGGATGGCGGGCCGTGGTCGTCACGACCGCGGACATGTCCAACCCGGACCTCGTCACCCTGCGGGTCCGTCAGGCTCTCAGGAGCCGAGGATGCCCGGTCTGAGCCCGGCAACCAGCCCAGATGTGCGGCCTCATGCACGGTTCGCCTCGCGCGAACGGTGCATGAGGCCGCAAATCTCGGGTCAGTCGCGGGTGAGGCGACGGTGGGTGACGCGGTGGGGGCGGGCGGCGTCCTCGCCGAGGCGCTCGACCTTGTTCTCCTCGTAGGCCGCGAAGTTGCCCTCGAACCAGAACCAGTGGCCCGGGTTCTCGTCCGTGCCCTCCCAGGCCAGGATGTGCGTCGCGATGCGGTCGAGGAACCAGCGGTCGTGCGACGTGACGACGGCGCATCCGGGGAAGTCCAGGAGCGCGTCCTCGAGCGACGACAGGGTCTCGACGTCGAGGTCGTTGGTCGGCTCGTCGAGCAGGAGCAGGTTGCCGCCCTGCTTGAGGGTGAGCGCGAGGTTCAGGCGGTTGCGCTCACCACCGGAGAGCACCCCGGCCTTCTTCTGCTGGTCCGGCCCCTTGAACCCGAACGACGCGACGTAGGCTCGCGAGTTCATCTCGAAGTTCGCGACCTTGATGAAGTCGATCCCGTCCGAGACGACCTCCCAGACGTTCTTGTCCGCGGCGATGCTGCCCCGGCTCTGGTCGGCGTAGGAGATCTTGACCGTCTGGCCGACCTCGAGGGTCCCTGCGTCGGGCACCTCGTTGCCGGTGATCATGCGGAAGAGGGTGGTCTTGCCGACGCCGTTCGGGCCGACGAC
>JALRCA010000271.1 GCA_023257515.1 Aeromicrobium sp.
GCGTCCAGGCACGCCACCACGGGGTGGGTGTCCCGGAGGAGGAGGGTCATCGGAGAACCTGTCTTTCGTCGACAGGTTCTATTATCGTACGACGTGGCCGCCCGGGTCGAGAGGTCGAAAGTCCTGTCTTTTCCCGTGACCCTTCGACAAGCTCAGGGTCTGAGGGGTGGCGCAAGCTCCAGAACTCACCCCACCCAGGGTCCCTGAGCCTGTCGAAGGGACGACCCCACGCGATCCTTCGAACGGATGTCAGCCGAGCAGGGCCGAGCGGGCCATGCGCGCGAGGAGGACGCGCATGCGTGGCGCGCCGATGCGGGCGCTGTGGGGAGTCGAGTTCAGCAGACCGAACGTCGCCTGCACCGCGGCACGCGCGGCCGGGCGGTCCAGGTCGTCGCGCAGTGACCGGACGACGTCGACCCACAGGTCGACGTAGGCCAGCTGGAGACGGCGCACGCTCGCCCGCGCCTCCGTGTCGAGGCTCGACCACTCGCGCTCCTGCAGCACGATGAGCGCGGGGTGGCCGAGGGCGAAGTCGATGTGCCAGGCCACGAGGGCGTCGAGTCGCTCGGACGCCGTCCCGGCCGATGCCACCCGGTCCTTCCCGGTGGCCAGCAGCTCCTGGCTGATGTCGACGAGCGCGTGGGTCAGCAGGTCGTCCTTGCCCCGGAAGTGCTTGTAGAGCGCCGGTCCGCTGATGCCGCAGGCCGCGCCGATGTCGTTCATGCTCACGCCGTGGAACCCGCGCTCCGCGAACAGCTCAGACGCGATGCGCAGGATCTGCTGGCGTCGGGTCGGTGGTTCGACGGGGGTGGGCACGGGGCGATGCTACCGCGCCGAGGTTAATGAGTGTTAACCTCGGCGGCGTGACTCAGATGCACGACCTGGTCGACGAGCTGCACGCCCGCCTGGCCCTGGCGCGACGCGGCGGCAGCGACCGCGCCCGCGAGCGCCACGTCGGCCGCGGCAAGCTGCTCGTGCGCGACCGGGTCGACCACCTGCTCGACCCGGGCTCGCCGTTCCTCGAGATCGCACCGCTCGCGGCGTGGGGCATGTACGGCGCCACCGACGACGAGGCGACCGTGGCGAGCGCTGGCCTCGTGGCGGGGATCGGCCGCGTGCAGGGACGCGAGGTGGTGGTCGTCGCGAACGATGCCACCGTCAAGGGCGGCACCTACTACCCGATGACCGTCAAGAAGCACCTGCGCGCGCAGACCATCGCGATGCAGAACCGGCTGCCGTGCGTCTACCTGGTCGACTCCGGCGGCGCGTTCCTGCCGATGCAGGACGAGGTGTTCCCGGACCGCGACCACTTCGGTCGGATCTTCTTCCACCAGGCGCAGATGTCGGCGCAGCAGATCCCGCAGCTCGCGGCCGTCATGGGCTCGTGCACCGCGGGCGGTGCCTACGTGCCGGCGATGAGCGACGAGACCGTCATCGTGCGCGAGCAGGGCACGATCTTCCTCGGCGGCCCGCCGCTCGTGAAGGCCGCGACGGGCGAGGTCGTCTCGGCCGAGGACCTGGGCGGCGGCGACGTCCACGCCCGCACGTCCGGCGTGGTGGACCACCTGGCCGATGACGACGAGCACGCGCTCCAGGTGGTGCGGTCCATCGTCGACACGCTGCCGCGACCCACCCCCGGCCGGTCGGCAGTTGGAGCACGCCCTCCGCGCGAGGACCCCGAGACGCTGCTCGACGTGGTGCCCGCCGACCCGCGCACGCCCTACGACGTGCGCGAGGTGCTGCGCCGGGTCGTGGACGACTCGGCGCTGCACGAGTTCAAGCCGCTGTACGGCGAGACGCTGGTGTGCGCGTTCGCGCGGATCGAGGGTCACGACGTCGCGATCGTCGCGAACAACGGCATCCTGTTCAGCGAGTCGGCGCTCAAGGGCGCGCACTTCGTGGAGCTGGCGAACCAGCGAGGCATCCCGCTCGTGTTCGTGCAGAACATCAGCGGGTTCATGGTCGGGCGCGAGTACGAGAACCGCGGCATCGCGAAGGACGGCGCGAAGCTCGTGACGGCCGTGGCCTCGAGCGTCGTGCCCAAGTACACCGTCGTGATCGGCGGCTCCTACGGCGCGGGCAACTACGGCATGTGCGGACGCGCCTACGACCCGCGCTTCCTGTGGATGTGGCCCAACGCCAAGATCTCGGTCATGGGCGGCGAGCAGGCCGCCTCGGTGCTGGCCACCGTGCGCGGCGACGACTCCGAGCCCGAGGAGCAGTTCAAGGCGCGCATCCGCGACGAGTACGACGCCAAGGGCTCCGCCTACTACTCGACCGCACGGTTGTGGGACGACGGCGTGATCGACCCGCGCGACACCCGCCGCGTGCTGGCCCTTGCGCTCGCCGCGAACCACGCCCCGACCCCGGCGCCCACCTACGGCGTCTTCCGCATGTGACGGACCGCGACCCGGACCGGACACGAGACAGGAGGTGGCCCATGGAGGCCGTGCTGATCGCCAACCGTGGCGAGATCGCCCGCCGCGTGGTGCGCGCGTGCCGTGAGTCGGGCCTGCGCAGCGTCGCGATCCACACCGACCTCGACGCCGAGGCTCCGCACGTGCACGAGGCCGACGCCGCCGTGGCCGTGCCGAGCTACCTCGACGTCGACGCCGTCGTGGCCGCCGCTCGCGACGCGGGCGCTGACGCCGTGCACCCCGGCTACGGCTTCCTGTCCGAGAACGCGGGCTTCGCGCGTGCCGTCGTCGACGCCGGTCTGACGTGGATCGGCCCGTCGCCCGAGGTCATCGATCTGATGGGGCGCAAGGACCGTGCGCGCGAGGTCGCCGAGCGGGCGGACGTCCCGGTCACGACGCGCCACGCGCCGGATGCGGTGCCCGCCGACGCGTACCCCGTTCTGGTCAAGGCCGCGGCCGGCGGTGGCGGCAAGGGCATGCACGTCGTGCGCGAGCCCGCCGGTCTGGCCGACGCGCTCGCCACCGCGGCGCGCGAGGCGGCGAGCGCGTTCGGCGACGACACCCTGCTGGTCGAGCAGTACGTCGAGGGTGGTCGCCACGTCGAGGTCCAGGTGTTCGGCGACTCGCACGGCAACGTCGTGCACCTGTTCACGCGGGACTGCTCGGCGCAGCGCCGTCACCAGAAGGTCGTCGAGGAGGCACCCGCGCCCGACCTGGCGGACGAGCAACGCGCGCGCCTGCAGGACTCCGCCGTCGCCCTGGCGCGAGAGGTCTCCTACGTCGGCGCCGGCACGGTCGAGTTCCTCGTCGCACCCGACGGCGACCTGTGCTTCCTCGAGATGAACACGCGACTCCAGGTCGAGCACCCCGTCACCGAGGAGGTCACCGGCGTCGACCTGGTGCGCTGGCAGCTCGACGTCGCCTCGGGTGCGACGCTGCCGCCCCAGGACGAGATCGTCGCCCGCGGTCACGCGGTCGAGGCGCGCATCTACGCCGAGGACCCCTACGCCGGATTCCTTCCCCAGGCGGGCACGGTCGAGCACGTGCTGTGGCCCGAGGAGCTGCGCGTCGAGTCGGCGATCGACGGCCCCGGCGAGGTCTCCACCGCGTACGACCCGATGCTCGCCAAGATCGTCGCCGTCGGCCCGGACCGCGCGGCCGCCATCGCGTCCCTGGCCGACGGTCTCGCCCGTTCGGCCGTGCTGGGCGTGACGACCAACATCGGCTTCGTCCGACGACTCCTGCTGAGCGAGGAGTTCGCGGCCGTCGCGGTCGACACCGCCTGGCTCGACGGCGAGGCGGCCGAGCCCCTGCTCGTCGCACCCGAGCTGACACGGGCCGTGGTCGACGCGGCGGTCACGGCGAGGGCCGACCTGACCCAGCCCGACGACACGGGCTTCGGCCGGTCCGACGGCTGGCGTCTCGGCGGCTCGCCCACCGCTTGGCAGGAGACCCTGATGGACCCCGCCGGCGGGCTGCACCGCGGCACCGCCACGCTCGGCAACGGGCTGCTGACCCTGCTCGACGCGCGCGGTTCCTGGGTCGTCGACGAGGGCCACGTGTGGCGCCTCGACGTCCCGCACGACGTCACGTCCCCCCGGATGGTCGCGGCGACCGATGCCGACGTGACCGCGCCCATGCCGGGCACCGTGCTCGACGTCCGTGTCGCGGCCGGTGACCACGTCCGGGCCGGCGACCGGCTCGGCACGCTCGAGGCGATGAAGATGGAGCTGGCCCTGACGGCGCCGCACGACGGCGTCGTCGGCACGGTCGGCGCCGAGGTCGGGCAGCAGGTGCCCATGCACCACGTGCTCTTCACCGTCGAGGCTGACGATGAGTGACGCGCGCACGCCGCGGGCCCTGCCGATGGTCGTGCCGGAGCCGGGTCTGCCCGAGCGCGTCACGATCTACGAGGTCGGGCCGCGTGACGGACTGCAGAACGAGGCCGCGGTCGTGCCCGTGGCGGTGAAGGCCGAGCTCGTGCGTCGGCTCGTGGCCGCCGGGCTCCCGGTCGTCGAGACGACGAGCTTCGTGCACCCCCGCTGGGTCCCGCAGCTCGCCGACGCCGCGGAGCTCCTGGCCGAGCTCGGCGAGCTGTCGGTCCCGGCGCCCGTGCTGGTGCCGAACGAGCGCGGCCTCGACCGTGCCCTCGAGGCCGGTGTCCGCCACGTCGCGGTCTTCGCGAGCGCCACCCAGACGTTCGCCGAGAGGAACCTGGCGTCGTCGCTCGAGGGCCAGCTCGCGATGTTCGAGTCCGTCGTGACCCGTGCCCTCGACGCGGGCCTGGACGTGCGCGCCTACGTCTCGATGTGCTTCGGGGATCCGTGGGAGGGCGCCGTGCCGCTGGAGCAGGTCGTCCGCGTCGGTCAGCAGCTGCTCGACCTAGGAACCACCCAGCTGTCCCTCGGCGACACGATCGGCGTCGGCACGGCCGGCCACGTGGGCGCGCTGCTCGACGCCTTCGGCGAGGCGGGCACCGGGCCGGAGCGCCTGGCCCTGCACTTCCACGACACCTACGGCCAGGCGCTCGCCAACGTGCACGCCGGGTTGCGCCACGGCGTCACCACGTTCGACGCGTCCGCGGGTGGCCTCGGCGGGTGCCCGTACGCGGAGAGCGCGACCGGCAACCTCGCGACCGAGGACCTGGTGTGGTTCCTCGACGGCCTCGGCATCGAGCACGGTGTCGACCTCGACGCGGTCGTGGCGACGACGGCGTGGATGGCCCGCGAGCTCGGCAAGCCCGCCGCCTCGGCCGTCGCCCGCGCCCTCGGCGCCTGACCCGCCACGCCCCGCAACCGGCAACGCAGGCGGGCTTGCCCGCAAGCCGGCGGGCCGTCAGCGGCGGGTGGCGCGCAGGACGGCGTCGCGGACCACGACGTGCTCGCCGTGGCCGGTGCCGGTGCGCTCGACGAGCGCGGTGCGGACGTCCCAGCCGTCGCCGAGCGTCGCCGCCAGGTCGTCCATCGAGTAGTGGTCGTCGTCGCCCGCGAACCCGCCGACGTCCTCGGGGTGGTGGCCGACGACCAGCAGCGTGCCGCCGGGCGCGACGGCACTCGCGAGACGGGGGACGGCGCGGAGCATCTCCTCGCCCACCAGGTGCAGGTAGTGGGTGGTCACCAGGTCCCACCGCTCCTCGCCCGGCTCCCACGTGCGGACGTCGGCCTGCCGCCACCGGGTCCGGTCACCCAGCCCCGCCGCCTCGGCGGCGTCCGCCGCGCGCTGGAGGCCGGCGTGCGAGAAGTCGAGTCCCGTGACGTGCCAGCCCTGCTCGGCGAGCCAGAGCGCGTCGCCGCCCTCGCCGCTGCCGACGTCGAGCGCGGTGCCCGGCGTCAGGTCCTCGACCTCGGCCGGCAGCTGCGGGTTGACCCGACCGCTCCAGACCGCGGCGCCCGCGGCGTAGCGCTCGTCCCAGGCGCCCGGCTCACGGTACGAGGCACGCCGGTCCGCGATGGCCAGGGCGATGTCCTCCTCGACCAGGTCGGCGTTGAGCGCCGCGCTGCTCTGGGTGCCCTCCGCGGCCGACGCGATGACGGTGGCCATGGGGTGGGTGGCGTTGCCCGCGGCCCAGACGCCCGGCACCGCCGTGGCCCCCCGCGCGTCGGTCTCCGCGGCGGTGGCGACGACCACGTCGCCCATCGCCACCGGTGTCTCGGGGACGCCCAGCGAGGTCCCGAGCTCCGTCGTGGCGCGGAAGAACGGTGCGACGACGAGGGCGTCGAGCTCGACGACCGTGCCGTCCGCGAGCCGTACTCCGCTCAACGCGTCGTCGGTGACGACGACCTCCGTGACCGCGCCCTCGATCATCGCGACGTCGCGGGCATGCAGCCCGCCGGTGACCGCGTGCTCGAGGTGGTGCCCGTTGAGCAGCAGCGTCACGTCGTCGCTGAGCTGCCGGAACAGCCCGGCGTGGTGCGCGCCGGCCGGTCCGGTGACGAGCACGCCGATGCGCTGGTCGCGGACCTCCCAGCCGTGGCAGTAGGGGCAGTGCAGCACGTCGCGGCCCCAGCGGTCGGCGAGCCCCGCGACGTCGGGAAGCTCGTCGACCAGTCCGGTCGCGAGCACGACCCGGCGGCTCCGCAGGCGGGTGCCGTCCTCGAGCTCGAGGGTGAAGCGCGGGTGGTGGCCCTCGTCGCGGGAGGCAGCGACGACGCGGCCGTCCAGCACGCGCACGCCGTAGCGGGAGACCTCCTCGCGACCGATCGCCGCGAGCTCGCGCGGCGGCAGGCCCTCGTGACCCAGGTAGTTGTGCATGCCGTCGGCGGGTGCGTTGCGGGGCTCGCCGGCGTCGACCACGACGACGCTGCGTCGCGACCGACCCAGGACGAGGGCGGCGCTCAGGCCGGCGGGACCACCGCCGACCACGACGACGTCGACGAGCTCGGGACCAGGGAGGTTCGTGTTCATGGGACCAGGTTCCGCGCGTACTGCCGGATTGACAACAATCGTTGCCGATCCGGCAAACTGACCGCATGGACGACCTCGACACGGTGCTCGACCAGGTGGGACCCCGGCTGCGTCAGCTCCGGCTCGAGCGCGACGCCACGCTGGCCGACCTGGCCGCCGAGACCGGCATCTCGGTCAGCACGCTCTCGCGCCTGGAGTCAGGGCAGCGGCGCCCCACCCTCGAGCTGCTGCTGCCGCTCGCCGCAGCGCACCGCGTCGCGCTCGACGAGCTCGTCGACGCCCCCGAGACCGGCGACCCGCGCGTGCACCAGAAGGCCACGACGCGCCACGGCCGGACGTTCGTCCCGCTGACCCGACGGCCGGGCGGTCTGCAGTCCTACAAGATCGTCATCCCGCCCGGGCCCGAGCCGGCGTCGGACCTCAGGACCCACGAGGGCTACGAGTGGATGTACGTGCTGTCCGGCGAGGTACGGCTGCTGCTCGGCACCCGCGACCTGACCCTCGGCCCGGGCGAGGTCGTCGAGTTCGACACCCGCACGCCGCACTGGGTCGGCAACACCGGGACGGTGCCGACCGAGGTGCTGGCGATCTTCGGGCCGCAGGGCGAGCGCATGCACGTCCGCAGCTGACGACTACACCGCGGGGCCGTAGCCCTCGCAGCGCGGCCGGAACGACTCCGGGCCGTCGGCCAGGGCGTTCATCGTGAGCTGCAGCGTCGGCTCGTCGAGGAACATGCCGACGTGACCGACGGTGTCGGCGGGGCAGAGGTCCTGGATGACGACGTTCTGGGCGCCGGCCAGGGCCTGGTTCGTGTAGGGCGTCGACACCGTGTCGCGGTTGGTGGCGATGGTCAGGTAGTCCGGGCCCTTGGGCACGGAGGGGTTCGCCCAGAGCTTGTCCTGGAAGGCGCTGCCGACGGCCTGGTCGGTGAGCCCCGGCGCCTGGAGCAGACCGGCGCCGATCTCGACGACCCCCAGGACGCCGAAGGCCTTGCCGAGCGAGGCGAGGCCGTTCAGCGTCGTGCCGTGCTGCGTGCCGCCCCACGAGACGTAGTCGTCGATCTTCGAGGCTCCGCCGCCGAGCTTGATGTAGGCGAACGGCGTGAGCCCGCCCTGGCTGTGCCCGACGACGTCGACCTTGGCGGCGCCGGTGGCGGCTCGGACCCGGTCGACGAAGCGGCCGAACGCGGCGACTGAGGTCTCGACCCGGCCGAGGCCGCCGATGCGGCCCGCCGACAGGAGGGTCATGCCGTAGTTCTCGGCGAACACGCAGTACCCGGCGTTCTTGAGGCGCGGGGCGAGCTTGACGAAGTTCGAGCCGAGGTTGACGAACGTCGCGTGCTGCAGGATCACCGGTTGCGGGTGCGCCGCCGACGGGCGGCAGGTCCAGTCGTTGACGCCGGCCAGCCGGTCCGGGCTGAGGACGAAGTTCGCGATCGCCGTGGCGAGCGTGCCCTCGGGGAGCGGGGCGGGGGCCGCCGAGGCGGAGCTCGGGGCGAGCGTGGCGCCGGCGGCGAGGCCGACGGTCAGGGCGCAGGCGGCCAGGCGGCGGCGGATCGACGTCTTCATGAGAACCCTCTCGGTCGTGAGAGAGTCCCTCTCCCCCGGGGAGGAGTGAACCACATCACACTGAAGGACGACAAGACGTCTTTTCCGATCCGGCACGACCGGTCGGGCGGCGAGGGCCGGGACGGCGCGACGAGCGGACGAACGATTCGGCATTCCGCACGGACGGTCGTGCGGGACGCAGAATCCTTCGTTCCCCCTGCCTGCGACATCGAGGGGGCCGGCACTGATCGACGGTGCCGACGGCGGGACTCAGCGGGGCTTGGGCGTCTGGATGTGTCGGCGACTGCGCAGCTCGGACGACGCGTACTGCGCGATCTGGTAGGTCGACCACGCGTCGCTCGAGGCACCCACCGCACCGCCCACACCCGGCACGCGCTTGGCGACCAGGGTGACGGCACGACGACCCGCGGTGCGGCCGACGAGGGCCTTGGTGACCTCGGCTGCGATGCGCTTGTCGAGCTCGGGGTCGTGGACCGGCGACGTCGCGAGCGCCATGGGACCCGACGGCAGCTTGCCCTTGCGCACGAGGGACTCCACCTCGTCGGAGCCCAGCAGGCAGGCGAGGATCGCGTTGCGGACGCGCGGGTCCGCGAGGTCGTAGCCACGCAGGTGCGCGATGCCGGCGACGAGGTGGCACTGCACGAGCGTGACGCCCGCGACGTTGGCCGGGATCGCCCAGGCGAACGAGACGACGCCGCCCAGGTTGGTGACGAACCCCTGCAGCCCGGCGAGCGCCGCGTGCGAGCGGATGAAGGACGAGACGGCCTTCTCGACGTCGCCGTGCGCGTCGACGAGCTTGCCGTCGGCGGCGCGCGCGACCGAGCGCAGCGGTCCGATCCCGTCGATCGCCTTGTCCAGGACGGTCCGCACGTACCCTGCGGCGGCCGGCGCGAGGGCGCCCGCGGCCTTGCTTCCAGCGCTCACCCGTCCAGCATGTCAGAGGGTCGGGAGGTCGGCAGGCCCGTACGCTGCGGTCATGGAGCAGCCGTTCCCGGCGCTCGTCGCGTCGACGACGTGGCGGCACGAGGCCGAGGCGTGGATCCACGACCGTGCCGACGACGCGGGTCGGCGGTTGTCCGGTCCGATCGAGCAGCTGCGGGTGCGACCCTGGTCGACGCAGCTCGTCGCCCCGACGGACCGCGGTCGGTTGTGGTTCAAGGCCAGCTGTCCGTCGATGCGCTTCGAGGCGGGGCTGCACGAGCTGCTCGCCCGCCTGGCACCGGACGACGTGGCGGCACCCCTCGCCGTGGACGCCGACCGCGGCTGGATCCTGACGGCGGACCGCGGGCAGACCCTCGGCGACAGCCACGCCCCAGGCCTCGACGACTGGCGTGCGGTCGTCGCCGCCGCGGCACGTCTGCAGCGTCGCCTGGCCGGGCACGGAGCCGAGGTGCTTGCCACCGGGGTGCCCGACTGCAGGCCCGAGACGGTGCCCGACCGTCTCGACCGTGTCGTGGAGCGGCTCGCAGCACTGCCCGCCGACCACCCGTCGCACCTCGACGACGCCACGCGCCTCGCGCTCGAGGCGCGACGTCCGCAGGTCGTCGACGCTGCGGCGGCGCTGGCCGCATCATCCGTCCCCGCCACGGTGCAGCACGGCGATCTGCACCCGTGGAACACGTTCACCGACCTGACGGTCTTCGACTTCGGCGACCTGCAGTGGGCCGCCGCGCCGGAGGTCCTGCAGGTGCCGTACGGCTGGATCACCCACGAGGGCGAGCTGTCGTGGGACGGCGTGCTCGAGGCCTACCTCGAGGAGTGGAGCGACGTGCTCGACCACCGGTCACTGCGGACGCTGGTCGAGGCCTCGGTGTTCACCCACGCGGTCAATCGCTCCGTCACGTGGCTCGACGCCCTGCGGGACGCACGCCCGGCCGAGCTGGAGCAGTGGGGCGACGGAGCCCTGCGCACCCTCACGAGGGTGCTCGAGGCGTGAGCCCGACGCCGCTCCCACCGTCGGCCTGGAGCTTCTCGACCGAGGACTGGCCGGACGACGACTGCGTCGCCGGCGGTGCGGACCTGGAGCCCTCGACGCTCGTCGAGGCCTACCGGCACGGCCTGTTCCCGATGCCGCACGACGACATGCTGCTGTGGTGGTCGCCTCGTCGCCGCGGCGTGCTCGAGCCCGGTGGTCTCCGGGTCACGCGCTCCCTGGCCAAGTCGGCGCGGCGGTTCACGATCACGGTGGACCAGGCGTTCGACGAGGTCGTCGCGGCGTGTGCCGACCCGAGCCGGCCCGGCGGCTGGATCAGCGCAGGGATCCGGGAGGCGTACGGGCGTCTGCACGCCCTGGGCTGGGCGCACTCGGTCGAGACGCGGGACGCCGACGGCCGTCTCGTCGGCGGCCTCTACGGGGTCGGGATCGGCGCGCTGTTCGCGGGGGAGTCGATGTTCCACCGGGAGCGCGACGCCTCCAAGGTCGCCCTCATGGGACTGACCGAGATCGTGGGGGACGGGCTCATCGACGTGCAGTGGTCCACCCCGCACCTGGCGAGCCTCGGGGTCGTGGAGTGGCCCCGCGAGCGTTACCTCGCCGCCCTCGGGGAGCTCGTCGAGCGGCCCGCGCCCGACCCCTGGGCCTGACGATCGCCCAATATCACCCTGAGAAACGCGCCGAGACGCCCGGGGTACCGCGGAATCGCAGGGTTTCGTCCCTAGACTGAGGCGCGGAAAACATCCACCACACAAGGAGTACCCCGTGGCCATCACTCGCAGCGACCTCGTCTCGGCCCTCGCCGAGAAGGCCGGCACCAGCAAGTCCGACGCCGACGCCGTTCTCTCGGCCTTCGGCGACGTCCTGATCGACGCCGTCGGCAAGGGCGAGAAGGTTGCGATCTCCGGCATCCTGTCGGTGGAGCGCGTCGAGCGCGCCGCCCGCACGGGCCGCAACCCCGCGACCGGCGAGACCATCGACATCCCCGCCGGCTACGGCGTCAAGGTGAGCGCTGGCTCGCGCCTCAAGGCTGCTGCCAAGTAAGCAGTCCCCCTGACACGAACGCCCCCGGGAGCCTCGGCTCCCGGGGGCGTCGTGCTGTCGAAGGACGCTGGGCTTGTCGAAGGGTCGGGCTCAGCGGGTGACGGGCAGACCCGCGGCCTCCCACGCGTCCATGCCGCCGTCGACGTTGGTCACGTCGTGGCCCTGCTGCGCCAGCCAGGCAGTGGCGCGCGCACTGCGACCGCCCAGGTGGCAGACCACGTAGGTCGGGGTCTGCGGATCGAGCTCGCGGACCCGCGTGGGCAGCTCGCCGAGCGGGATGTGGTGGGCGCCGTCGATGTGCCCGGCCGCCCACTCGTGGTCCTCGCGGACGTCCAGGATCCGTACCCCCTCGCCCTGCGGATCGGGTACGTCCGTGACGCTCACTGACGAGATCTCCATGGGTGCCTCCGGTGGTGGGGTGCGGATTCGATTCCTGTGAGCCGGGGGACAGGGACTGGCCTTGTGACCCCTCGTCTGGTTATTTTGGACTACGTGTACAGGGCCTTGCCGAGTGACTCAGCGAGTGCCGACGTCTCCGCGGGGGGACGCCGGTGACGACGCGTGACACCCTGCGGTTGCCGTTCGAGCCCGCCACGGCCAGCATCGCCCGCACCAAGCTGGCGTCGTTCCTGACGCTCAACCGGGCCTCGACCCGCACGCTCGACGACGCGCTCATCGTGCTCAGCGAGATGGTCGCGAACGCGATCAGCCACGGCGTGCCCGCCGAGGACGGCATGCTCGAGCTCGCCTGGGGGATCGAGGACGGTCACCTGGTCCTCTCGGTCCACGACGGTGGCACCGGCGCCTCGCTCGAGCCGATCGAGTTCGATGAGGACTCCTTGAGCGGCCGCGGTCTCTCGATCATCAACCGCGTCGCCGAGCGCTGGTGGGTCGACGGCACCGCCGGCACTCGCGTCAACGCCCAGCTCGCCCTCGCCTGAGCGATCGGCCGGATTCCGCTCCACGTCGACCGTGGCGAAGGTACCGTCGACGGATGCGTGGACGTGCCGTGGGACCGGTCTTCCTCGTCGCCGCGCTCCTGCCGGCACTCACGACGTTCGTCCATGACGACCACCTCCAGGTCACGGGCGCCGAGTCGTCGTCGGAAGCCTTGGGGATCACCGGGCCGATGACGGCTGAGCAGCCCGTCGGCACGGTGGGGGTGACGAGCGTGTGCTCCGAGCAGGGCGCCGTGCCGACGATCAGGTCCGTCGAGCCCCTGGGGCGGGACGACACGCTTGAGGTGCTGCGCTTCACGATCGTGCCGACCGACGCCGACGAGGGCATGGAGGGCTTCGTGCGGAAGCCCGCTGACGACCAGGGCCCGATCAGGCACCGCGTCACCACGAGCTGCGCCGAGATCGGGTCGCGAACCTCGTGGCTCTACGTCGAGATCGCTCGCCCGACCACCGCGACCGCGTCGTTCCACGGACTGCGGATCACGTCGGGCACCGGTCGGCGCCACGACGTGGACTTCTCGCTGACGGTGTGCCGCGACCGGTGCCCGGAGGGCGCCGAGGACCTCTGAGCCGACGGGACCACGCCGTCGGACCGGCGGGGTCCAGACCGCGGCCGCGTCAGCGGATGGTGAGCTGGCGGTGCAGGATGCTCTGGCGGGCGCGGCGCTGGTCGGCGGTCAGCTCGGAGTCGTCGGCGAGGGCCTCGGCGAGGCGGTCGGCGAACGCCACGGCCTCGGGCTCCAGGGCCTCGGCGTCGAGCTCGGTCTCCCACACCGGCACGAGCAGGCCGTGGGCCCGGAACGAGCCGATCAGCCGGGTGTCGTCGCCCAGGCGGTCGGCCTGGACGGCCTGCAGCCGGGCGAGGGCGTCGAGCAGCTTCTCCTCGGGGTGCGGCTGCACCCAGCGCAGGTAGCGGTGGCTGCCCATCTCGGTCCAGTAGGCGGCGTCCACCTGGGCGAGCCGCACCGTCGGAGCGGCCGTCTCGTTGGCCTGGTCGAGCGCGGCCTGCATCGCGTCGGAACGTTCCTCGCCGAGGATCCAGTAGTCGAAGCCCTCGTGGACCGTCACGTCGAACGTCGAGTCCGCCGCGACGAGGTCCTGCAGGCGTGCGCCCACACCGGGATCGCCGATCGTGACGGGCGTCCCGGGCTCGAGCGTCCGGGCGACCTCGACCACGTGGGCCAGGTCGCGGCTGACGTCGCCGAAGTTGTGCGGCACCTGCAGACCGAGCCAGATCTCGCCGTCCGGTCGCACGATGCCGGCACCACCGCCAGGCAGCAGCGAGCACACACGGACCGAGCTGCCGTCCTGCAGCGTCACCACCGCATCCGCCGACGGCACGAACTCGCGCAGCGCGATCCAGTCGCCCTCGGAGGGCAGTCCCTCGAACGTGCGGGCCACGAACGGCATCCGCTGCTTGCCCTGACCCTTGCGTCGCGACTTCTTTCCCACGACCCGAACCCTAGACGAGCACCCTTCGACAGGCTCAGGGGCCGTGGGGTGGGCGCAGGACGCCCGCCGGTGGGACGCTTCTGCCATGACGGTGGACGACGGACGCCCGACGCGGGCGCTGGGGATCGAGACGACGGGCATCGAGGTCGTCGAGGAGTCGGAGCGCACGGCCAAGCCCTCCGACCTGTTCTGGCCGTGGTTCGCGGCGAACGTGTCGGTGTTCGGCATCTCCTACGGCAGCTTCGTGCTGGGCTTCGGCATCTCGCTGTGGCAGGCCGCGCTCGTGACGGTGCTCGGCGTGGTGGTCTCGTTCGCCGCGTGCGGCGTCATCGCGATCGCCGGCAAGCGCGGCTCGGCACCGACCATGATCCTGAGCCGCGCGCCGTTCGGCGTCGTCGGCCAGAAGGTTCCGGGCGTGTTCAGCTGGCTCATCTCGATCGGGTGGGAGACGTTCCTCGCGATCCTGGCCACGCTCGCGACGGCGACGATCATGCGCGAGCTCGGCTGGGGAGGCGGTACCGGCACCAAGGTCGTCGCCTGTCTCGTGGTCGCGGGCCTCATCGTGGCGGCGTCCGTCGCCGGCTACCACGTCATCATGCGCATGCAGTCGGTCCTGACCTGGATCACCGGCGCGGCCACGATCGGCTACATCGCGCTCACCGTCGACCAGGTCGATCTCGGCGCCCTCACGTCGTTGCCGAACGGCTCGGGCCAGGCCGTGATCGGTGCGTTCGTCATGGTCATGACCGGCTTCGGCTTCGGGTGGATCAACATCGCGGCGGACTGGTCCCGCTACCAGCGCCGGGACGCCTCGGCCGCCCAGGTCGTCGGCTGGAACACCGTGGGCGGCGCCCTCGCCCCGACGGTGCTCGTGCTGTACGGCATCCTGCTCGCCGGTTCGTCGGAGAAGCTCAGCACGGGCATCGTGGACGACCCGATCGGCACGCTCGCGACCGTCCTGCCCACCTGGTTCCTGGTGCCGTTCGGCATCGCCGCGGTCCTCGCCCTGGTGAGCGGGGCGGTGCTCGGCATCTACTCGTCGGGGCTGACGCTGCTGAGCCTCGGCGTGCGCATCCCGCGACCGGCCGCCGCGGGCGTCGACGGCCTGATCCTGACCCTCGGCACGATCTACGTCGTCTTCGTGACGCAGACGTTCCTCGCCCCCTTCCAGAGCTTCCTCATCACGCTCGGCGTCCCGATCGCCGCGTGGGCCGGCATCGTCATGGCCGACCTGGCGCTGCGGCGGCGTGACTACGACGACGCCGCCCTGTTCGACCGTCGTGGCCGCTACGGCTCGGTCAACGTGCTCGTGCTGGCCGTGATGGCGGTCGCCACGCTCGTGGGGTGGGGGCTCGTGGTCAACGCCTACCCGGACGACGCGAGCTGGAACAACTGGCAGGGCTACCTGCTGCACCCCCTCAACCTCGGCACGCGGGTCGACGGGGTCTGGCAGGGCTCGTGGCCATACGCCAACCTCGGCGTGCTGGTCGCGTTCGTCCTGGCCCTCGTCCTGACGCTGCTCGTGCAGGCTCATCGCGTGCGCCGCGAGGAGTCGGCACCGTGAGCGAGCCCTGGCTCGTCGTGGTCGACCCGCAGCGCGTGTTCGCCGACCCGGCCTCGCCGTGGGCGGCCGAAGGATTCGACTCCGTCGTCGAGCCGATCCGCGAGCTGGCGTCGGAGCACGAGGGACGCGTCCTCGTGACCCGCTGGGTCCCGGGCGCCGAGCGGGTCGGGTCGTGGCGCACCTACTTCGAGGCCTGGCCGTTCGCCGACCGCCCGGCTGACGACCCGCTGTTCGACGTGGTGCCCGAGCTCGCCGACCTGGCCACGACGACGCTCGACGCCCCGACCTTCGGAAAGTGGGCCGAGATCGAGGCGGCGACCGGCGCCGGGCCGGAGCTCGTGCTGACCGGCGTGGCCACCGACTGCTGCGTGCTCTCGACCGCGCTCGCCGCGGCCGACGGTGGGGCCACGGTGCGGGTCGTGGCCACGGCGTGCGCCGGCTCGTCACGCACGAACCACGAGCGCGCGCTCGACGCGATGGCGCTCTACGCGCCGCAGGTCGAGGTCGTCAGAGCCTGACGCCGGCGAGTGCGGTCGAGGCCGTGCCGTTCCGGCGACTCAGTCCCGCAGGACGGGGCAGCTCATGCAGCGCGGACCGCCGCGGCCGGACCCGAGCTCGGAGCCACTGATCGAGACGACGTCGATCCCGTGCTCGCGGAGCCGGTCGTTCGTCTGCTCGTTGCGCTCGTACGCGACGGCGAGACGCGGGGCGATCGCCAGGGTGTTGTTGCCGTCGTCCCACTGCTCCCGCTCGGCCGTGACGGGATCGAGACCGGTGTCGATCTGGCGCAGCTCGTCGATGCCCATCGCCTGGGCGGCGGCCGCGAAGAACGACTGCTCGGGAGCCACGACGAGCTGCTGGGTCGCAGCGTCGATGGTCACGGCCAGGGCACGCAGGTGATCGGCCATGTTGGGGTAGATGACCACCGTGTCGACGTCGACCATCGTCACGATCGTGTCGAGGTGCATCGTCGCGCGCTCCTGGGCGATCGGCACGGCCAGCACCGTGTGCGCCAGCCCGCGGGAGAGGACCTGGTGCGCGAAGCGCTCGAAGCCCGCCGGGGTCGTGCGCTCCCCGACACCCACCGCCATGACGCCCGGGGCGAGCAGCAGGACGTCCCCGCCCTCGACGTGCTCGAGCTGCGGACCGTGCAGGATCTCGACGCCCCGGAAACGCGGGTGGTGGGCGTAGATGAGTCCCGTCAGCTGGGTCTCGCGGATGCGGGCCGGCATGGCCAGGCTCGTGACGGCGACGCGGCCCGGCAGCCAGACCGAGGAGTCGCGCGTGAACAGCAGGTTCGGCAGCGGGTCGACGAGGAAGTCCTCGGGGTGCAGCAGGCTCGTGACGATGCTGCGGTGCGCGACCTCGTCGTTGCGCAGCCCGGCCGTCACGACCGTGGCGAGCGCGGCCGGGTCGAGGTCGGCGAGCGCCTGCTCCAGGTAGGTGCGCAGGCTGTCGCCCAGGTGCAGGGCCGACGTGGTCGAGGCGATGATCGCGGCACGGGCCTCGGGGGACTCGAGCGTCTGCGTCAGGAGCTCGACCAGGTAGAGCACCTCGACGTCGCGCTCGCGCAGGGCCTCGGCGAACGCGTCGTGCTCCTCCTGCGCGCGACCGACCCACGGGATCCCGTCGAACAGGAGCGAGTCGTTGTTGCGCGGCGTCAGGCGGGCCAGCTCCGGCCCGGGACGGTGCAGCATGACGGTCCGCAGTCGTCCGACCTCGCTCGAGGCTCCCCCGGGTGTCTCGCTCATGGACCCAAGCCTAGGGCCCCGGGCACCCCCGAGTTCACGCACGGGACACACGTCAGCCGTAGGCTCGGGGGGTGGACTGGAACGACTACGACGCGGCCCTCTTTGACCTCGACGGCGTGCTGACGCCGACCGCCGAGGTGCACATGCGCGCCTGGGACGAGATGTTCAACGACTTCCTCACGTCCCGGGGCGTGCCCGAGCCCTACACGGCCGAGGACTACTACGCCTACGTCGACGGCAAGCCCCGCTACGACGGCGTGCGCTCGTTCCTGGAGTCACGCGGCATCGAGCTGCCCGACGGCGACCCGAGCGATGCCGGCGACGCCGAGACGGTCGCCGGTCTCGGCAACCGCAAGAACGAGGCGTTCGAGGAGATCCTCGAGCGTGACGGCGTCGAGGCCTACCCGGGGTCTGCCGCACTCGTGGCCGACCTGGTCGCCCGCGGCACCCAGCTGGCGGTCGTGTCGAGCTCGCGCAACGCGCCCAAGGTGCTGCGTGCCGCCGGGCTGATCGAGCACTTCCCCGTCATCGTCGACGGAGCCGTCGCCGGCGAGCGCCGGCTCGCGGGCAAGCCGGCCCCCGACACCTTCTTGTTCGCCGCCCAGCAGCTCGACGTCGAGCCCGGTCGCGCGGTCGTCCTCGAGGACGCCGTCTCCGGCGTCGCCGCGGGCCACGCGGGCCGCTTCGGTCTCGTCGTCGGCGTCGACCGCGGTGCCGGCGCCGACCGGCTGCGCGAGAACGGCGCCGACGTCGTCGTCGACGACCTCGAGGAGCTTCGATGATCGGACCGTCGCACCAGGCTCCCCGCAACCAGGACTTCCTGGACCGTACGCGCTTCCCGATCGACGAGTGGGCGCTGCGCGAGCTGCGCCCCGACCCCGACGACCTCGGGCTGACCGAGACCGTCTTCGCCGTCGGCAACGGCTACCTCGGGCTGCGAGGCAACGTCGAGGAGGGCCGCGACTCCCACACCCACGGCACGTTCATCAACGGCTTCCACGAGACCTGGCCCATCCAGCACGCCGAGGAGGCCTTCGGGTTCGCCCGCGTCGGCCAGACCATCGTCAACGTGCCCGACGCCAAGCTGATCCGGCTCTACGTCGACGACGAGCCGCTGCTGCTGAGCGTCGCCGACCTGCTCGACTACGAGCGCGCGCTCGACTTCCGTGAGGGCGTGCTGACCCGCACCGTCCTGTGGCGCACGCCGTCGGGCAAGCGCGTCGAGATCCGCAGCCGTCGCATGGTCTCGTTCACGCAGCGCCACCTCGCGGTCATGACGTTCGAGATCACGATGCTCGACGACGCCGCGCCGGTGGCGATCTCGTCGCAGGTCCTCAACCGCCAGGACGGCGAGGACGAGTACCACGTGCGGGCCAAGGCGATGGGCGAGGGCGCCGACCCGCGCAAGGCCGAGCGCTTCGGCCGCCGGGTGCTGCTGCCCCAGGTCAACGAGGGCGACGCCGAGACCGGTCGCGTGAGCCTCGGCTACCGCTGTGCCGAGAGCGGCATGACGCTCGCCGTCATGGCCGACCACGAGCTGACCACCGACAACGACTTCACGGTGCGGGTGGTGACGGGTGACGACCTGGCCAAGATGACCTACCGCGTCGACGCGCAGCCGGGCCGGACGATCACCCTGACCAAGACCGTCGCCTACCACACCTCGCGCGGCGTCCCGGCCCGCGAGCTCGTGGACCGCTGCCGCCGCACCCTCGACCGCGTGGACGACGAGGGCGTGGAGCGCCAGTTCGCCGACCAGCGGGCCTGGCTCGACGACTTCTGGGCCAAGGCCGACGTCGAGATCCCGGGTCACCCCGAGATCCAGCAGGCCGTGCGGTGGAACCTGTTCTCGGTCGTCCAGGCCTCCGCCCGTGCCGAGGGGCAGGGCATCCCGGCCAAGGGCGTGACGGGCTCCGGCTACGGCGGTCACTACTTCTGGGACACCGAGGTCTACGTCATGCCGTTCCTGACGTACACGCTCCCGCAGTACGCGCGCAACGCCATGCGGTTCCGGTACTCGTTGCTCGACGCGGCCAGGAACCGCGCCAAGCAGCTCGCCCAGAAGGGCGCGCTGTTCCCCTGGCGCACGATCAACGGCGAGGAGGCCTCGGCCTACTACGCCGCGGGCACCGCGCAGTACCACATCGACGCCGACGTCTCGTACGCGCTGAGCCAGTACATCGGTGCCACGGGCGACGTCGACTTCCTGAACCGCGAGGGCATCGACATCTTCGTCGAGACCGCCCGCCTGTGGGCCGACCTGGGCTTCTGGCGCAGCGAGGAGGGTGGCTCGTTCCACATCCACGGCGTCACCGGTCCCGACGAGTACACGACCGTCGTGAACGACAACCTGTACACGAACGTGCTCGCGCGCTTCAACCTGCGACGCGCGGCCGAGGCGGTCCGGACGCTGCAGCGCGCGCACCCCGATGCCTACGCGCACATGGTCGACCGGCTCGGGCTCGAGGAGTCCGAGGTCGACGAGTGGGAGCGGTGCGCGACCGGCATGAGCATCCCGTACGACGAGCACCTGGGCGTGCACCCGCAGGACCTGCACTTCCTCGAGCGGGAGATGTGGGACCTCGACCACACGTCGCTCGACAAGAGGCCCCTCCTGCTGCACTACCACCCGCTCGTGATCTACCGGTTCCAGGTGCTGAAGCAGGCCGACGTCGTGCTGGCGCTGTTCCTGCAGGGCGAGGACTTCACGCCCGAGCAGAAGCGCCGCAGCTTCGAGTACTACGACCCCATCACGACGGGCGACTCGACCCTGTCGGCCGTCGTGCAGTCGATCATCGCGGCCGAGGTCGGGTACCACGACCTGGCCTACCGGTACTTCCTGTCGGCGTTGTTCGTCGACCTCGCCGACCGGCACGGCAACACCTCCGACGGCGTCCACGTCGCGTCGACCGGTGGTGTCTGGAGCGTGCTCGCCTCCGGCTTCGGGGGCTTCCGCGACCTGGGTGGCGGCCAGTGGTGCCTCGACCCGCGGCTGCCCGACGGCTGGGACTCGCTCACCTTCCGGCTGCTCCTGCGGGGCACGCGGGTGCGGGTGACCGTGCGTACCGACGAGCTCGAGCTCGTCGCCGAGGACGGTCCCGGACAAATCGCGTTCGACGTCCGCGGCGAGGAGGTCGTCGTCACCGGGGAGCCGACGATCGTGGCGCTCAAGGACCAGGGCCCCCGCATCGCCGGCGATCCGCCGAGCCCCGTCGGCGCCCGTCGCTCCGACGGATCGACGATCTCGGCGATCGTCCCGGGAACCTGACGCGGCCCCTCGTCGGGCCACGACCCACGTCCTAGACTGACCGACGTGTTGATCGTCAGGTACCAGCTGTCCACCGGCGAGCGCGGCGAGGACGTCGTCGTCAGCGGCGACAAGTGGGTGTTCGGGCGCCCCGGGGGCGACGAGACGCCCGACGTCGCGATCGACGACCGCCGCATCAGTCGCACGTCCCTCGTGATCCGCGACTCGGGTCCCGGTCCCGTCGTGTTCCGTGGCCAGCGCGGCAGCGCCACCGTCCGCCTGATCAGCACCGACGGCACGGCCGTCGAGCTGGCCGAGGGCACGGCCGGCCGCTTCACGGCTGCTGCGCGCCGCGTCGAGCTCGCCCTCGAGGGCGAGCGCGTCGTCGCGATCGAGGTCGACTTCGCCGAGCGTGGCTCGGTGGTGGAGCGTCAGTCGCAGGGCGAGGTCAACCCCCTCGTCGACGTCCCCTCCGACGTGCCGACGGACGCCTGAGGTGGCGATCGACGTCGCGGCGCTTCCCAAGGCCGAGCTCCACGTCCACCACGTCGGCTCCGCCTCGGTCGACACCGTCGCCCGCCTGGCGGAACGGCATGCCGGCAGCACCGCGGTCCCGGCGGATCGCGACGAGCTGGCCCGACTCTTCGAGTTCACCGACTTCGCGCACTTCATCGACGTCTACCTGCAGGTGGTCGACCTGCTGCGCACGCCCGAGGACATCTGGACGCTCACGCACGAGGTCGGGCTCGGGCTCGTGGAGCAGAACGTGCGGTATGCCGAGCTCACCATGACGCCCTACACGTCGATGGCCGTCGGCATCGCCGCCGAGGAGTACGTCGAGGCGATCGAAGATGCACGTCGTCGGCTCGAGGCCGACCACGACCTGGTGCTGCGCTGGTGCTTCGACATCCCGGGCGAGTCGGGCGTGCCCGCGGCGGATGCGACGCTCGACGTCGCCCTGCGGCTACGGCCCGAGGGACTCGTGAGCTTCGGTCTCGGCGGTCCCGAGATCGGCGTGCCGCGCCCGCAGTTCGCGCCCCACTTCGCCCAGGCCGTCGCCGCAGGGCTGCGCAGCGTGCCGCACGCCGGCGAGTCGACCGGGCCCGAGACGATCTGGGACGCCGTCCGTGAGCTCAAGGCCGAGCGCATCGGTCACGGCATCGCGGCCGTGCACGACCCGGTGCTGCTCGAGCACCTGGCGGCCGAGGGTGTCGTCCTCGAGGTCTGCCCGACGTCCAACGTGCGCACCAAGTCGGTGGCCTCGCTCGCGGAGCACCCGTTGCCGGCGATCGTCGCGGCCGGCGTCCCGGTCACGATCAACAGCGACGATCCGCCGATGTTCGGCACGACGCTCAACCACGAGTACGAGATCGCCCGCGACCTGCTGGGTCTGGACGACGCCGGCCTGGTCGACCTCGCTCGCGCCGCCGTCGACCACTCCTTCGCCCCCGACGCCGTCAAGGCCTCCCTCCACGCCGAGCTCGACACCCACGCCTGACCCGCAGGCTCAGGATCCTGGGTCGGTGCTCACGCAGGGAGCACGGGCGTGACGGGGACGCGGACGAGCAGCACGCCGGGGTGGACCTCGGCGGTGATCTCCTGCCCCTCACCCACGGGGTCGCCGTCGAGCTGCATCGGCGTCGACGACGTCGCGCTGATCGAGACCTTGCGGCCGGTGAACCGGTCGAGCCGGTCGTTCGTGCGCTTGCGCCGCGTGACGATGCGCCAGATGATGCCGAGCCAGCCGAACAGGCGCCGCGGAGCGAGGACGACGACGTCGAGCTCACCGTCGTCGATGCGCGCCTCCGGCAGCAGCGGGATGCCGCCCTGCAGGAACCCCACGTTGCCGATCACGACGGTGCGGGCGCGGAACGTCCGCGGCTCGCCGTCGTCGACGCAGATCGTGACCTTCATGCCGGGGAACCGCACGGCCTTGACGCCGGAGACGAAGTAGGCGGCCCAGCCGACCTTCTCCTTCAGACCGTCGTCGACGCCGGTCATGATCATCGCGTCCATGCCGAGCCCAGCCATCACGAGGAAGACGGTGTCGACGTCGGTGTCGGTGCGGTAGGTCGCGAGGTCGATCGCCTTGTCCTGACCTCCGAACGCGACCTCGAGCGCGTCGCGGGCGTTGAGCGGGATGCCCAGGTTGCGGGCCAGCAGGTTGCCGGTGCCGTGGGGGATGATGCCGATCGCCACGCCCGTGCGGGCCGCCTCCTCGCACACGGCGCGCACCGTGCCGTCACCCCCGGCCGCGATGATCAGGTCGACCTCGGCCTCGAGCGCGGCCTGCGCCTGCCCGTAGCCGGGGTCCTCGACGGTGGTCTCGAACCACAGCGGCTCGTTCCACCCGTGCTGCAGCGCGACCTGCAGCACGCGCGCCTTGAAGTCGTCGACGTCGCCCACCTTGGCCGGGTTGATCACGACGGCGGCGCGCTTGCGACCGCTGCCGGTGAGCACCGCCAGCTCGGCCGGCAGTCGCGGGTCCGCACGGGTCACGAGCAGCCAGAGCGCGACCGTGACGAACGAGCCGAGGCTGAGCCCTGCGACCACGTCGCTCAGGTAGTGGACGCCCAGGAACACGCGGTCGGCCGCGACGACGAGGGCGAGCACGACCCACAGCGCGATCAGCATTCGCCGCTTCCAGCCGCGGCCCGTCGTGACGATCGTGCCCAGCACCAGGATCGTGGCGACGAGGGCGGCGCCGGAGGCGTGGCCGCTCGGGAACGACCAGCCGCCGATCTCGTGCAGCGGCATGTCCCACGGCGGGCGCGGACGGTCGAACAGCGTCTTGACCGCGGGGTTGCCCAGCAGCACGACGATGCCGCTCAGGACCATCCACAGCGCGACCCGGACCTCGCGCCGCCACAGCGAGATACCGGCCAGGACGACGACCAGGACGGAGACCGGAACGGTCGAGAACAGCCACGCGATCGCGTCGAGCACGTCGACGACGCGATCGTGCGACGAGCTCACGTCGTAGGCCCACTGCGCGACGTCCTCGTCGAGGCGAAGGATCGACGGGGTGTCGGTGGCGACGGCCGTCGCGAGGAACGCGAAGACCAGCAACGGCACCGCGAGGGCCGTCGCGTAGTAGGCGTTCGCCCGCCCGGGTCGGGCTCGGCGCAGGTCGACCGACACGGATGCTCCCTCCTCGCACGGACGCGCCACAGCGTAGTCGAGGGCGACGTGGCCGCATCCGCGCCGGTGGGTGACGGCAACCGTCACCCACCGTTCACCGGGCTCGAGCGTGACCCCAAGGGCATCGGCGGCGTTGAGATGCTTGTGACCCAGCCCACGCACCAGAGCGAGACCACTCACGAGCCCTCGCCGGGCGTCGACCGTCGCCGGGTCATCGCGACCGGCGGCGCCCTCGCCGCCGGTGCCGTCGCCGTGCCGCTCAGCGGCCTGGGCCACCGCGCACCGGCGTCCGCCGCGGTCCGTCACTTCGCGCACGGTGTCGCCTCGGGCGATCCGCTGCCCACGGCCGTCGTGATCTGGACACGCGTGACACCCACGGCGGCCGCGCAGCCCGGGTCCGGGACCGGTCCCTCGGCCACCGTCGTCTGGCAGGTCTCGACCGACTCCCGCTTCGCCACCGTCGTGCGGTCCGGACGATTCACGACCACGGCGACCCGCGACCACACGGTCAAGGTCGACGTCACAGGGCTTCGACCCGGCACGCGCTACTGGTACCGCTTCAGCTACGGGGGCCAGAGCTCGCTCGTCGGTCGCACCCGCACGGCACCCGCCGCCGGTGCCGCGGTCGAGAGCCTGCGCTTCGGCGTCGCGTCGTGCGCCAACCTGCAGGGCGGGTGGTTCAGCGCCTACCGCCACCTCGCGGCGCGCGACGACCTGTTCGCGATCCTGTTCCTCGGCGACTACGTCTACGAGTACGCGCCGGGCCAGTTCGGCTACGGCAAGAGCCAGCGCGACATCCGCCCGCACGTGCCGGCGCGCGAGACCGTCACGCTCGCCGACTACCGCCAGCGTCACGCGCAGTACAAGCAGGACGTCGACCTGCAGGCGCTGCACGCCAAGTACCCGTTCGTGCTCACGTGGGACGACCACGAGACCGCGAACGACACCTGGACCGAGGGCGCGGAGAACCACCAGCCGCAGGAGGGCGACTTCGCGACGCGACGTCGCGTCTCGCTGCAGGCGTACGACGAGTGGCAGCCGGTGCGGCTCTCCGGCACCGCCCAGCTCGGCGACGGCACGCAGATCTACCGGGGATTCACCTACGGCTCGCTCATCGACCTGTCGCTGCTCGACCTGCGGACCTACCGCAACGCGCCGGGCGAGGAGTTCGACACGAACGTGGGCGTCGTCAACGATCCGGACCGCAAGATCGCCGGCGACGTCCAGCGCTCGTGGCTCGAGCGACGGCTGTCGGCGGCGAAGGCACGGTGGCGCCTCGTCGCGAACCCGGTCATGATCTCGCCCGTCCTGATCCCGCCGTTGCCGGCGGCCGTCTCCCAGGCCCTGACGGACGTCACGAAGCTCACCCACCTGCCGAGCCCGCTGCCGGGCGAGGGCGTGCCGTACAACACCGACCAGTGGGACGGCTACCCGTTCGAGCGTCGGCGGCTGCTGGAGCACATCTCGTCGCAGAACATCCCGAACGTCGTGTTCCTGACCGGTGACATCCACTCCGGCTGGGCGTGCGACGTGCCGCGCGACAAGGGCCTCTACCCGTTGGGCGGGTCGATCGCGACGGAGCTCGTCACGACGTCGGTCACGAGCAACAACCTCGACGACATCGTCGGGTTCGCGCCGCGCACCGGGTCGGTCGCCGTCGAGACCGCGGTGCAGCTGCTGAACCGGCACATCAAGTACATCAACTTCGACGACCACGGCTACTCCGTGCTCGACGTGACGCCCGAGCGCGTGCAGATGGACTGGTTCATCATCAGCGACCGGGCCGACCCCCGGGCGACGTCGTCGCGGACGCGCTCGTTCCAGGTCAAGGACAAGCTGCCGTACGTCGAGCCGACGTCGACGCCGATCGCCTGACCGGCCGGGGCGGTCGGTCGTGGTCCGCGGCTAGTGTGGAGCCGTGATCGACCCACGCCTGCTGCGCGACGACCCCGAGTCCCTGCGAGCCGCCCAGGTCCGTCGCGGCGAGTCGCCCGAGGCCATCGACGCGCTCGTCGACGCCGATGCGCATCGACGCTCCGCGATCGCGGCCTTCGAGGCGCTGCGCTCGGAGCAGAAGGGCATGGGCAAGCAGGTCGCCCAGGCGCAGGGCGAGCAGAAGCAGGAGCTGCTCGCGCGCACCAAGGAGCTGAGTGCGAAGGTCAAGGAGGCCGACGCCGCCCGGGCCGAGGCCGATGACGCATTCACGACGCTGCTCAAGGCCCTGCCCAACCCCGCCTCGCCCGAGGCGCCCGAGGGCGGCGAGGACGACTTCGTCGTGCTCGAGACCGTCGGCACGCCGCGCGACTTCGCGGCCGAGGGCTTCGAGCCGCGCGACCACATCGAGCTCGGCAAGCTGCTGGGCGCGATCGACATCGAGCGCGGCGCCAAGGTGTCGGGCAGCCGGTTCTACTTCCTCACCGGCGTCGGCGCCCAGCTCGAGCTGGCGCTGGTCAACCTGGCCATGGACCAGGCCCGCGAGGCCGGGTTCACCCAGGTGATCGCCCCCTCGCTGGTGCGCCCGCGCGCCATGGACGGCACCGGCTTCCTCGGCCAGGCCGCCGACGACGTCTACCGGATCGAGGGCGAGGACCTCTACCTCGTCGGCACCTCCGAGGTGCCGATGGCCGCCTACCACTCCGACGAGATCCTCGACCCGGCGCAGCTGCCGCTGCGCTACGCCGCGTTCAGCCCCTGCTTCCGCAAGGAGGCCGGCTCGCACGGCAAGGACACCAAGGGCATCATCCGGGTGCACTGGTTCGACAAGGTCGAGATGTTCGTCTACACGACGACCGAGGAGTCGTACGCCGAGCACGAGCGCCTGCTCGCGTGGGAGAAGGCGTTCCTCGACAAGCTCGAGCTGGCCT
>JALRCA010000001.1 GCA_023257515.1 Aeromicrobium sp.
CTGCGTGGACTGCAGGGCGCGGCGTTCGAGTCCGTCGTCGACGAGGGCCACGGGCAGGCCGAGCGCGGGCCGATCGTCGGGGCCGAGGTGATCGACACCGACGACCTCAGTCCTGCCGAGGTCGCCGAGCAGGTCGTCGCGCGCCTGCGTCACTGAGCCGGCGGCGCGCCTCGACGACGACCTCCTCCGTCAACGCGGAGAGCAGGTCGGAGTGATCCTTCCAGGACTGCCAGAACAGCTCGGTCGTGACCTCGGGCGACCCGAGGGCGCGCAGCTCGTCGCGCTCGACGAGCGGTTCGGCCTGCTGGGCCGGGACCAGGGCCCAGCCCAGTCCACGGAGAACGGCGCGCGTGATGTCGTGCGTCGACGGCACGAGGTGGCGAGGGGCGCGGTGAGGGTCGACGCCGTGGTGCACGAGCCAGTCCCGCTGCAGCCGGTCGTCCCTGTCGTAGTCGATCCGAGGCGCGGACTCAAGCACGGTCGTCGTGATGCCGTCCGGTGCCCAGCGCCGCCACCACGACGGCGCCGCCATCGCGACGAACCGCATCGTGCCCAGTGCGTCGACCCGGCAGCCGGGCACGGGCTCGGAGCGCGACGTCAGGGCCGCGACGACCGTGCCGTCCTCGAGCAGGCGTGCGGTGCGGTCCTGGTCCTCGCGGTGCAGGTCGAGCTCGACCGGGTGCCGGTCGGCGAAGCGCACGAGCGGGTCGAGCAACCAGGCCCCGAGCGAGTCGGCGTTGACGGCTACTGCGATCCGCGCCCAGGCGCCGTCGGTCGTGAGCCCGAGGGTCGCAGCGGTGTCGTGCTCGGCGGCCGCGACCTGACGGCCGAACTGCGCGACCACGCGCCCGGCGACTGTGGGGCGCGCCGGCTTGCTGCGCACGAGCAGGCGCTGACCGACCTGTTCCTCGAGTGCCTTGACGCGTTGGCTCACGGCGGACGGTGTGACGTGGAGTCGGCGGGCAGCGGCGTCGAGCGTGCCCTCGTCGAGCACGGCGGCGACGGTCAGGGCCAGGTCGGGGTCGATCCGCATGAAGTGATGCTAATGCTTCGTGAGAAATCCTTGCTGGATCTGAAGACGATCTGTGCGTAGCGTTCCGGACGTGACGACCGTGATCTCCGGCCTGGCGATGGGCCTGACCCTCATCGTGGCGATCGGCGCGCAGAACGTGTTCGTGCTCCGGCAGGGAGCGCGTCGCGAGCACGTGACGGCGGTCGTCGCGGTCTGCGCGTGCTCGGACGTGGTCCTGATCTCGCTCGGGGTGGCGGGACTCGGACGGATCGTGGACGCGGCTCCGTGGCTGGTGGACGTGGCGCGCTTCGGAGGAGCCGCGTTCCTGACCGGCTACGCCCTCCTGGCTGCGCGCCGGGCCATGACATCGAGTCCCGAGGTCCATGCCCCGAACCCGGTTCCTGGCAGCCAGGCTGTGCTGGTGCGGACGCGAGCGGCGCCGGTCGTGTCCACCGCGCTGGCCCTCACGTGGCTCAACCCGCACGTCTACCTCGACACCCTGTTCCTGCTCGGCTCGGTGGCTGCGACCCACGGTGACGACCGCTGGTGGTTCGCGCTCGGTGCCGCGGTAGCGAGCCTCACGTGGTTCTCGGCGCTCGGGTACGGGGCGAGGTGGCTCGGCCGACGGCTCGAGTCCCCGACGGCATGGCGCCGCCTTGACGCGGCGATCGCCGTGGTCATGCTGATCCTGGCGGTCAAGCTCGCGACTGGCTGAGGCACGATGGTTGCATGAGTGCTCAGCCCGATCTCGGACCTGCCGCCGACTCGCATCGGCGAGCGAGCGCCGACGAGCTGGTCGTCCCGCTCGAGGCACTGCTCCTCGACATGGACGGGACGTTGGTCGACTCCGTGGCCGTGGTCGAGGCGGTGTGGAGCGAGCTGGCCGCCGAGCACGGGCTCGACGCCGCGGCCGTGCTCGACTTCGCCCACGGTCGCCCCGCCAGGGCGATCGTCGCCCGCTTCCTGCCGCACCTGGACGACGCCGCGCAGGCCGAGGTGGTGGCGGACCTGACCGCGCGTGAGGAGCAGCGCACGGACGGGGTCGTGGCCACGCCGGGCGCGGGCGCGCTGCTCGACGCCGTCGCGGCGACCGGAGCACCGGTCGCGCTGGTGACGAGCGCTCCGCCGGCTCTGGCCGAGGCTCGGATGACCGCGGCTGGACTCCCGGTGCCGGAGGTCCGCGTCACCGCCGCTGACGTGACGCAGGGCAAGCCCGATCCGGACGGGTACCGCGCGGCTGCACGACGGCTCGGCGTGGACGCATCGCGAGCCGTCGTGGTCGAGGACGCCGACGCCGGTGCCGAGGCAGGGGACCGGGCCGGCGCGTTCGTGATCACCGTGGGCGCCGCCCGGGTCGCCTATCGCCCGACGCGCGGGGTGCACGTCCAGGACCTGAGGCACGTGTCGCTCAGGCGGCGGGGAGACGGCCTCGAGATCGTGGTCTCGACCGCGCCCTCGGCCATCGAGCTCGCGAGCGGGAGCTACCGGGTGAGACGTGCTCGCGAGGAGGACGTGCCGACGATCGTCGCGCTCCTGACGGACGACGTGCTGGGTCGGGGGCGCGAGTCGCGCGACGAGCGTGTCTACCTGGACGCGTTCCGGGACATAGACGACGATCCGAACCAGTACCTCGCGGTCGTGGAGGACGAGGTCGGCGAGCCGGTGGCGACCCTGCAGACCACGCTCATCCCCGGCCTGTCGCGCGGGGGAGCGCGGCGGCTCCAGGTCGAGGCGGTGCGGGTGGCCGCCTCGCAGCGGAGCTCGGGTCTCGGCGCTGCGCTGTTCGACTGGGTCGAGGCGTACGCACGTCACCGGGGCGCGAGCTTGATCCAGCTGACGTCCGACAAGGCGCGTGAGGACGCCCACCGGTTCTACGACCGGCTCGGATTCACTGCGTCGCACGAGGGCTACAAGCGCCAGATCGAGCTCGGCTGATGCTGCTCGTGGCCGCCATCCAGGCGGAGTCCGTCCCCGGCGACATCGGGACGAACGTCCGCACGGCCGCTTCGTGGGCACGTCGAGCTGCCCGACGGGGCGCTCGGGTCGTGGTGTTCGCCGAGGCGTTCACCACGGGCTACGACGTCGACCGGTTCGACGCACCGGGGCCGCGGCTCGACGACCTCACCTGGCTCGCGCCCCTGCAGGAAGCGGTCGAGGAGCATGCGGTCGTGGTGCTCCTCGGGTCGGTCGTCGAGGACGGCGACCGGCGGCACCTGGCGACGCTCCTGCTTCGGCCCGGTGCGCCGACGTCGGTGGTCTACGTCAAGCAGCATCTGCACCCGCCTGAGCCCTCGTTCTTCACGGCGGGGTCCGGTGGCGCTTCCGTCGTGGTCGACGGCGTCGAGCTGGGCGTCTCGATCTGCTACGACGCGAACTTCCCGGAGCACGCGGCCGCCGCTGCCCGCGACGGCGCCTTGGTCTACGTGAACAGCGGAGCGTACTTCCCAGGTGGCGAGCGTCGTCGCGATCTCCAGCTGGCGACCCGGGCGCTCGACAACGGTGTCTACGTCGTCTTCAGCGGCCTCGTGGGCCGACCGCACGGCTTCGTGGGCGGGACGGCGGCATTCGATCCGCTGGGCCGCGTGGTCGACAAGGTCGACACTGGCGAGGGAATGGCGCTCGTGGATGTCGACCCGGCGGTCGTCGCGAAAGCGCGATCGGATCAGCGCATGCACGCCGACCGCCTGCCGGACCTGGGCGTTCGTTCGCGGGTGAGGGTCGCTGACCCAGCTTCCTAGGGTCGCCAGCGGGTGTTGGTCTGCCAGGGTCCGCCGTCTGGTGGTTTGAGCCAGATGGTGCCGTCGGGGTCTTTTCTGGTGTCCCA